>JACPUY010000153.1 GCA_016192025.1 Pseudogulbenkiania sp. | reverse complement strand
GGCAATCCCCCGAAAACCCCGCCGGAACGCCCTTTCCCGCCCCAACCCCCGTCCCCGGGAAGAGCAAAAAGCCGGAGAAAACTCCGGCTTTTTTTCTTGTCCCGCTCTTAATGACCGATTGGCCTTGCTTCGACCAATCCCGGCCCGCGATCAGCTGCGGTAGTCGGCGTTGATGCGCACGTAGTCGTAGGAGAAGTCGCAGGTCCATACCGTGGCGCTGGCCAGGCCGCGGTTGAGTTCGACGCGTACGCCGATCTCGGACTGCTGCATCACGCGCTGGCCGTCTTCTTCCTTATAGTCCGGGTTGCGGCCGCCATTGCAGGCCACCAGCACATCGTCCAGATAGAGCGCCATGCGGTCGACATCGAGGTCGTTGACGCCGGCGTAGCCGATTGCGCACAGCAGACGGCCCAGGTTCGGGTCGGAGGCGAAGAAGGCGGTCTTGACCAGCGGTGACTTGGCGATGGCGTAGGCGACGGCCTTGCACTCGGTGACCGAACGGCCGCCTTCGACCTTGACGGTGATGAACTTGGTGGCGCCTTCGCCGTCGCGCACGATGGCCTGGGCCAGTTCGGTGGCGACGTCGAGCAGTGCGGCCTTGAGTTGGGCGTAGGCCGGCTGGTTGGGCGAGTCGATCAGCGGCGCGCCGCTCTGGCCGGTGGAGATCAGGATGAAGCTGTCGTTGGTGGAGGTGTCGCCGTCGATCGAGATGCAGTTGAAGGTGAGGTCGGCGACTTCCTTGACCAGCTGGTTGACCATCGGCCGGGTGATGGCGGCGTCGGTGGCGATGAAGCCGAGCATGGTGGCCATGTTCGGGTGGATCATGCCGGCGCCCTTGGAGATGCCGGTGATCGATACCTTGTGGCCGTCGATATCCAGCGTGCGACTGGTGGCCTTGGGGGCGGTGTCGGTGGTCATGATCGCTTCGGCGGCCTCGGCCCAGTTGGCGCTGCGGCGCTGGGGCAGCGCGGCGATGATCTTGTCGGCCGGCAGCGGTTCGAGGATGACGCCGGTGGAGAACGGCAGGATCTGCTCGACCGCGCAGTCGAGTTCGGTCGCCAGCGCCTGGCATACGCTCAGCGCGCGCTGGCGGCCGTCTTCGCCGGTGCCGGCGTTGGCGTTGCCGGTGTTGATCACCAGCGCGCGGATCTGCACGCCGGCGTCGAGGTGGGCCTTGCTGATCTGCACCGGGGCGGCGCAGAAGCGGTTCTGGGTGAACACGCCGGCGACGGTGTTGCCCTTGTCGATGCGGATCACCAGCACGTCCTTGCGGTCGGCCTTCTTGATGCCGGCTTCGGCCACGGCCAGTTCGACGCCGGCGATGGTGGCGAGCTGTTCGGGCTTAACGGGGTTCAGGTTGACGGGCATGTTCGATTCTCCGGAATAAAAGACAAGGGCCAAGTAAGCAATGGATCAAGTGTAATGGAATCAGTCGTCGCTCTGCGACGCCTCGTTGAGTATGGCGAGCAGGGCGTCGCCGTAACGCGCCAGCTTCAGTTCGCCCAGACCGTAGACGCGCCCCAGCGCGAGACGGCTGAGCGGGTGCTGTTCGACCAGTTCGCGCAGCGTCTTGTCGGAGAACACGGCGTAGGCCGGCACGTTGTGCTCGTCGGCGATGCTCTTGCGCCAGCGCCGCAGCGTCTGCCACAGCCGCTCCTCGCGCTCGGTGCGCAACCAGCGGTCGGTGTTGGCGCTGCGGCTCTTCTTGTCGTCGGCCAGCGGTCGCAGGTAGACCTTCTGCTCGCCCTTGAGGATGGCGCGGCAGCCGTCGCCGAACACCAGCGACTGGCCGCGCGCGATATCGACCTGCAGCAGCTTCTTCGCCACCAGCTGGCGGATGATCGAACGCCAGCTGCGCTGGTTGAGTTCGCGCCCGATGCCGAAGGTGGACAGCTTGTCGTGGCCGAAGGCGGTGACACTCTGGTTGGTGCGCCCGAGCAGCACGTCGATGACGTGGCTGGCGGCGAAGCGTTGTTCGACGCGGTAGATGCACGACAGCAGCTTCTGCACCGGCAGCGTGGCGTCGAAGGTGATCGGCGGGCTCAGGCAGTTGTCGCAGTGGCCGCAGGGGGCGCTCTGCTCGCTGAAATGGGCCAGGATGTGCTGGCGCCGGCAGGCGGCGGTTTCGCAGAAGGCGAGCATGGCGTCGAGCTTGGACAGCTCGACCTGCTTTTGCAATGCCGCCATCTCCGAGCCTTCGATCATCTGCGTCAGCTGCACCATGTCGTTGAGGCCGTAGCACAGCCAGCTGGCGGCGGGCAGGCCGTCGCGCCCGGCGCGGCCGGATTCCTGGTAGAAGTTTTCCGGGCTCTTGGGCAGGTCGATGTGCGCGACGAAGCGCACGTCGGGCTTGTCGATGCCCATGCCGAAGGCCACCGTGGCGACCATCACCACACCGTCCTCGCGCAGGAATTCGCGCTGGTGCAGATCGCGCACCTCGTGACTGAACCCGGCGTGGTACGGCAGGGCGCGGATGCCGTTCTCCACCAGCCACTGCGCGGTGTCTTCGACGCGCTTGCGCGACAAACAATAGACGATGCCGGAGACGCCGGGGTAATCCTGCTGGATGAAGGCCAACAGCTGCTTCTTGGCGTTGTGCTTTTCCACCACCTGGTAGAACAGGTTGGGACGGTCGAAGCTGGCTAGGAACACGCGGGCTTCGGCCAGCTTCAGGTAGTGCAGGATGTCGGCGCGGGTCTGGTCGTCGGCGGTGGCGGTCAACGCGATGCGCGGCACCGCCGGGAAGCGCTCGGCCAGCAGGCCCAGTTGCTGGTACTCGGGACGGAAGTCGTGGCCCCAGTGGCTGACACAGTGCGCCTCGTCGATGGCGAACAGCGCGATGTTCAGATCCTGCAGGAATTCCAGGAAGCGCGGCGTCAACAGCCGCTCGGGGGCGACGTAGAGCAGGTCGAGCGTGCCGGCACGGGCCTGGCGCGCGATGTCGCGCGCCTCGTCCGGTGCGGTGGCGGAATTCAGGCAGGCGGCGGCCACGCCCAGTTCGGACAGCGTCGCCACCTGATCCTGCATGAGCGCGATCAGCGGCGACACCACGATGGCCACGCCGTCGCGCAGCAGCGCCGGAATCTGAAAGCACAGCGACTTGCCGCCACCGGTGGGCATCAGCACCAGCGCGTGGCCGCCGCCGCCGACGTGGGCGACGATGTCGGCCTGTTCGCCGCGGAAGGCAGGGTAGCCGAAAACGGTCTGGAGTATGGCGTGGGCGTCCGGCATGGGGGGCAAGAATCGGGAGAAGGCGCCATTGTACGGCATGCCCTGGGCGACGTCGCGCGCCGGGCGGGCAAAAAAGAAGGCCACGGGGAACGTGGCCTTTGAAGGGGCAATATCACAATTGCCGCTTTTTGCTAGTAATTCATATAACATTATAATAAATACAATATCTTATCAATGTTATTATCATATTATAAATCAGTAACGTAAGTTAAGGTCTTGCTAACCGCCGAACCGAAGCCTGCGCGGAACACCACCTGTCCGGTTTCTGTCGTCACGCGGCCCGCTTCATCCATCTTCCAGCCCCAGTGGGCCAGCGTTTCAGGGCTCACTGCCGCTTTAAGCGCAGAGGCCTCTTGCAGAGTCAGAAACAGGTTTGACCCTGCCTCTTTATTTATGCCACCCTCGGCCGCTGACAGGTCCAACACCGCCGTCTGGTTGGCCAAGTGGCGGGCGGCCAGTAACTGCGCACGCAAGGACTCCATTTCAGCCAACAGCAGTTTGATCCTGACCTTCAGCACCGGGTCGGTAACACCTTCAAGTAGCTCTTCAGCTTCTGTTCTCGGCTTGCTGGCCACTTTCCGAGAGCGCCCCTTCACGGACTCTGCATAGGCTTTGATCAGCGCCCGGTAGTCTTCGCCGGGCTTGTTACGGATAGCGGCGGCTGATGGCCCGCCATGCTCGGCAGACAAACGCCCGATGGTAGCTATCGAGTAGTCATCACTGCCGCGCTGCCGCTGCTCTTC
>JACPUY010000152.1 GCA_016192025.1 Pseudogulbenkiania sp. | reverse complement strand
CAGTAGTGGGGGAAGAACCAAATACAACCGCCACCAGCATGGCCTCCCCAAAGCCCATTGCCTCGATGCCGTGTGTGTCGGCCAGGTCGACGTTGTGGGGCGGTGGCAGCGCCCGGTGCTGGCGATCAAAGCCAGCGGGCGTGGTAGCTACCAGCGCACCCGCCTGACGGCGCACGGTTTCCCGCGCGGCTATCTGACCCGGCAGAAACGCCACTTCGGTTTCCAGACCGGTGATCAGGTGTGCGCCATCGTGCCGAGCGGCAAGAAGGTCGGCACCCATGTGGGCCGGGTCGCCGTCAGAAGCAGCGGCAGCTTCAACATCCAGACCCCGCAAGGGGTGGTTCAAGGCATCAGCCGCCGCCACTGCTCGCTGATCCAGCGGGCCGACGGCTACGGCTATTTCCATCAACCGGCCATTCAAGAAAGGAATGCGTGAGCAGGTAACGGCCACCGCCTCGACGCCTGCGGCGTTGGCGCTCTACCTCAGCCCCCAGGAATGGGGAGGTTTCACGCGCAGACTGATGAAAAAGGCGGCGCCTCGCGGCACCGCCTTTGCTCGTTGTTGGCATTGCTCAATCGTCGTCGTCCCAGCCGCGACGGCCACGGTCGTGATCATCCCAGCCGCGGTGTTTCCAGCCGTGATGTTTCCAATACCGATGTTTCCAGTACGGGCCCTCGCGATATTCCACGTAGCGCTCGCGTTCGATGATGACCGGGCGCGGGCGCACGTAGACCGGATAAGGCTCTTCGACCACGACCCGGCGCGGCGGCGCGTACACCACGGCCGGTGCCGGTTCGTAATAGTAGGGGCGCTGGCTGATGGCGACTCCGGTCGCGGCGCCCAGCGCGCCACCGACGATAGCTCCGTCACGGCCGCCGATGGACGAGCCGATGACGGCGCCGGCGGCACCGCCGAGAGCGCCACCCACGATGGCGTCGGAGTGACCGGCCTGGGCGGCGGTGGCCGCCAGCCCCAGCGACAGTACGGCAATCCATTTCTTCAGCAGCATGATCGTTCTCCCGTGTTGTTGATGAGCCTAGTGTAGGTACTCCGGCGCGGCTGTGGGGCGGGAAACTGTTAGCAAATGTTTAGGCCGGATGGGGGCATTCCGTTGTGGCGGGCGGCGAGGTGAGGGGGCGGGTGCCTAGGGAGGATGGTGGGGGTGGCAAGCCCTTGTCGGGAAAGGGTTTCGTTGTTTCTGGCAGGTGTTTTGGCCGGCCAGGAGCGCGCCGGCAAGGCGGCAAAAGTGTTAACGGCGCTTCATAAAATAGCCGCTCGGCACTGTGTCGGTCCGGTCACATGGTGGGGGCCGGCCCACGGCACGGGCGGATCGTCTACGCCGTCGTGCGCCGTGCCTGGGCGATCTGCCGGGTTTGCGAAGGCGATTCGCCGAACAGGCGCTTGTAGTCGTAACTCAGGTAGCTGAGATTCCAGAAGCTCCAGCGCGTGGCGATCTCCTGGATCGACAGGTGATCCAGGGTAGGATCACGCAGGGCCTGGCGTACTGCATTCAGCCGCACCGAGCGCACGAAGTGTAGCGGGCTCATGCCCAGCACGTCCTGAAAGCTGTTCTGCAGGGTGCGACGGGTCACGTGCAGGCGCTCGCACAGGGCTTCGACGCTGATGGCCGGGTCGTCCGGTGCCAACGCCAGGGCGCGGGCGAGCCGGACCTGGTCGATATGCCGCTGGGCGCAGCGCGAGGGCGGTTTCACGTTTGCGCCGTGCGTGGTGCCGTCCAGCATGCTCAGCAGGATCTCGTCGGCCAGGGCGTCGATCAGGTGTGTCTGCGCCGTGGGATCTGGCTGGGTGCGTGCCGTCGCCAGCAGGCCGTTCAGCGAGGCGCGCAGCCGTGAGTCGGACTCGGAGCTCAGCCGGATGGAACCGGCATGCCGCCACGGCGCCGGCAAATCGCCGCCGAACAGCGTCTCGCAACGCTCGGCCAGATGGGCCAGATTCACCACCATGCCGTAGATGCCGAACTCGGGCGGCGTGCGCAGGGTGAAATCGGAGCGGGCAGGAGAGAACAGCAGGGTGTGTGCCGACACGGGTTTGCCGTTGAACCACAACTCCTCGCCGCTGTGGGCCGAACTTAGCCCGAACCAGATCGAGTCGTGCCATGGCTGGCAGCTCTGGTAGGTTGCCTGGCTGGTGTATTCGTGAAAAACCTGTAGCGGCCCCTGCCTGACCTCGTCGAGGCGCCCCTGGAATGAGCCGGCCGAGAGTTGGACATACTCTTGCGCCCAGCCGGTGATGCTGTCCGCCTGGTCCGCCACGTCATCCGCCAGGTGCGCGGTAAAGCTTGGCGGCGCCGATTGTGCGAGCTGCCTGCCGGTGGTGTCGGCTGACTGTTCATGGTTCGCCGTCATGGCCCTGTTCCTCATGCTGCATGGGGCGATATAAGCAACCCCGATGCCAGCCCATCCCGGCAAGGTGGTGCAACGTCGCGCCTTGCCGGTTTCGTGCCGGCGGGCGGGCTCGTCTCTTGTTGGCTATTTCCTTGAATACCAAGCAGTTTTTATCATCAGGGGTGCTCGCAGGCATGCCGTGCGGAAGAGGATGGTGTTCATCCTGGCCGGCCGGGCGACCGGCCTGCTTTGGGTGGAAGTGCACCATGATGAAGCATGTGTATTGCCTTTTTCACCAAAATATCTCCTTTTTTATCAATGGCTTGTGTGTTTTTCTCCGGGCGGAATTTTTCCGGTTTCTGATAACGCCGGTGTCGGTGGTCACTCTATGATCGGCTCCATGACATTCACCATTCCGCCAGTACGGATGAGCGCCAGGGCCGGGCAGCTGGCTCGCCGCTTGCTCGGTCTGCGGGAACAGGTCGCCATTTTTTAACTAATAAGGAGTCGATCATGAGCAGTGCGACAAACGGCTTGGCCAAGAGCCTGGGGGCTTGGCAATTGTGGGGGATCGCGGTGGGACTGGTGATTTCCGGGGAGTACTTCGGCTGGAGCTACGGCTGGGCCTCGGCCGGGACCCTGGGTTTCATGGTGACCGCCATCTTCATCGCGGTGATGTACACCGCCTTCATCTTCAGCTTCACCGAGCTGACCACCTCGATCCCGCACGCCGGCGGACCGTTCGCCTACGCCCGGCGCGCCTTCGGACCGGTGGGCGGCTTCCTCGCCGGCTTCGCCACCTTGTGTGAATTCGTGTTCGCGCCGCCGGCCATCGCGCTGGCGATCGGCGCCTACCTCAACGTGCAGTTCCCGGTGCTCGATCCGAAATGGGTCGCCGTCGGCGCCTACCTGGTGTTCATGGGACTGAATATCATCGGGGTCAGCATCGCCGCCACCTTCGAGCTGTGCGTGACGCTGCTGGCCATCTTCGAGCTCCTGGTGTTCATGGGCGTGGTGGCGCCGGGCTTCGACTGGGCCTACTTCACCAAGGGCGGCTGGGCCGGCCAGGACGTGTTTAGCCTCGGCTCCTTTGCCGGCATCTTCGCCGCCATCCCGTTCGCCATCTGGTTCTTCCTCGCCATCGAGGGGGCGGCCATGGCGGCGGAAGAGGCCAAGGACCCGCGCCGCACCATTCCGCGCGCCTACATCGCCGGTATCCTGACGCTGGTGGTGCTGGCCATCGGCGTGATGATCCTGGCCGGCGGCGCCGGCGACTGGACCAAGCTCGCCAACATCAACGACCCGCTACCACAGGCGATGAAGATGATCGTCGGCAGCGAGAGCGGCTGGCTGCACATGCTGGTGTGGCTGGGCCTGTTCGGGCTGATTGCGTCGTTCCACGGCATCATCATGGGCTACTCGCGCCAGATCTTCGCGCTGGCCCGTGCCGGCTACCTGCCGCCGTTCCTGGCCGCCATCCATCCGCGCTTCCAGACCCCGCACCGTGCGATCCTGGCCGGCGGCGTGGTGGGCATGGCGGCGATCTTCAGCGATAGCCTGATCTCCTTTGGCGGTCTGCCGTTGACCGCCAACATCGTCACGCTGTCGGTGTTCGGCGCCATCGTGATGTACATCGTGTCGATGCTGGCGCTGTTCAAGCTGCGCCGCAGCGAGCCTCAGCTTGAGCGTCCCTACCGCGCGCCGGGCTTCCCGCTGGTGCCGGGTATCGCGCTGGGTTGCGCACTGGTGTGTCTCATCGCCATGGTCTATTACAACGTGATGCTGGCGCTGATTTTTGCCGCCTTCCTGGCGCTGGGTTTCGGCTACTTCACGCTGACCGCGCATCACCGCGACGCCGCGGCCGCCGACGCCCTGCTGGATGCCCAGCCGGTGCCGCTCGATTGATCCGACCAGAGGAGGCGAGGGCGATAGCCCTCGCCGCAACACCATGGCTTACACACATACCATCGGAGCGCGCCGCTATAGCTTCCCCGACCTGAAGACGGTCATGGCCAAGGCCACGCCGGAGCGCTCCGGCGACCGGCTGGCCGGGTTGGCGGCCGAATCGGCGGAAGAGCGGGTGGCAGCGCGCATGCTGCTGGCGGAACTGCCGCTGAAGACTTTTCTGACCGAGGCGCTGATCCCCTACGAGGCGGACGAGGTGACGAGGCTGATCGTCGATAGCCACGACGCCGCCGCCTTCGCCCCGGTGGCGCACCTGACGGTGGGCGACTTCCGCAACTGGCTGCTGTCCGACGCCGCCGACAGCGCCACGCTGGCCGCGCTGGCGCCCGGCCTCACCCCGGAGATGGCGGCGGCCGTATCCAAGCTGATGCGTAACCAGGACCTGATCCTGGCGGCGAAGAAGTGCCGCGTGGTGACGGCGTTCCGCAACACGCTCGGCTTGCCGGGCCGGCTGGCGGTGCGGCTGCAGCCCAACCATCCCACCGATGATGCGCGCGGCATCGCCGCCTCGATGCTGGACGGCCTGCTGTACGGCGCCGGCGACGCGGTGATTGGCATCAACCCGGCGAGCGACAACCTGAGCGCCATCGCCGATCTGCTGCGGCTGATGGACAGCGTGCGCGAGCGCTTCGCCATCCCCACCCAGAGCTGTGTGCTGACCCATGTCACCAATGCCCTCGAGCTGATCGGACGCGGCGCGCCCGTCGATCTGGTGTTCCAGTCGGTGGCCGGCACCGAGCAGGCCAACGCCGGTTTCGGCGTCAGCCTGGCGCTGCTGGACGAGGCGCACCAGGCGGCGCTGGCGCTGAAGCGCGGCACCCTCGGCGACAACGTGCTGTACTTCGAAACCGGCCAGGGCAGCGCGCTGTCGGCCAACGCCCACTGGGGCGTCGACCAGCAAACCTGCGAGGCGCGCGCCTACGCCGTGGCGCGCCGCTTCCGACCGCTCCTGGTCAATACCGTGGTAGGCTTCATCGGCCCGGAGTACCTGTACGACGGCAAACAGATCATCCGCGCCGGGCTGGAAGACCATTTCTGCGGCAAGCTCCTGGGGCTGCCGATGGGCTGCGACATCTGCTACACCAACCACGCCGAGGCCGACCAGGACGACATGGACACGCTGCTGACGCTGCTGGCGGCGGCCGGCGTCAACTTCATCATCAGCGTGCCCGGTGCCGACGACATCATGCTCAATTACCAGAGCACCTCGTTCCACGACGCGCTGTACGTACGCGAACTGCTCGGCCTCAAGCGCGCCCCCGAGTTCGAGGCCTGGCTGGAGTCGATGCGCATCACCGCCGGCGACGGCCGGCTGCTGCCGCCGTCGGGCGAGCTGCCCTTGCTCGGCCTGTTTCCGGAGGCGGCATGAGCGCACAGCGATTTCCCTATGACGTCAAACTGCTGGTGACCGTCGATCCGTGGGCGGAGCTGGCCAAACATACCGCGGCGCGCATCGCGCTCGGCCGCTGTGGCGGGAGCCTGCCCACCGCCGAAACGCTGCGCTTCGCGCTGTCGCATGCCCAGGCGCGCGACGCGGTGCACTCGCCGCTGGACACGGTGCAACTGGCCGCCGGGTTGGCCGAAGCCGGGTTCTCCACGGTGACCGTAGCCAGTGCCGCGCGCGACCGCACCGAATACCTGCAACGGCCGGATTACGGCCGGCGGCTGGCGTCGCCGAGCCACGTCAGGTTGGTGGCGGCGGCAGACAAGGGGGCGGATGTCGTGCTGGTGATTGGCGACGGACTGTCGTCGCGCGCCATCGCGCGTCATGCGCTGCCATTTGTGCTGGAGCTGCGGCCCTTGCTGGAGCACGCCGGGCTGACGCTGGGTCCGCTGGTGCTTGCCACGCAGGCGCGGGTGGCGCTGGGCGACGAGGTCGGCGAGCTGCTGCACGCCCGCTTCGTGGTGATGCTGATCGGTGAGCGCCCCGGGCTGTCGTCGCCGGACAGCATGGGGCTGTACCTGACGCATGCCCCGCGTGTCGGGCGCATGGACGCCGAGCGCAACTGCATTTCCAACGTGCGCCCGGAAGGGCTGCCGTACCGCGCGGCGGCCCACAAGCTGGCGTGGCTGCTCGACGCGGCCGGCAAGCTGGGGGCGACCGGTGTCGGTTTGAAGGACGAGAGCGACAGCGCACGGTTGGCGACGGCGGGGGAGGGGCGGCTCGGCGGGTAAGCCTTCACCGATGCCGATAAAAAACGCCGGGCCTGCATGAGCGGGACCGGCGTTCTGGTGCGGGCAAGATGGCTTAGTGGCCCGAGCAGCCGCAGCCACCCCCGCCACCACCGCAACCGCCACCTTGGGCCGGCGCTTCGGTCGCGGGCTGCTGCTGGCCGTCGGCCGCCTGCTCGCCCAGCCGCACCTTGAAGTCGATGACGATCTGTCCCGGCTCGCGGGTGACGTAGCTGAAGGTGAGCTGATGGCCGTAGCGCTGGCTCAGCTGGTCCAGCAGCGGCAGCGGGTCGTGGTCGTTGATGAAGCGCATGGTGTCGCCGTCGTATAGCGATTCGATGGCGCCGAAGATGGCGGCATGACGGAAACGCTTGGCCACGCCGCGCGCGTCGAACGGGAAAACGTTGGTGTCGAGAACGGGCAGTTCGCTCATGGTTAGGGTCCTGTCGTGTGGGTGAACAGCATGCAGGATGCCGCAACCAGGTAAGGCCAGCCTTGAGCGAGGATAAGAAAATGGCAGGCGGGCGGCGGGGCAGACGGGCAAGAAAAATGGCGACCATAGTCGCCATTTTTCATTGCTGCTGCTTCGTTACCGCTTAGTCGGCCGAGCGGGTACGGTTGCCATAACCGCCACCGCTGCCGCCTTGACGCGGGCCGCGGTTGCTGTAGCCACCGGTACCGCTACCGCCCGGCTTGCGGTTGTTGCCGCCGTAGCCGCCGCCACGACGCTCACCCGGCTTGCCGCTGCCGGCGCGGCGCGGGCCACCCTTCGGCGGACGACGGGTCGGTTCCATGCCTTCGATCACGCCTTCGGTGATCTGGCGCTTCAGGTACTGCTCGATGCGGCGCACCTTGTGGAATTCCTTGGACTCGGCCAAGGTGATCGCCACGCCGTCACGACCGGCACGACCGGTACGGCCGATGCGGTGCACATAGTCTTCGGCCTGTTTCGGCAGGTCGTAGTTGACCACGTGGGTGATGGTCGGTACGTCGATACCGCGCGCCGCCACGTCGGTGGCGACCAGGATGCGCACGCGGCCGCGGCGCAGGTCGTTCAGGGTGCGGTTGCGCCAGTTCTGCGGCATGTCGCCGTGCAGGCAGGCGGCGGCGTAACCCTGGTCGGACAGCTTGTCGGCCAGTTCTTCCGAGCCGATCTTGGTGGCGGTGAAGATCACTGCCTGGTCAAAGCCGGCTTCTTTCAGGATGTGCTCGAGCAGACGTTCCTTGTGACGGTTGTCGTCGGCGTACAGCAGATGTTCTTCGATGTTGCCGCCGGTTTCCTCGCGGGCGATCTCGATGCGCTGCGGGTCGCGGGTCAGCTTCTGCGCCAGCTTGCCGACGGTACCATCCAGCGTGGCCGAGAACAGCACGGTCTGGCGGCTCTCCGGGGTGGCCTTGACGATGGTCTCGATGTCTTCGATGAAGCCCATGTCCAGCATGCGGTCGGCTTCGTCGAGGATCAGCATTTCCAGGCGCGAGAAATCGACGCGGCCGGAGCGCATGTGGTCCATCAGGCGGCCCGGGGTGGCGACCATGATGTCGACCGGGCGCGACAGGGCGCGGGTCTGGTAGCCGAAGGAGGCGCCGCCGACCAGGCACACGGTGCGCAACCAGCGCAGCTGGCTGCCGTATTCGGTGGCGTTCTTTTCAACCTGCTGGGCCAGTTCGCGGGTCGGGGTCAACACCAGGATGCGCGGGCCCTGGCCGGTGCCGGTGGAGCGTTCGGTCAGCTTCTGCAGCGAGGGCAGCAGGAAGGCGGCGGTCTT
>JACPUY010000151.1 GCA_016192025.1 Pseudogulbenkiania sp. | reverse complement strand
TGGCAGTGCTTTAACCATAGTTGCCGGCAGCCAGCTCTCAAGTGGAAACGGCCGTGATTCATATCAGATAGAAATGTGGTTTTTGAGATTTTTATCATGAAGCGCGATAAAATCGCGCCAAGAAAAATGATAACGATTATCATCATGACCGTGTCTCAGTCCAACCTTGCCATGCTGACTGTCGATGTCCTGCTGGACACGATTGAAAACCAGCGCCTCGGCACCGAATACCAGCCTTTGGTCAACGTCGCCTCTCTGGAAACCGTGGGGCATGAAGCTCTGGCCCGATTCTATCGTCGCGATGGCGGGGCCTTGCCTCCGCAGCAGGTGTTCGACGCCCTGCACCACTCTCCCTTCACGTTGTTCCAGGTCGAGCTGCTGGCCAAGCGCTTCCAGATTGCCGCCGCACCGCGAGAGGGGCTGCTGTTCCTTAATGTTGACCCGGATGCCTTCATGCAGCCGGTCAGCGACGAGCGGCGGCACCCGATGCTGGCACTGTTCGAGTCGCCGCAGCGGCTGGTGGTGGAAATCATCGAGAACTCCAGCGTGCAGGAGGCGCATCTGAGCCAAAAATTGGCCGGGATACTGGAGGCGCACGGTGTCCGGCTGGCGCTGGACGATATCGGCGGGCCGGAGTCGATGCTGTCGCTGACGCTGCTGGGGGAGGTCGACTACTTCAAGTTCGACCGTTCCTGGCTGGGGCGGCGCGGCGATCCGGCCGGGATGCGCCTGCTCAAGGCGCTGCTCGGCTATGCGCGGGAGCTGGGCAAGCAGTGCGTGCTGGAGGGGGTGGAGACGGAGTAAGACCTCGAGCTGGCGCGTGAGCTCGAAGTCGATCTGGTGCAGGGCTTCCTGTTTCGCGAGCGCTTTCGGCTGGTACGGGCCTGAGTCCGGCTTACTCTTCCTCGTCTTCGCCGCCGGATTCCAGCGCCAGGTGTGAAGCCAGTTGCTTGTTGGACTTGATGCCCAGCTTGCGCAGCTTTTCCGCGCTGGTGATCAGATTGCCACGGCCGCTCTGCAGCTTCTTCATCGCGTCGCCGAAGGTGTCGCGGGTGGTGTCGAGCTGCTTGCCGAGCTTTTCCATGCTGTCGACGAAGCCGACGAACTTGTCGTACATCGCGCCGCTCTGACGGGCGATTTCCTGCGCGTTCTGGTTCTGGTACTCGTAGCGCCAGATGCTGGCGACGGTGCGCAGCGTGGCGAGTAGCGTGCTCGGGCCGACGATCATGATGCGCCGTTCGAACGCCTCGTTGAACAAGGTCATGTCGTGCTGCACCGCCAGCAAATAGGCCGGTTCGACCGGCACGAACATGAACACGAAGTCCAGCGTGTTGAGCTTGTACAGATCCTGGTAGCGCTTCTCCGACAGCGTGCGGATGTGGGCGCGGATGGCGGCGATGTGCGCCTTCAGCTCCGCTTCGCGCAGCACGTCGTCACTGGCGGCGGTGTAGCGTACGTAAGCGTTCAGCGAGACCTTGGAATCGACCACCAGCTGCTTGCCTTCAGGCAGGTCGATCACCACGTCCGGCTGGTAGCGGCGGCTGCTGCCGTCTTCGGTCTCGACGGTATCGGACACCTGCACGCGGTACTCGCGGTCCTTGTGCAGGCCGGAGGTTTCCAGCACCTTTTCCAGCACCATCTCGCCCCAGGTGCCCTGTGCCTTGCTGTTGGCGCCGGTCAGTGCGTTGGTCAGCGCCACCGCATCGTGATTGAGGCGGGTATTGAGTTCCTGCAGCCGGCGCAGCTCCTGTTCCAGCGTCAGGCGTTCTTTCGAATCCTTGTCGTAGGTGTCCTGCACCAGTTTGCCGAAGTTCTGGATGCGCTCGTGCAAGGGGGTCAGCAGGGTACCGAGGTTTTCCTTGTTCTGCTCGGTGAAGCGGCGCGATTTCTCTTCGAGGATTTCGCTGGCCAGCGCCTTGAACTGGTTGGACAGCGCCTCCTTGGCTTCGTCGAGCAGCACCAGTTTCTCGCGCGTCTGCTGGCGTTCCTTGTCGAGGGTGGTGGCCAGTTCTTGCTCGCGCGCGGTCAGCCGGGTGATGTCTTCGGCCAAGCGGGACGCCTGTTCGCGCTCCTTGATCACTTGCAACTGTGAGGCTTCCAGCTGCTTGCCCTGCTCTTCGCGTGCCGCCAGTTGGCTGGCGGTATTGCGCAGTTCGCGCATCAGTTGCTCGATGGTGCGTTCACGTTCGCTCAGTACCTGTTCCAGTTCCGGCACGCGCTGGGCTCGCGTGGCGAAACCGGCGATGCGCTGCTGGCTGTCGGTCAATTGCTGGCGCGCTTCGGCCAGGGTGGCGGCGATGTCGCGCTCGCGCATTTTCAGCTCTTCGACCTGCATCTGGCACGCTTTCAACTGGGCGGCGAGTGCGGCGTTGTCGGCCAGCCCTTCACCACGGCCGCGCTGGTACTCGGTCTGTGCGCGGGATTTCTGTACCGACCACAGTGCGGCACCGCCGACGATCAGGCCAACCAGCAATCCGATGATGATTTCCATTTTTATCAGTGCCTTGTCGCGATGAGTTCAAGTTTTATCGAGCTTGTCGGCGAATCGTTTTCCAGCCGAAAAATATATTTTAATCAACGGCTTGTCACGGTTTTCGAATCCATACCCTGAGGAATCGTTGTGCCGGCTTGGCCTGCGAGCCGCCCATCATAAGCGATGTAATGGCATTTGCATTTATAAAACAATGGGTTGTGATCGATATTTCCAGTTGAGTCCGAGTTGTCGCCCCGCTCAAGCAATAGTATGATTGCTGCATTATTTCAATGGTTTGCCGCACTGTTCTCATGTCGAACGTCAACCACCCTACCCGGCCGCCGCCAGCTGCCAGTGGTCGAGGTAGATCTGCAGTTCCTTGCGGCTTTGCCATTCGTTGGCGACCACTTGATACACCGCCTCGATCTCGTCCGGCAGCCAGTCGACCTGGTTGAAGCGCATCGCGTCGAACTCCTGCCCGTCCTTGAACAGGCGCAGCTTGAGGTGCTTGTCGCCGACGATGCGCTGGCTCAGCACGCGGAAGCGGTCGCAGAAGGTTGGCGGCGGGAAGCCCTGCCCCCAGACCTGTGCCGCCAGTTCCTCGGCGAAGCCCAGATGCAGCTCGCGCGCGCCAAGGCTGCCGTCGGTCTCCAGTGTGCGCGTCAGCTGCTGCTCGCTCATCCCCTCGCGGGCCACCATCTCGAAGGCCTGGCAGAAGGCGGCGAAGTCCACTTCGGCGATGGTCAGGCCGGCGGCCATGGCATGGCCGCCGAACTTGCGCAGCAAGCCTGGATGGCGCTTGGACACCAGGTCGAGCGCGTCGCGCAGATGGAAACCGGGGATCGAGCGGCCGGAACCCTTGATCTCACCCTCGTCGCCGGGCGCGAATACAATGGACGGCCGGTGGAAGCGCTCCTTCAGGCGCGAGGCGACGATGCCGACCACACCCTGATGCCAGTCGTCGCGGTACAGCGACAGGGTGTAACGCTCTGCCGGGTCAATGCTGGACAGCACCGCCAGCGCTTCGTCCTGCATGCCGTGCTCGATCTGGCGCCGTTCGCGGTTCAGCGCGTCGAGCTCCTGTGCCAGCTTCATCGCCTGGCTTTCGGTGCCGGCCAAGAGGCAGGCGATGCCGAGGCTCATATCGTCGAGCCGGCCGGCGGCGTTCAGGCGCGGGCCGAGGGTGAAGCCGAGGTCGAAGGTGTTGGCCTTGTAGGTCATCCTCCCCGCCACGCGGAACAGTGCAGCGATGCCCGGCGCCATGCGTCCGGCGCGCATGCGGCGCAGGCCGTTCTCGACCAGGATGCGGTTGTTCTGGTCGAGCCGCACCACGTCGGCCACGGTACCCAGCGCCACGTAATCGAGCAGCTCGCCGAGGTTGGGTTCGGGTTTGTCGGTGAACACGCCGCGGGCGCGCATCTCGGCGCGTAGCGCCATCAGCACGTAGAACATCACCCCGACACCGGCCAGGTTCTTGGACGGGAACGGGCAGCCCGGCTGGTTGGGATTGACGATCAGCGCGTCCGGCAGCGTGTCGCCCGGCAGGTGGTGGTCGGTCACCAGCACCTCGATGCCGCGCGCCTTGGCCGCTTCCACCCCGGCCACGCTGGCGATGCCGTTGTCGACGGTGACGATGATATCGGGCCGGTGCTGCGCCGCCAGTTCGACGATCTCCGGCGTCAGGCCGTAGCCGTACTCGAAGCGGTTGGGCACGATGAAGTCGACGATGGCGCCGTGTGCCGCCAGCCCTTTCATCGCCACACTGCAGGCGGTGGCGCCGTCGGCGTCGTAATCGGCCACGATCAGCAGGCGCTCGCGCCGGGCGATGGCATCGGCCAGCCGGCTGGCCATGGCGCCGATGTTTTTCAGGCTCTGGAACGGCAACAGGGACTTCAGGCTGCAGTCGAGTTCGGCATGGCTGCTAATGCCGCGTGCGGCGAACAAGCGCGCCATCAGCGGGCTGATGCCTTGCGCCTGCAGCGCGGCGTGGCAGTCGGGCGGGACGGTGCGGGTCTGGATGCGAGTCATTCGGAGGGATAGAGCGAAGTGAGCGGACGCGCGCGGCGCCAGAATTTCCACAGGTCGGAGCGTGTCACGTGGGCCGAAAAGCCGGCAGGGCCGTGCGTCAGCAAGGTCAATTGGCTGATCCGGCCGGACTTGAGCGCGGCTAGCAGCGGCGCAAACCAGTCGGCTTCCAGCCGGGCAATGGCGTCGCGCCAGCCCCAGGCGTCGCGGTACTGCGCCGGCGCCAGCAGCCGGTCGAGGTGCACCAGGGCGGCCCCTCCTCCCGCTGCCTCGGCCAGCCCGGAGAAGGCGAACGGCATGTCGCCGGGTTCCTGTCCGGCCTGGCGCGCCAGCGCCTGCCAGGTGGCGTCGTCGCTGAACAACTGCCCAGCGGGTGCGCGCGGCACTCCCGTCTCGTCATCCTCGCCCCACAGCCAGACGCTGTTGACGCTGACCTCGCCCTGCGCCTCGCGCTGGTCGTTGACCGGGTGGGTGTAGAGCAGCATCTGCATTTCGTTGAGCCAGCGGCTCCAGATCAGCCCGTTGGAGCCACTCGGCAGGTGCTCGTTGATGTTCTCGCCGACCGCGTCCATCAGCGGGGTGAAGCTGGCGCCGCTGGCTTCGGCCAAGCTGACGTACCAGCGCCCCGGCTGCGGCGCAAAGAAGGTCATGCCGTCCTCGGAGAAGTGCCGGTTCAGGCTATCGACCAAGGCGTCGGCCTCGTGCTGCGCCAGGTTCATCACGCCGACGTCGGCCAACAACGCGCGGTCGCGGTCGATGCGCACATGCACAGGGTCGGCGATCAGCCAGTGGCCGGTGGCAGCATCGAGACCGTCGGCGAGGGCATTCAGGCGTGCCGGGGCGAGGTGCGTCAGGCCGAAGCTCTGCGCGGTCAATGCCGACAGCGTGGCGGGCGCGGGGTCGATCCGGGCGCGGCCAAGCAAGGTCGCCAGCGCCGGCAGCGCCAGGCCCTTGAGCACCTCGGCGCCGTCGTGGGCGTCCAGCCAGCTCAGGCCGGGGACGATCAGGGTCAGTTTCATCAAGCGGGGTCCGGGCGGGAATGGCGACGCCGCGCATCGGCGCGGCGTCGAAGCGAAAGGTTGGCCGAAGGTTCGGCCAACCTGCGGTCGTCACGCGGCTCAGGCCAGCGTGACGCGGGCGAACTTGCGCTTGCCTACCTGCAGGATCACGGTGACGCCACGGTCCAGTTGCAGGGCCTTGTCTTCTACTTTCTCGCCGTCGATCTTGACCCCGCCCTGCTGGATCATGCGCAGCGCTTCCGAGGTGGACGCCACCAGTTGCGCCTCTTTCAGCACGTTGCCGATCGCCATCGCCATCGCCGTGCCGTCGATCGTCACGGTGACTTCCGGCAGATCGTCCGGGATGGCGTTCTTCTGGAAGCGCGCTTCGAAGTCGGCCAGCGCGTCGATCGCCGCCTGCTCGCTGTGGAAGCGGGCCACCAGTTCCTGCGCCAGCAGCACCTTGATGTCGCGCGGGTTGCGGCCTTCGGCCACCTCCTGCTTGAACTGGGCGATCTCGGCCAGCGGACGGAACGACACCAGTTCGTAGTAGCGCCACATCAGCGTGTCGGAAATCGACATCACCTTGCCGAAGATCTCGTTGGCCGGCTCGGCGATGCCGATGTAGTTGCCGAGTGACTTGGACATCTTGTTGACGCCGTCCAGGCCCTCCAGCAACGGCATCATGATCACGCACTGCGGCTTCTGGCCATGCTGCTGCTGCAGCGTGCGGCCCATCAGCAGGTTGAACTTCTGGTCGGTACCGCCCAGCTCGATGTCGGCCTGCATCGCCACCGAATCGTAACCCTGCATCAGCGGGTACATGAATTCGTGGATGGCGATCGGCTGGTTGCCGTGGAAGCGCTTGTGGAAGTCATCGCGCTCCAGCATGCGCGCCACGGTCGAGCCGGCCGCCAGGCGCAGCATGCCGGCGGCACCCAATTCACCCAGCCACTTGGAGTTGAAGCAGATCTCGGTCTTGGCCGGGTCGAGTATCTTGTAGACCTGCTCGGCGTAGGTCTTGGCGTTGATCTGGATCTGCTCAGGCGTCAGCGGCGGGCGGGTGGTGTTCTTGCCGGAGGGGTCGCCGATCATGCCGGTGAAGTCGCCGATCAGGAACATGATCCGGTGGCCCAGATCCTGCAGCTGGCGCATCTTGGTCAGCACCACGGTGTGGCCCAGGTGCAGGTCGGGAGCGGTCGGATCGAAGCCGGCCTTGACGCGAAGCGGGCGGTTTTCCTTCAGTTTTTCGATCAGTTCCGCTTCGATCAGCAGCTCTTCGGCGCCACGCTTGATGACGGCGAGAGCGTCTTCGATGGAAATGTCCGGACGTGCAACGGTGGTCATTCGGTGATCCTTGTTACCTGTAAATTCCGCCGGTTTCTCCGCCAGGAAAACGCGATATGTCCCTGTTTTATCTGGAGATTAGGGTTCACCCGGCGGGTGGCATCTGTTAGTATGCGCGCTTTGCCCCGGAACTCATTGTGCTCGCCGGGGTACCAAGGCGAGGTTGGCCTGCGCGGCCCTTCTCATTGGCATACCGATTTACGCAAGGCAGGAAACGCCTCCTGCCCAGACTCTAGAGAACAATGGATTATCGCAAACTGCTCCAGTTACCGCAAAGTTGTGTGCACCGCCTGATCAATCACCACCTGAGCTGGCTCGGCCTTGTCGCCACGCTGCCGCTGTTCGGCCTGGTGACGGCGTTTGCCGTGGCACCCAACGGCGACAAGCCCGAACCCCCGCGCATCGACGTCGAGTCCGTCACCCAACGGCTGGCGCTGCCGGTGCACACCTCCAGCATCAGCACCACACCGTACTGGCGTGACGAACAAATCCAGCGTGGTGAGACCCTGGGCCGCCTGCTCAACCGCCTCGGCGTCGGCGACGGCGAAGCGCAGCGCTTCCTCAACTCCAGCCCGCTATCCAAGAACCTGCTCAAACTCAAGGCCGGCCAGACGCTGTCGGTGCAGACCAACGACGCCGGCGAACTGTTCGGCTTACGTTTCCTTAACGACGACGAGAACGGCGAGATGGTGATGGTGGCCATCGAGAAAGCCAACGGGGAATGGCGCGCCAGCGCCGACCCGCTGGAAACCCAAGCCATCCAGACCATGCGTTCGGTCAGCATCGAGTCCGGCAGCGCCTCAGTGGCGCTATCACGCGCCGGGGTGCCGTCGGACATTCGCGCCCAGCTGAATGAAATTTTCGCCGACCGCTTCGATCTGGCCAGCCTGCAACCGGGCGACCGTATCAATCTGGTGTTCGAGAGCCTGCTGTTCAACGGCTCGCCGATCGCCAACGGCAACCTGCTGGCGGCGGAGATCGAGCGCAGCGGCCAGAGCTACCGCGCCTACTACTTCGCCCACGACAGCGAATCCGGCGCCTACTACGACGAGAACGGCAATTCAGTCAAGAAAGGCTTCAGCCAGCAGCCGGTCAGCGGAGCGCGCATCAGCTCCGGTTTCGGCATGCGCTACCACCCGGTGCTGCACTCGCTGCGCATGCACAAGGGAGTGGACTACGCCGCCGGCACCGGCACGCCGATCATCGCCCCGGCCGATGGCGTCATCACCACCGCCGAAACGCAAAGCGGCTATGGCAACGTCGTCGTCATCCGCCACAACACGAAAATGTCCACGCTGTACGGCCACATGAGCCGCTTTGCGGCGGGCATGCGCGCCGGCAAGAGCGTCAAGGCCGGCGAGCTGATCGGCTACGTCGGCAGCACCGGCCGCTCCACCGGTCCGCACCTGCATTTCGAAGTGCGGATCAACGACGAGGCCGTCGACCCGTCCACCGCGGCGCTGCCGACACCGGGCCTGTCCGCGTCACAACGCTTGGCGTTCCGTCAAACCAGCGTTAAGCTCTCGTCCAACCTCAAGCTTCTGCGTGAGCTGCCGGTAACGGTGGCCCAACTAGACTGATGACTGAACGCTATATCGGACTGATGTCGGGTACCAGCCTCGACGGCGTCGACGCGGTACTTGCCACCTTCGACGAAGGCGGCCACTGCAACGTAACCGTCGACTTCTTCGTGCCCTACCCCGCCGTCGTGCGCGATGCGGTGCTGGCCTTGCAGCCGGCCGACGGCAATGAGCTGGATCGCGCGGCGCGGCTGGGCAACACCCTGGCCGGACTGTACGCGGAGGCGGTCCGCGGCGTGCTGGATGCGGCCGGCCTGAGTGCCGTCGACATCACTGCCATCGGCTGCCACGGCCAGACCATCCGCCACGCCCCGCCCGCCGGCTACTCGCTGCAGATCGGCAACCTCGCCGGTCTGGCCGAAGCCACCGGCATCGACGTGTGCGGCGACTTCCGCAGCCGCGATGTCGCCGCCGGCGGGCACGGCGCGCCGCTGGTACCGGCCTTTCATGAGGCGCTGTTTGCCCACCCGGAGCAGGCCCACGCCATCGTCAATATCGGCGGCATCAGCAACCTCACACTGCTCGACCCCGAACAGCCCGTCATCGGCTTCGACTGCGGCCCCGGCAATATGCTGATGGACGCCTGGTGCCAGCGCCATACCGGCGCCCGCTTCGACCAGAGCGGCGGCTGGGCCGCCTCGGGCACGGTCGACGCCGCCCTACTGAAGAGCCTGCTGGCCGAACCCTTCTTCGCCGCGGAGCCGCCGAAGAGCACCGGCCGCGACCTGTTCGACCTCGCCTGGATGGAAGGCCGGCTGGCCAGCTTCACGCTGTCGCCAGCCGACGTGCAGGCCACACTGCTCGAGCTGACCGTAGTCAGCATCGCCGACGCCATCACGCGCTGGGCCGCATCGGCGCGCTCGGTCTACGTCTGCGGCGGCGGCGCCATGAACGACCGCCTGATGGCCAGGCTGGCCGAAGCCCTGCCCGAGCGCCAGCTCTCCACCACCGACGTACTCGGGCTGCCGGTGCACCAAGTCGAAGCCGCTGCCTTTGCCTGGCTGGCTCGCCAGCTGATTCATCGTGAACCCGGCAACCTTCCCGCCGTGACCGGCGCGCGCGGACCGCGCGTGCTGGGCGCGATCTACCCGCGCTAATACGAATTAGGGCCATGTCGGGCTATAATCCCCGACTGTCATCGCCTTCCCAGAGAAAAAATGCGACTTTTCAAACGAAAGGCCGTCGTCAAGAACAACTCGACCCCGCTTCCTCCCCGCCTCGTCAGCCTGCTGCGCGAGGCCTGGTGGCTGTTGATGGCGGTGGCCGCGGTTTATCTCGTCCTCATACTCGCCAGCTATTCACCGCAGGACCCGTCCTGGTCGCACAGTTCGCCCGACCCTTCGGTACGCAACTACGGCGGCGCCTTCGGCGCCTGGGTCTCCGACCTGATGCTGTACCTGTTCGGCCTGTCCGCCTGGTGGGTCGTGGCGTTCTGCCTGGTAGCCATCAGCTGGGGCTACAAGCGCATCGAAACGCTGGGGCTGCGTCTCAACCCGATGACCGTCGCCGCCATCGCCGGCTTTGTCATGTTGCTGTTGGCCAGCGCCGGACTGGAAGGCCTGTTCCTGGCAGACAAGGCGCTCAAGCTGCCGCTGGCCGCCGGCGGCATGCTGGGCCACTTCCTCGGCAATGCCACCTCGCACGCCTTTGGCGTCTCCGGCGCCACGCTGCTGCTGTCGGTGAGTGGCGCCATCGGGCTGTCGCTGTTTACCGGCCTGTCCTGGCTCGACCTGATGGAGCGGATCGGCACCGGCGTCGAAGACGCGGTGCTCAAGGGGTGGCAAGCCTGGCAGGCGCGCCGGGACCGCGAAATCGGCCGCGAGGTGGCGCAACAGCGCGAAAGCAAGGTCAGCACCGAAAAGAAGAAGTCCGAAGACAAGCCGCCGGTGCGCATCGAGCCGCCGGTGCTGGAGGTGCCGGTCTCGTCCAAGGCGCAGAAACCGGTACAGCAGTCGCTGTTCTCCGCACCGGGCGACGGCGAGCTGCCGGGCCTGACCCTGCTGGAGCCGCCCAAGGAACAACTCGAGTCGGTGTCGCAGGAAACGGTGAGTACACCTCGCGCCTGATCGAACGCAAGCTGGCCGATTTCGGCGTGGAAGTGAAGGTCATCGCCGCCTACCCGGGCCCGGTGATCACCCGCTACGAGATCGAACCGGCGGTCGGTGTCAAGGGTGCGCAGATCGTCAACCTGATGAAGGACCTGGCGCGTGCCCTGTCGCTGGTCTCGATCCGCGTGGTGGAAACCATCCCGGGCAAGACTTACATGGGTCTGGAACTGCCTAACCCGAAACGCCAGATCGTGCGCCTGT
This sequence comes from Pseudogulbenkiania sp., assembly GCA_016192025.1. Taxonomy (GTDB): domain Bacteria; phylum Pseudomonadota; class Gammaproteobacteria; order Burkholderiales; family Chromobacteriaceae; genus Pseudogulbenkiania. The sequence continues at coordinate 2,724 of JACPUY010000151.1, read as the reverse complement.
CCGAAATCATCGGCTCGGAAACCTACCAGAACCTCACCTCGCGCCTGACCATGGCGCTGGGCAAGGACATCGCCGGCCAGCCGGTCTCGGCCGACCTCGCCAAGATGCCGCATGTACTGGTGGCCGGCACCACCGGTTCAGGCAAATCGGTTGCGATCAACGCCATGATCCTGTCGCTGCTGTACAAGGCCACGCCACGCGAAGTACGCCTGATCATGGTCGACCCGAAGATGCTCGAATTGTCGATCTACGAAGGCATCCCGCACCTGTTGGCGCCGGTGGTCACCGACATGAAACAGGCGGCCAACGCACTCAACTGGTGCGTGGCCGAAATGGAGAAACGCTACAAGCTGATGTCCAAGCTGGGCGTGCGTAACCTCGCCGGTTACAACCAGAAGATCAAGGATGGGGAGAAGTCCGGCCAGAAGATACCGAACCCGTTCTCGCTGACACCGGAAACCCCCGAGCCGCTGGAGATGCTGCCGCTGATCGTCGTGGTCATCGACGAACTGGCCGATCTGATGATGGTGGCCGGCAAGAAGATCGAAGAACTGATCGCCCGCCTGGCACAAAAGGCCCGTGCTGCCGGCATCCATTTGATCCTGGCCACCCAGCGCCCTTCGGTTGACGTGATCACCGGCCTGATCAAGGCCAACATCCCGACCCGCATCGCCTTCCAGGTATCCAGCAAGATCGATTCGCGCACCATTCTCGACCAGATGGGGGCCGAGGCGCTGCTCGGGCAAGGCGACATGCTCTATTTGCCGCCAGGCACGGGCTATCCGCTGCGGGTGCACGGTGCCTTCGTCGCCGATGACGAAGTGCACCAGGTGGTGGAATACCTCAAGACCACCGGCGAACCCGACTACGTCGAAGGCATCCTCTCCGGTCAGGCCGAGAGTGAAGACGGTGGCGGCTTCGATGTGAGCAACGGCGGCGAAGGCAGCGAAGCCGATGCCCTCTACGACGAGGCCGTGGCCATCGTCCTGAAAACCCGCAAGGCGTCGATTTCCTCGGTGCAGCGCCACCTGCGCATCGGCTACAACCGGGCGGCCCGCCTGATCGAACAGATGGAAAGCGCCGGCCTGGTCTCCCCGATGGAAACCAACGGCAACCGCTCCGTGCTGGTCCCTGCCCGGGAAGATTGATTCATCCAACGCCTGATGGCAGCCGGCCGAGCCAGCTGCCGTTTTCACCCTTGACGCCCTCCGAGCATCCGGCTCCCCCTACTAGGACACACCATGTCCCGCTACCATAAAGAACCCGCCTTCCAGCACGATTACACCCCTAAAACCGGTGTGCTGCTGATCAACCTCGGCACCCCCGAGGCGCCGACCGGCCAAGCGCTGCGCCCCTATCTCAAGCAATTCCTGTCCGACCCGCGCGTGGTCGAAATTCCCCGCGCCCTGTGGTGGCTGATCCTGAACGGCGTCATCCTCAACACGCGCCCGCGCAAGTCGGCGGAGAAGTACGCTTCGATCTGGGGCAAGGAGGGCTCTCCCCTGCTGGTCCACACCCAGCGGCAGAGCAAGCTGTTGCGCGGCTACTTGGGCGAACGCGGACATCAGCATCTCGTCGTCGACTTCGCCATGCGCTATGGTTCCCCATCGATAGAACAGGTCATCGCCGGCATGCGCAGCCAGGGGGTTGAGCGTCTGCTGGTCGTGCCGCTCTACCCGCAGTATGCCGCCTCGTCCAGCGCCACCGCCTTTGACGACGTGTTCCGCACTCTGATGAAGCTGCGCAACATGCCCGAACTGCGCACGATTCGGCATTTTCACGACGATTCCGGCTATATCAAGGCATGGGCCGAACAGATCAGAGCGCACTGGCAACAGCATGGCCGGGCCGACAAGCTGGTCATGAGCTTCCACGGCGTGCCACGCTTCACGCTAGACAAAGGCGATCCCTATCACTGCGAGTGCCAGAAAACCGGCCGGCTGCTGGCCGAAGCCCTGGGGCTCGACAAGAACCAATACGTCGTGTGCTTCCAGAGCCGATTCGGCAAGGCCGAATGGCTGAAGCCCTATACCAGCGAGGTGCTGGCGGTGCTAGGCAAGGCCGGCACGGCACGTGTCGACGTCGTCTGTCCCGGCTTCGTGGCCGATTGCCTGGAAACCCTGGAGGAAATGGCGATGGAGGGCAAGGAGACCTTCCTCACCCATGGCGGCGGCGAATTTCGCTATATCCCCTGTCTTAACGACAGTCCGCAATGGATTGTGGCGCTGGCCGATCTCGTCGAGAAGAATCTGGCAGGCTGGGGACAACTGCCTGCCGAACTGCCCGAGCAACGTCTGCAGTGGGCCAAGAACATTGGTGCACCAAGGTAACAGCACGACAGTACCCTTCAAGTTTGTGAAATTTGTGGTGGCCAGTTCGTTGACACGCTCAAGGTGCCTGCGCATAATCGTTCGCAACTGGCAGCTATTCCAAAAGAATAGCCGCGCCAGTAGACATATAGATCGCTAAATCTACATAGATAAGATCAGGGGAAATCAAACATGAACAAATACGCTCGTCTGAGCCTCATCGCTGCTGCCGCCATCACGCTGGTTGCTTGCGGCAAGCAAGAACAAAAAGCGGCCGAAGGCGCTTCTGCACCGCAAGCGGAAGCTAGCGGCGAAGCCGTCGTGAAAATCGGTCAGGTTTCTCCGATGACCGGCCCGATCTCGCACCTGGGCAAAGACAACGAATTTGGCGCACAACTGGCTATTGAGGATCTGA
>JACPUY010000157.1 GCA_016192025.1 Pseudogulbenkiania sp. | reverse complement strand
GCCGCCGATGACCCACTCCAGCGGAATGAACACGTCCTTGCCCCAGGTCGGGCCGTTCATGAAGGCAGCCCCGCCCGGCCAGTGACGGCGGCCGATCGCCACGCCTTCGTGCGCGGTCGGCACCAGCGCGCAGGTAATGCCGATATCTTCCTTGTCACCCAAGAGGTGGTCTGGGTCATACAGCTTGAAGGCGAGCCCCAGGATAGTCGCTACCGGCGCCAGCGTGATCCAGCGCTTTTCCCAGCTGGTACGGATACCCAGCACGTTCTCGTGGCGCTCCCCGCTACGCGGATCGGTATACGAACCGCGGCACACCACGCCATAGTCCGGAATGCTGCCGGCATCGGACCCGGCGTGCGGGCTGGTCAGGGCAAAGCACGGTATCTCCTGCCCCTTGGCCAGGCGCGGCAGATAGTAGTCCTTCTGCTCCGTGGTGCCGTAATGCTGCAACAGTTCGCCCGGCCCGAGCGAATTGGGCACCATCACCGTCACCGCGGCGGTGCCGCCACGGGTGGCGATCTTGGTCACCACCTTGGCATGGGCGTAATTGGAGAACTCCAGGCCACCGTACTCCTTCTTGACGATCATGCCCAGAAAGCCCTTGTCCTTGATGAACTGCCACACTTGGGGTGGCAGGTCCTTGATCTCGTGGGTGATCTGCCAGTCGTCGACCATGCGGCACAGCTCTTCAGTCGGCCCATCCAGAAAAGCCTGCTCTTCGGGGGTCAGCTGGGGAACCGGGTAGGACAGCAGGCGCTGCCAGTCCGGCTTGCCGGAGAACAGATCGCGATCCCACCATACCGTGCCGGCGTTGATCGCCTCCTGCTCGGTCTGCGACATCGCCGGCGTGATTTTTTTGAACACCTGGAAGACCGGTCCGGTGAAGACGGCCCGGCGCAGCGGCGTGACATTCAGCACCAATGCCAGAATGGCAAACACTCCCCAGAGCGCAACGGTGACCGGGACGCCAAGCCCGAACTGCACGGCCAGCAGCCAGCCGGCCAGCCCGGCGGTCCAGGCCAGCACCGGGAAGCGGAAATATGCCAGCACCCCTACCAGCGCGACAAGAAGAATGGCAGATATCATTATTGGTGCAACCTCGTGTGACCCTTCTTAGCCCAGCCCCGGCCCATCCGCAATGCATGACGGCTACGCGGCCAGCCGCACCGCCGCTCACCCTCACGCCCGACGCCTGAAACGGAACTGGATCAGCCCTCAGGCAGGCGAGGTCAACCCGGCAACCACAAACGGCACCAGATGCTTGACGATCATGTCCGGATCCCGCGCGGAGACGATCTGGCTGCGGACAAAAATCTTCAGCACATCATTACCGGCGAAGGCATTGAACATGACGCTGAATGCAAAATGCATCCGCCAGGCCAGGTCCTCTACGCCCAGCTCCGGCAGCGCCTTCTGGAAGGCCACCGAATAGCGCTGGACAAAGACGCTGTATTGCTGGGAAATCACCTCTCGCAACTGGCGGTGGTTCTCCACCAGCGTGCGAGACAGCAAGCGGACAAACAGCGCTCCGCCGCGGGATGGGTCTTTTGACAAGGCGAGACAGGGCCGGATGAACGACTTGACCAGATCCTCGACCTCTGGCTTGCCTCCCTGCTGCTCCAGTTCGTCCAGTTCGGCCAGGCAGCCCGAAATCAGCGGGGCGAGCCGGCGCATGAACACAGATTCAAACAGCGCGTCCTTGGAACCGAAATGGTAGTTCACCGCAGCGAGGTTGACTTCGGCCTGCTGCGTGATCATGCGAAGCGAAGTGGCCTCGAAGCCGTGCTCGACGAACAGTCGTTCGGCCACATCCTGAATGCGTGTTGCCGTATCGGGTTTGCTCGCTTCCATGATTTCTGGTGCTTTCTTTGTTGTTGCGGGTTGACTTGCGTTGCCCATAATAGCTCTCGAACAAGCGTTTCAAACTTAAGTTTTGATTCGATTAGTGTCAAGAAAATCATCACCCGATCAGATTCCTGGCACCCCCCGGATAAAAAAACGGCAGGCTACCTTGATAGTAGCCTGCCGTTTCAAACAAACATATGTAAATACTAGCAGAGACCGCGCGCAATGTCGTTTTTCAGGTCTTCGACGTGTTCCAGGCCGACTGCCACGCGCAGCAGCCCTTCAACGATACCGGCTTTTCCCCTGGCTTCCTGGGTGATACGCGCATGGGTCGTCGAGGCCGGATGGGTGATGGTGCTCTTGACATCGCCCAGGTTGGCGGTGCGGGAAATGACTTTGACCGCATCGACCAGCTTCCACGCCGCCTCGCGCCCCCCTTTCACCACGAAGGACACCACCGCCCCGCCCAGCTTCTGCTGACGCATCGCCAGCTCGTGCTGGGGATGGCTGGCCAGGCCTGGATAGAACACCCGCTCGACGGCCGGGTGCGCTTCCAGCCATTGCGCCAGCTCGAGTGCGGTCGCGCATTGTTTTTCCATGCGGATGAACAGCGTCTCCATGCCGGATAACAGCACCCAGGCATTGAACGCCGCCAGCGAGGGACCGGCCGTGCGTACGTGCAGGTAGATCTGCTCGATCAGCGCATCGGCACCGACCACCGCGCCGCCCAGTACCCTGCCGTGACCATCAAGGTACTTGGTGGCCGAATGCACCACGAGGTCGGCGCCGAGTTTCAGCGGTTGCTGCAACGCAGGGGAGCAGAAGCAGTTGTCGACGACCAGCAGCGCACCGCACTCGTGGGCGATTTCGGCGATCGCGGCGATGTCGGCCACCTCGGTCAGCGGGTTGGACGGCGTTTCCAGGAAAAACAGTTTGGTATTCGGCTTGACCGCAGCTCGCCAGGCTTCTACATCGCCCCCCTCGACAAAGGTGGTCTCGATGCCGAACTTGCTCAGGGTGCCGGAGAACAGGTTGATGGTGGAACCGAACAGGCTCTGCGACGAAACGATGTGATCCCCCGCCTTGAGCAAGGCCATCATGCACGCCTGGATGGCGGCCATGCCGCTGGCCGTGGCAATGGCCCGCTCGCCGCCTTCCAGTGCCGCCAGGCGTTCCTGGAATGCGTTCACCGTCGGATTGGTGAAGCGCGAGTAAATGTAACCAGGCTTTTGCCCGATGAACATCGCCGCCCCTTCCTCCGCCGTGTCAAAAGTGAAGCTGGACGTCAGGTAAAGGCTCTGGCTGTGTTCGTGGAATTCGCTGGCTTCCAGCCCGGCCCGGATGGCCAGCGTTTCCGGATGCAGGGACAGGGGGTTGTTCTTTTCGCTCATGGCATGTTCCATCCGCCAGTAGTTGTTCAGAATGCCGCATGAAAAATGCGCCCCCTCGAGGGCGCATCGTCAGGCTTGCTCAAATCAGGTTCTGCTCGGCCACATTCAGATTGAGATCGACCGGCTGTGCGCCTTCGACCTCCTCCTTCTGGCCCTTGCCGTCGCGGCGCGCGCTCTCGATGGCGTCGAGATACGCCTCGGTGATGTCGCCGGTGATGTACTCGCCGTTGAAGCAGGACGTTTCAAAGTCGTGCAACTCGCGGTTGATGCTATGCACGGCGTCCTTCAGGGCGTCCAGATCCTGGTAGATCACCGCATCGGCGCCGATCTCGCTGGCGATCTCTTCCTCGGTCCGCCCGGTGGCCAGCAACTCGGCACGGGTCGGCATGTCGATGCCGTAGACGTTGGGGAAACGCACCGCCGGTGCGGCGGAGGCGAAATAGACTTTCTTGGCCCCGGCATCGCGCGCCATCTGCACGATCTCCTTGGAGGTCGTGCCGCGCACGATGGAGTCATCCACCAGGAGCACGTTGCGATCCTTGAATTCGCAGGCCACCGGGTTGAGTTTCTGGCGCACCGACTTCTTGCGCACCGCCTGGCCCGGCATGATGAAGGTGCGGCCGATGTAGCGGTTCTTGATGAAACCCTCGCGGTACGGCAGGCCCAGATGGTTGGCCAGTTGCAGG
>JACPUY010000145.1 GCA_016192025.1 Pseudogulbenkiania sp. | reverse complement strand
GCCAGTAATAGAAGAACTCGCGCGCCAGCTGCAGGAAGGCCACGCGCGATTCGTCGTCGCCGAACTTCAGCTGCAGCAGCATGGCGTCGACCGCGATACGGTAGTTTTCCGGCTTGTAGGGCTGACCTTCGAGCAGGTAGAGCATGGCCTTGAGGATCTGCTCGCGCGGCGCGATCTGGCGCTCCTTCATGCCGCCCTCGAACAGCTTGCCGAGGTAGATTTCCAGCGACGGCGGAAAGCGGCTGAATCCCGCTGTTTCCATGCGCTGCAGCAGTTCGTCCAGTGAGGCGGCGATGTCCATGCGCGGGTTGTGGATGGTGAAACCGGAGCGGGACGTCAGTTCGGCCAGCTTCTTCATGTCCCCCAGCCAGAAATAATAGTATTCCCGGGCGCAGGTCAGCGCGGTGACCCTATCCTCGTGGGGACAACGCTCGAGGTAGACGTCCACCGCCTGGCGGAACAGCTCGATGTCCTTGGGGCGGCCATCGAGCAGCTCCGTCAGCTTCTTCAACAGCTGACGGCGCTCCTCGATCACCCGCTCGGTGGCCCCCTTGCGGTGGATCAGGTTCAGGTACGCCTCGAGGGCGTCCTCGACTTCCTTCATGCCAGCTCCTGTACTTCGTCCAGCTGATGCGCCATCACGCCGGCCTCGAGGGCCGCCGTGCGGATGGCATTCCATTCATTGTCGGAAAACTCGATGCCGTTGGCCAGGTGCTCGGCACGCCGGCGCGCTTCCGGTTCGCCCGCCATCTGCACCGGCCCGCTCCCTTCGTGGGCCGGCGAGGACTTGATGTACTCGGTCATGGCATCGTATTCGGCCTGCAGCCATGGCAGCGAGCCGGTTTGCGCCGGGTCGACCACGAAGGCCGTCATCTGGTTGAGGATGCCGCCCTGGCGCGGCCGCTCCGGCTGGGTGGTACCGCCGCCGGACAGCAAGCCGGCGAGAAACTCGGTCGCGGCGAGCAAGCCGCCCCCCTTATGGTGAGCGAGCGGTCGCAACGCGCCCTGCGGTTCCTCCCACATCACCCGCGGGTCATGGGTGGGATGGCCGGCATGGTCCAGCATCACCGGCTCGTCGAAGCGCTTGCCGGCAAGGTAGGCCACCCGCGTCTTGCCGTAGGAGACCCGGCTGGTGGCGAAATCCAGGATGAAGGCCGGATGCTTGTCGGTGCCCGGAAAGGCGATGCAGATCGGGTTGCCACCGAAGCGGCCCGCCGTGCCGCCGAACGGTGCCACCATCGGCGAGTGAAAATCGGTGACGTTGACGAAGAACAGCCCGACCAGGCCGGCATTGGCCAGCTGCTCGCCGTAGCAGCCGATGCGCCCCATGTGGTGGGCATTGCGCACGGTCAACAGGGCCACGCCGGTCTCCCTGACCCGCCAGATGGCCGCGTCCACCGCTTCGCGGGCTACCCGCTGGCCGAAGCCGCGCTCGCCGGAAAACTGCAGGATCGCCCCGGCATCGCGCACCAGCCGTGCCGATTGGTTGGGTCTGAGCGTGTCGTTGCGGACGCTGTCGACGTAGAAAGGCAATATGCCGACACCATGGCTGGGATGGCCGCGCAGATTGGCCTCGACCAGGTGTTTGCTCACAATGATGGCTTCTTTTTCCTTGCAACCCAAGGCTTTCAACACCAGTCGGGACACATGCTCCAGCTGCTTTGCTGCCAGTTTCATCGTCTTCCTCCGCCTATTTATGTTTTGGCTTTTTTTTTGCTGTTGTTACCCTTTCACCCGTCCCGCTCCTCAGCGGGACGGCATCATCAACTCCAGCCGCACGTCCCGCCCCACCATGCGCAGGTCGCGGACCTCGACAAACCTCTGATCGGCCAGTGCCTCCAGTGCCGGCCAGCCAAACAAACCCTGTGCCGCGTCGCCCAGCAGCGTCGGCGCCAGATACAGCACGATCTCGTCGACCAGCCCGGACTGCAGCATGGCGCCGTTGAGCCCGGCGCCAGCCTCGACCATCAGCTCGCCCACCCCTTCCTGCGCCAGTCGCGCCAGCAGGTGGGTCAAGTCCACCCGGCCCTGCGCATCGCCCAGCGCCCACAGCGCCACCCCTTGCTGCAGGTAAGGCTGGTGACGTGCGGGGTCGGCGACGGCCGTGGCCAAGATGGTCTGCCCGTCCCGGTAGATGCGCGCTTGCGGCCGCGTCTGCAACAGGCTGTCCACCACCACCCGCCGCGGCTGGCGCGGTGTGGCCACTTCGCGCACCGTCAGTTGCGGATCATCCACCAGCACGGTACCGCTGCCGGTCAGGATGGCACAGGAGCGTGCGCGCAGGTGATGCACGTCGCGCCGGGCCTCCGGACCGGTGATCCACTGACTGGCGCCGTTCAGCAAGGCGGTCTTGCCGTCGAGCGAGGCGGCCGCCTTCAGCGTCACCCATGGCCGGCCGCGCTCCACCCGCGACAGGAACCCCTTGTTGAGCCGGCGGGCCTCGGCTTCCAGCAGCCCAGCCGCGACCTCGATGCCGACGTCGCGCAACATGCCCAGACCACGCCCGGCCACTTCGTGATACGGGTCCTGCATCGCCGCGACGACACGCCCTACCCCCGCCTCGATCAGCCCCTTGGCGCAGGGCGGAGTGCGCCCGTAATGGCTGCACGGTTCCAGCGTGACGTAGGCCGTGGCACCGCGCGCCCGGTCTCCGGCCATGCGCAAGGCGTGCACCTCGGCGTGCGGCGTCCCCGCCTCGACGTGCCAGCCCTCGCCGACGACCTCGCCATCACGCACGATGACGCAGCCGACGCGGGGATTCGGCGTGGTGGTATACAGGCCCTGTTCGGCCAACCTCAGCGCCCGCGCCATCATGGCGTGGTCAAGAGAGGAAAACGTCATGCAGCTCTCCGTCGACCGGCGGGTCACGAGGATTTCTGGATTTCCCTGATCGCCTCGGAAAACTCCGACACGTCCTGGAAACTGCGATAAACCGAAGCAAAACGGATATAGGCCACTTTGTCCAGTTTCGCCAGCTCGTTCATCACCATCTCACCGATCTGGCGCGAGCTGATCTCGCGCTCACCCAGCTGCAGCAGGCGATGGCAGATGCGGTCGATGGCGTCGTCGACCAGCGCGGTCGGCACCGGGCGCTTGTGCAGGGCGCGCAGGAAGCTGGTGCGCACCCGCTCGACGTCGAACTCGGCCCGATGCCCGCCGGACTTGACCACCTGCGGCATGCGCACGTCGGCAGTTTCGAACGTGGTGAAACGCTTCTCGCACGCCAGGCAGCGACGGCGGCGGCGAATGCTGGTGCCGTCTTCGCTGACGCGGGAATCGATCACCTGGGTGTCGGCGTTACCGCAGAACGGACATTTCATGGTGTGACAACCTGACTAGTAGTAATCATGCGATGGTATCAGCAAAGGTCGGAAGCGTTAACGTCACTGTTTCTGATGCTCGTCAAACAACGCGTCACCGCGTGGTGCCGCACCGGCAGCTCCGCCATGCCCCCTGCCCGCCCAAATCGACCAGCAAGAACGGTAACCGAGGCCGGGACGCATCGCCTACCTTATGCAAATGCAAAAAAACAAAAGCGGCCCGGAGGCCGCTTTCAGTATGACATAAGCGTTACAAATTGCTTACTTTGCTGCGTACACCGGCAGACGCTGGCACAGCGCCGTAACCTCACCCGCCACGCGCGCGGTCACCGCCTCGTCGTTCGGCGCATCCAGCACGTCGGCGATCAGGTTGGCCAGCTGCTTGGCCTCCGCCTCGCCGAAACCGCGACTGGTCATGGCCGGGGTGCCGATACGGATGCCCGAGGTCACGAACGGCTTTTCCGGGTCGTTCGGGATGGCATTCTTGTTGACGGTGATGTGGGCACGGCCCAGAGCGGCCTCGGCGTCCTTGCCGGTGATGCTCTTGGCGCGCAGATCGACCAGGAACACGTGGGACTCGGTCTTGCCCGACACGATACGCAGGCCGCGCTCGATCAGGGTTTCAGCCATCACCTTGGCGTTCTTCTTGACCTGCTGGGCGTAGGACTTGAACTCCGGCGACGCGGCTTCCTTGAAAGCCACCGCCTTGGCGGCGATCACGTGCATCAGCGGTCCGCCCTGCAGGCACGGGAAGATCGCCGAGTTCAGCGCCTTCTCGTATTCCGCCTTGGCCAGAATCACACCACCACGCGGACCGCGCAGGGTCTTGTGGGTGGTGGTGGTGACGAAGTCGGCGAACGGCACCGGGTTCGGGTACTCACCGGCGGCCACCAGGCCAGCGTAGTGAGCCATGTCGACGAACAGGTAGGCGCCCACTTCGTCGGCGATCTTGCGGAACCGTGCCCAGTCGATCTCCAGCGCGTAAGCGGAGGCACCGGCCACGATCATCTTCGGCTTGTGCTCGCGTGCCAGACGCTCGACGGCGTCGTAATCCAGCACTTCGTGCTCGTCCAGGCCGTAAGGCACCACGTTGTACAACTTGCCGGAGATGTTCACCGATGCGCCGTGGGTCAGGTGGCCGCCGTGCGCCAGGCTCATGCCGAGGATGGTGTCGCCCGGCTTCAGCACCGACACGTACACCGCCTGGTTGGCCTGCGAGCCGGAGTGCGGCTGCACGTTGGCGTATTCGGCGCCGAACAACGCCTTCAGGCGGTCGATCGCCAGCTGCTCTACCACGTCAACATGTTCACAGCCGCCGTAGTAGCGTTTGCCCGGGTAGCCTTCGGCGTACTTGTTGGTCAGGACGGAGCCCTGGGCTTCCATCACGGCGGGGCTGACGTAGTTTTCGGAGGCGATCAGTTCGACGTGGTCTTCCTGACGGCGATACTCGGCTTCCATGGCCGCGGACAGTTCCGGGTCGTACTTGGCAATCGGCAGATCGGCTGCAAACATCTTTGACTCTTCCAATCAAAGGGTTAATCGAGATGCGCGATTTTACCTCAAATGCGCCGCTCGTTGGTATGAGCAATTCGGGACATGAGCATGAATCGCGCTCATGTCCCGGTTGATCGGCGACCTTTATTGCAGTGTCGGCATGCCGGACGCCGGCACGTCGTCGGCGGTCAGGAACAGCGGAATGCCGTTTTGCTGATCCGCCTGCACCAGCGGCACCACGCGCACGTCGCGCACCTGGCATTCGGCCATCAGCTCGCGGAACTGGGTCTCGATCAACGGCACCGAGTCCAGCGACGACAGCGGCCAGACGAAACCTTCCCAGTTCTTCTCGTCGCCCGGGGCAGAAATGGTGAAGCGCAGCTCATTGTTCTCATGAGCGGACAACACCGCCACCGGCTCCTGCCCCATGTCGCGCAGCTTGCGGATCATGCTGCTGGCGAAGGCCTGCAACGCCACTTCCTGGCGCGCACTGCCGCCGGCCACCATGGCCTGCAACAGCGCCTGGGGCGGGCGGGCGATGGGGAACAGCGTCACGCCGTCGGTTTTCAGCTGCTCGCCGAGGAATTTCATCAGCGGGATACCCCACGGCCCGACCGAGCCGCTGAGCTTGACCGGTGCCGGCTGACCTTCCTCCTGGATGGCCACGCCGATAAGGTAGCGCAGGAACACGCCGTCGTTCTTGACCGTGACGGCGGTCGGCTCCAGTTCCAGCGGCACGCCGCGCGCGGCATCGACCAGCGAGCGGCTGAAGCGGTACAGCTGAGCCGACGAGATGCCGGACACCGTGTCAGGGTGCAACAGCTTGCCCGACAGAAACACCTCCGCCCCCTCGGCGAACACGCCGTGCTCACGGAAGATGGCGTTCAGCCCTTCCACATCGTCGATGCGCGCCGGCAGCGTGGCCTGTGGCTTGGCACCGGCCACCAGTACCAGCGGCACGGCAAACACCACCGCGTGCCGCCCACCCGGCCGCTCCACCGAGGCCCGCAGGGCCTCCCACAGTACGCGGTAGGCGGCCGGCGACGGCACCATGGCCAGCGCCACCGACAGCGTCAGCACATCGTCGCGTTCCAGCAAGTCGGCCACCGCCTGCCTGAGCGAGTCCTGCCACATTTCCCTGTCGCTGTCGGACGACGCCTTCAGTACCGACAGGGTGTAATGAATCAGCATGTTGCTGGGCATGGGATCGGGATACAGACGGGGATCGGGCAGAGCAAGAGGCAGCATGGACATGAGGAAATCCTGCGTCAGAGATAAAGAAAAGAATTGTCGCACAGCGGCGAGTCAGCGTGGAGAGGGGTACTGCGATTTTCAATTAGTGACATCCCGATGTTCCAATGTGCGACATCGAAGCATCTTTTTCGTGCATTGCAACACTTTGCTGTTGACAGCCCCTGCACCAATCTGGATAATCCGTACTTGTTGAGACGCAGCAATTGCTTCTTGATAGTTTCTCCTCTATTTCTCCTTTGTAGACTTGGCGCGGACTGATGTCCGCGCATTTTTTTTGCCCATTCCGCTCAAATCCCCTCGAACAAAGCCCTTGATTTTCATCAAACCAGCCCCATTTCGGTTTCTGTAAGCTGGAAGCGTTGCCTCGTGCGGCTTCAGCAAGGCCAACGGCCATGATGCGCCATGAGCCTCATGCACCGAAAAGAGCACCATCCCAGTGCGGCACGTAGACTTGGGAAATTTGTGCATCGCACCAATTTGATCCCACTTTTTGTTGCGACAAAAAACAAAACCGAACATTTTCATGTTCGGTTTAGAATTTCGCGCGCAATGGACTTTGCCCTTTCGGGGTAGCCTTGCTGGCGCTCATTCGAATCAGAGTGACCCCGCCTCGAAAAGTTTCCCGACTGACCACAAATAACACGGCCGCCACGTCACGGCCCATGGATGGCCAAGGCGATGGTTCGCGACGCGCGGAATCCCATCCATCAAAGACAGGCATCGGCAAAACGCAGCCAAAGTCGATACCGGCACCGTGTGCACGACGCGCCGCAATATCACGCCTCTATGGATAGTTGCCGTGCTCACGGCCTTCGCCGGGGTCTTCCATAGAGAGTCCGAAGTTCATCCTTTGCCATCTCCAGGCGCTCGCGCTGCAGGGCCGACAATGTGCGCCCGGCCCGGTTGATGTAGAAGGTGAGCATCGACATCGCAGAGCGAAAGGGGTCCGCCTTTCTTCTGTCGCTACGCTCGGCCGACCGCATCAGTGACAAGGCGATTTGCCGAGGATCATCGAGAGTGAACACGCCGGCCTCCAGGTCAAGGGCATTGCTGCTCTCCGTCACCGCCTGGGACCACCGTTGTCGCTCCTGAGCCATCATCCTGCCAATCTGGTTCGAGTACGTTCCCGCCTCAATAGGGGCTCGCTCCACAAGGGGGACGGCCATGAAGGTCGTATCCATCGCCCCTTAATAAGGAAAGCGCGGCAATGAGCCCCCTGCCGGCGTGCGGGCCACACACCCTCTTTCATTCTATCTATGGAACTAGGGAGGCGCGGACTGAACCACCAAAGCCTGATCAGTTAACCATCGGGGGGTGCAGTGGTCTGAGTAATCACAGCCGATAGGCACTGACCACCTGGCGCATGCGGCCGGAGACCTCTTCCAGCCGCTCGGCCAGCGCCGCCGCCTGGGTGGCCGCGCTGCTGTTCTCCTCGGCCATCTGCGCCACCTTCTCCACCTGCTGGGCGATGGTGGTGGTGGCCTCGCCCTGTTCGCGGATCGCCTCGGTGATTTCGGAAACCAGCCGCACGCTGTGGCTGGACGAGTCGGAGATGCTGCTCATCGATTGCTGCGCCGAGTTGGCGCCGGACACCCCCTGCTCGACGCGGCTCACGGCGTCCTGCATGCGACTGACGGCGCTGCCCGACACGCTCTGGATGGCACCGATGATGGTGCCGATTTCCTGCGTCGGGGCGGCGGTGCGCGCGGCCAGCTTGCGCACCTCGT
>JACPUY010000144.1 GCA_016192025.1 Pseudogulbenkiania sp. | reverse complement strand
GATGCGGGAATAGCTCAGTTGGTAGAGCGCAACCTTGCCAAGGTTGAGGTCGCGAGTTCGAGCCTCGTTTCCCGCTCCATAAACCGGATGACAAGATTCGTTTCACAGACGCGGGAATAGCTCAGTTGGTAGAGCGCAACCTTGCCAAGGTTGAGGTCGCGAGTTCGAGCCTCGTTTCCCGCTCCAGTTTTGTCGATTCGTGCCAACGGGTCGAGACGCCAGTCAATGGCGGGGTGGCAGAGTGGTTATGCAGCGGCCTGCAAAGCCGTGGACGCCGGTTCGATTCCGACCCCCGCCTCCAGATAAAAAGCCCTGATGATTCAGGGCTTTTTTTCTTTAGAGAAAGTCCGAGCGCTCGGCCGGCCCGGCCGCACGGCAGTTTGCCTGCCGGAGCACTCTGGGCTAGAATCTCGCCTCCTGCCCGGGTGGTGAAATTGGTAGACACAAGGGACTTAAAATCCCTCGCCGCAAGGTGTACCGGTTCGACCCCGGTCCCGGGCACCATACTGAACTGAGCGACGAACGAGACCGTAGCGAGAGCTGCGGCTTTTTTGTTTGCAGGCGAGCACCGCGCGGCCCTATCGCCGTGGCTACCTGCAATGTGATGTTTTCTGCCCTCAACCTGCGTGCGCCGAGTCAGTTGACGTTTCACTTTTGCCGGTGTTTTGGCATAAGATACGCCTTCTGTGGGCGTTACCAGTCCTGTTGCCGGACGTAGCGTTTGGGAAATGAGGCGGGCACGAGCAAGCCTCGGTCGGGTGGATGGTGTTCCGCCCGGCATCAACCGACTAGATTGAAGTTCATGAAGCCAAATACCGAAACGGCACTGGGTGCTGCTCTCAAGAGCGCGGTTCAGAGTCTGAGCAAGAAAAAGCAGACGGAAATGATCGCGGAGCATGTTTACAGCAAGTTCGAAGTGTTCCGCCAGTTCCGTCCGCTGGCGATCGGCATCCACGAAAGCCTGATTGCCGCCTTGCCACAATTCGACGCGGTGCTGATCGCCCGCGTGGTCGCCAACCATTGCCGCAAGCCGCGCTATGTGAAATCGCTGGCGCGTGGCGGCAAGCGCTTCGATCTTGCGTGCAAGCCGGCGGGCGAGGTGACGGCGGAAGAAAAACAGGCCGCCGAGGGTCAGATCGCCGCCAAGCTGGCGGCGGCACCGGCACCGGCACCGGCACTTGCGCCGGCCGAGGCTAGCGTAGCGGTGGAGCAGCCGGCCGAATAAGTCCGACCCGGTATCGCTTGAGAGAAAACCCTCCTTGCCCCTGCGTGGCCGGAGGGTTTTTTCATGTCTCGGTCTACACTGGAACAAGGCTGGCCGAAGAGGTCGCGGTTCCCTTCTTAGTAACAATATCTTCCAAGGATCAACACATGCGCTGGCTCATCGCCCCGGATTCCTTCAAGGGCTCGCTCGCCGCCCGTCAGGTGGCCGAAGCCATGGCACGCGGCATCCGGCGTGCCGACCCGGGCGCCGAGTGCCGTCTGTGCCCGATGGCCGACGGTGGCGAGGGTACGCTGGACGCACTGCACGCGGCGCTGGGCGGTGAATGGCACACGGCTAGCGTGCACGATGCCGAGGGGAGCCCGCTCGACGTGGAGTGGCTGCTGCTGCCGAACGGTGTGGCGGTGATCGAGGCGGCGCGCGTGGTCGGCTTGCCCGCCGTTGGCTCCAGCGACGTCCACGAGCGCGATACGCGCGGCGTGGGTGAGCTGATCCGGGCCTGTCTCGATGCCGGCGTGCGTCATATCGCGGTCGGGCTTGGCGGCTCCAGTACCAACGACGGCGGTGCCGGTTGCCTGGTAGGGCTGGGGGGGCGGCTGCTGGACGGCCAGGGACAGCTGGTGGACCCTCGTCCCGATCAGTTGGGTCGCGTGGCGGCAGTCGACCTGGCCGGGCTGGATGCGCGGCTGGAGGTGACTAAGCTGGAGCTCTGGTCCGATGTGGACAACCCCCTGCTGGGCCCACATGGTGCGACGGCCGTGTTCGGCCCGCAGAAAGGCGTCGCCGCCAACGCCGTGGCGCCGCTCGACGCCGCCCTCTCGCACTTTGCCGCCGCCGCCGACCACGCCTTCGGCCAACCTTGTACCGACCTGCCCGGCAGCGGCGCGGCGGGTGGACTGGGCTACGCCCTGCATCTGTTGGGTGGGCGCTGCCATTCCGGCGCCGCAGCGCTGGCGGAGCATGCTGGCCTGGCTGAAGCCATCGCCTGGGCCGACTGGGTGCTGACCGGCGAAGGGTGCAGCGACGGCCAGACACTGGCGGGCAAGGCGCCGGCACGGGTGGCCGAATTGGCGCGGGCGGCCGGGGTGCCGGTCAGCCTGCTGTCCGGGGCGGTGTTGCCGGATGCGGAAGGCCGGCTTGCCGCGCATTTCGACGGCTGTTTTTCGCTGTGCAACCGGCCGCTGACGCTGGACGCCGCCATGCAGGACGCCGGGCCGCTGCTGGAGCAGGCGGCGGAGCAACTCGCACGACTACTGCAAGCGGGAAGGAGATCGTCATGAAGCGCCAGGTCGGATCGACCGTGCTGGAAGTCTGGCAGGGGGACATCACGCTATTGGCGGTGGATGCCATTGTCAACGCGGCCAATAGCAGTCTGCTCGGCGGCGGTGGGGTAGACGGGGCCATCCATCGTGCCGCCGGCCCGGAACTGTTGACCGAGTGCCGCACCTTGGGCGGGTGCCCGACCGGCGAGGCGCGGCTGACGCGCGGTTACCGCCTGCCGGCGCGCCATGTCATCCACACTGTCGGCCCGGTCTGGCATGGCGGCGCGGCCGGCGAGCCGGAACGGCTGGCATCGTGCTACCGCGCCAGCCTGCAACTGGCTGCCGAACATGATCTGCACAGTCTGGCGTTTCCGGCGATCAGCTGCGGCGTGTACGGTTACCCCTTGTCAGCGGCCCTCAGTCTGGCCTGCAAAACCGTCGCGCACTGGTTGCTGAGCAACGAGCACGCCATTCATCTGGTGCAGTTCGTCGCCTACGGCGCGACGATCCGCCTGGAGTGGGAAAAGGCGCTGGCCGCGCTGCAACTGCCCGATTGAACACCCCCGCCATCGCCCACGCCATCATGCCCGGCCGAGTCATGCAAACCCCGGACCGGAATGGGGCACCACCGCGTGGGGGTTCCTAAGGTTATAAACAAACGATCTTGGTGCCTGCCGGCACGGGCTATATGATGGCGGGCAATAACGTGTGACCAATCTTTGGTTAAGGGAGAATAAGCAATGCGCATCGCCAATACCATTACCGATCTGATCGGCAACACGCCGCTGGTCAGGTTGAACCGTCTGACGGCCGATTGCGGCGCCACCGTGGTGGCCAAGCTGGAGTTCTACAACCCGGCGCACAGCGTCAAGGACCGTATCGCCGTGGCGATGATCGATGCGGCGGAAAAGGCCGGCAAGATCGGCCCGAACACCATCATCGTCGAGCCGACCTCCGGCAACACCGGCATCGGCCTGGCCATGGTGTGCGCGGCGCGCGGTTACAAGCTGGCGATCACCATGCCGGAAACCATGAGTCGTGAGCGGCGCATTCTGCTCAAGGCCTACGGCGCCGAGCTGATCCTGACGCCGGGGCCGGACGGCATGGGCGGCGCCATCGCCAAGGCGCGTGAACTGGTCGAATCGGACCCGGACACCTATTTCATGCCGCAGCAGTTCGAAAACCCGGCCAACCCGGAAATTCACCGCACCACGACGGCCGAAGAGGTGTGGAACGACACCGACGGCCAAGTCGACATCTTCGTCGCCGGCGTGGGCACCGGCGGCACCATTACCGGCGTGGGCGAGGTGCTCAAGGCGCGCAAACCGGGCGTCAAGATTGTGGCGGTGGAGCCGGACGCCTCGCCGGTGCTGTCCGGTGGCGCCAAGGGCCCGCACCCGATCCAGGGCATCGGCGCAGGCTTCGTGCCGGCCATCCTGAATACCGGCATCTACGACGACATCATCCGCGTGAAGAACGACGACGCCTTCACCGTGGCGCGCGACATGGCCAGCAAAGAAGGCATTCTGGTCGGCATCTCCTCTGGCGCGGCAGTCTGGGCCGCCTTGCAGCTGGCCCGTCAGCCGGAGAACGCCGGCAAGCTGATCGTGGTGGTCATCCCGTCGTTCGGTGAGCGCTACCTGTCGACCGCGCTGTTCGAGAACCTGGCCTGAGCGCCTGCCCCGGGGTGGGCGGTCATCCTCGCGGGGTCGCCCACACCCGGGATAGGCATTACAATGAGGCGATGAAAAAGCTCGTTCTCATCCTCTTCGCCGCCACCGCGCTGAGCGCCTGCGGCGTCATTCCGACCTTGCCGGAACCCAGTGTCCAGCAACCTCCCCGCCGCCCTCCGCCAGTAGTCGCTCCGAGCAAGGTGGATTTGCTGTTGAAAGAGGCCAACAGGCTGGCCGAAGAAGTGAAAGCGGGGCGGCTGAGCCGCACTGCCGCCGCTGATCAGCTCAACAGCTACCGTCTGCGGGTCGCCAGCGCCAACCTGGTCGACGACAACACCTTTGCCACCTATCGCTATCTTGCTGTCGAGCGCGATGCCGGCCGCATGAGCCCAACGGAAGCGCAGGACAAGATGGAGACCAAGCTGCGCGAATGGCTGCGCGGCTGGCCCAAGCTGCGTCAGAAACCGGCCGACCCGGCGTTCACCAACTTCCTGCTGAAGGTCTACCGCCTGCCGCCGCTGGGCTACTGAACCATGGCCAAATCGCCTTCCTTGACGCTGTGCCCCTGTGGCAGTGCTCGCCCCTATGCCGAGTGCTGCGGTCGCTTCATCGACACCCCCGGGCAAGCCGCCCCGACTGCGGAAGCCCTGATGCGTTCGCGCTATACCGCCTACACCCTGGGCCAGGAGCCCTACCTGCTGGCGACCTGGCTGGAGGCTACCCGCCCGTCCACGCTCGACCTGGCCGACGATGCCGCGGTGGTGAAATGGCTGGGCCTCGAAATCCGGCGCGCCGAGCAGGGCGGTGAGCATGACCAGACCGGCGTGGTCGAGTTCGTCGCCCGTTACAAGGTCGGGGGGCGCGCTCATCGCCTGCATGAAACCAGCCGTTTCCGGCGGGAAAACGGCCGCTGGTTTTATCTGGACGGCGAGCTGCACGAGCACTGACCGGCGCGTGATTGGCATGCCCTATCGCTGGCCGGTCATCCCCGTTTTTTTCTTATCCACCATGGCGTTTTCCGGCTCCTGTCCTATCTTTAAAAGTAGGTCTCTGGGAAAGTGGAGAGGGGGATAAATGGGTAACGCCATGCAACAGCTGTTGACCGGTTTTACGCAGCCGACAGGCCAAAGCGAGCCATCCTGCGACCTTTCCAGTTCGTCGGTTCGCCTTGTTAAAGCGCCAGTCCGGGCCGATTTGAGCCTGCAACTCGAAGCGATGGCACATGTGCTGCATACTTCACCAGAATGCCTGGCCGGCGCCATCTTGAATGCCGCCATTTCCGACTTGGAAGATCATCTCGATGAAACCCTGCTGAACAAGGTGCAGCAGGAATGCCAGGCCATTGTGGAGGCCAGCCGGCCAGAAAATAACCCCAGCGTCATGTTCAATATCGGTGGTACCTGAGTCTTTTCTTTCCCGCCTCCGGGCGACATCGTTGCGGTGCTTCAGGCCGTGACAAATGAAGCTGCTGGCGATCGGCTTGTCTGATCTGAATCAAGAGTTGGCAAAAGCGCGGTGATGTCTTTAGAGCTGTCTGGACTATGTCTGGAAATAGGGAACATATCCTTTCAGAAGGAGTGAAGAGATGGTAAAGGCGTTGGATGAGCTGGTAACCCAGTTGGAACATTGTCGTGAAGAAGGGCGTTGTTCCAAGGCGGTGCTGGAAATGGCTTCCGTGCGGGATCTGTCGGTCCCGATTGATCACGATACCTGCGGGGAGTTGCGGGCGTTGGCTGAAGTGTTCAGCTGCGAGCCGGCCGAGCTGGCCAGTGCCATGTTGCGTGCCGCCTGCATGGACCTGCAGGGGCATCTGGACGATGACCTGGACAAACTGGCCGAAGCGGCCGAGAGGCTGGCCAACGATCCCTGCGTCAGGACGGCCAGCGAGGAAATTTGAGGCAAGATCAAACACGGGCTAAGGGAGTGCCCCGTGGAGAAAAACCGGCAATCATGCCGGTTTTTCATTGCTGGTCGTGGTCACGGCGAAACAGCTATTGCCCCACGTCTGGCCTGATCAGAGCAAGGCTTCGATTTTTTTGACCAAGGCCTCTGGTTTGGTCAAGGCCGAACAGCGTGCAATGACCTTGCCTTGGCGGTCGATCAGGAATTTGGTGAAGTTCCACTTGACCCGGCGCGTGCCCAGAAGGCCCGGCTTGACCCGCGTCAGGTAGCTCCATAGCGGGTGCGCGGTTGAACCGTTGACGTCGACCTTGCCGGCGATGGCGAAGCTCACGCCGAAGTTTTTCTGGCAAAAGGCGCCGATCTCCTCTGCATTGCCCGGTTCCTGCTGTCCAAACTGGTTGCAGGGAAAGCCGATGATGACCAGTCCCTTGTCCCGGTAGCGCTGGTACAGAGCCTCCAGACCGGCGTATTGCGGGGTATAGCCGCACTGGCTGGCCGTGTTGACCACCAGAATGACCTTCCCGGCATAATCCTGCAGCTTGGCCGGAGAGCCATCCAGCAGCGTGAAGTCGAAAGCGTACAGAGGTGAGGGCATGATGGGGGCAATGAATGAACGTCCTTCATGGTAGCCAGCCCCAGGGATTGGGACAATGCCAGCGGCAGTTATGTCTACGACATGTTTTCTGCATAAAAAAAGGGACGAGCGGCAAGGGGGAACCGCAACGCCCCAGTAAGAAAGGTAGTCTCATGTATTCATTCGGCTTTTTGGTCGATAAACCATTGAGAACCTAGTGTTTATCGTAGTCCACCCGCCGGAAATTGCGAGCCACTTTTGCTGCGCACCGGGACGGAAAAAATCCCGCCGGCGGCGGGATTGGCGGGTTGGAAGCGGCCAAGTTTACGGTCTCGGCAGGGTGACCCCGCTTTGTCCCATGTACTTGCCGTCGCGGTCGCGGTAAGACACTTCACACTCTTCGTCCGACTCGAAAAACAGCACCTGAGCCACGCCTTCGTTGGCGTAAATCTTGGCCGGCAGGGGGGTGGTGTTGGAGAACTCCAGGGTTACGTAGCCTTCCCATTCTGGTTCGAACGGCGTCACGTTGACGATGATGCCGCAGCGCGCGTAGGTCGACTTACCGAGGCACACCGTCAGCACGCTGCGCGGGATGCGGAAATACTCCACGGTGCGTGCCAGCGCGAACGAGTTGGGTGGGATGATGCAGTAGCCGGCGCCGGAGACTTCCACGAAGGACTTCGGGTCGAAGTTCTTCGGGTCGACGATAGTGCTGTTGATGTTGGTGAACACCTTGAATTCGTCGGCGCAGCGGATATCGTAGCCGTAGCTCGAGGTGCCGTAGGAGATGATCTTCTGGCCGTCGCTGTTCTTGATCTGGTTAGGTTCGAACGGAACTATCATGCCGTGTTGCTCGGCCATGCGGCGGATCCACTTGTCGGATTTGATGCTCATTGTCGTAAAGGGCGCGCGGGAGAGTGAAGATGCTCGGATTTTACCCTTGCGGCCGTCGGCTCGGCCAGTGTACTGACGAGCTAGTCATCAATGAGACGGTGCTTTACTGACAGTTGCCTGCCATCGTCCTACAATCCGGTCTGATTTTATTCACTTTGACAATCGCCAGGCCCCTATGGCGATTGCGCGACACAGGATGTTTTCATGCAAGGTCACCCCAAAACCATCGAGTTGCTGAACGAATTGCTGGCCGAAGAGTTGTCGGCCGCCGACCAGTACTTCATTCACGCCGAAATGTACAAGGATCAGGGGCTGCAGCAGTTGTTCGAGCGCATCGATCACGAACGCGAGGATGAATTGGAGCACGCTCGCCTGCTGATCGCCCGCATTCTGTTCCTCAGTGGCACACCGAATGTGGCGAAGCGCGTGCCGATCATGGTCGGGCAAGACGTGCCGGCCATGCTGAAAAACGATCTGGAAGTGGAGTACCGTGTTGGTGAGCTGCTGAAGTTGGTGATTGCGCACTGCGAGAGCGTCAAGGACTTCGTCACCCGGCGCGAACTGATGGTGCTGCTGGAGGAAACCGAGAACGATCACGCCCACTGGCTGGAACAGCAATTGAAGCTGATCGAGCTCACTGGCCTGGAAAACTACCAGCAGTCGCGCATGTAAGCCGCCTGCAGGTTGGGTCGAAATAGATAGGGGTGCCGCTGGCACCCCTATCTATTTCGTCTACGCTGCCGTATCAGATGCCATGCTGTGCCAGCCGGGCGAACCGGCGGAGCAGCGGATAGGGCGCGCCAGGCTCGGCCAGTCGCAGCCGGATCGGACCGCCCAGCGCTTCGATCACGGCACCAGCATGATCGTCGACGACGATGCGACTGCCGCACTGCAACGCGATATCCTCGCCGCGCTGGGTGAGCCAGCCGGCACCGCCGACACATTCCCAGCGGCTGCCGGCGGGGAGCCGGACAATTTCATTGGGGTTCAAGCTGATCAGGGTTTCCATGGCACGACTCCTGGTCGGGAAAGATCACGCCAATAGCTTAGTCTTCCTGTTGCCCCGCCGGCAGATGCAGTTCAATGTCATCTGCACCGGTATAGTTGGCCAAATCACCCAACTGTACTGCTCGATTCGTGCTGCAACTGCACCTGACCGCCCATGCTGTACTGGGGCAAGATGAAACCATGAAACCCGAACTCCTCCCCCTGTACGAACAAGTGGCCGATGAAATCGCCGCCATCATCGCCAACGGTACGCTCAAGCCGGGCGAGCGGCTGCCGTCGCTGCGCAGCATGAAGCAGCGGCGCCAGGTCAGCATGAGTACGGTACAGGAAGCCTTCGGCGTGCTGGAGGATCGCGGTTTGATCGAGGCACGTCCACAATCGGGCTACTTCGTGCGCCGGCGCCTGCCCTATGCGCCACCCGCCTGTTCCACGCCACAACCGCAAGCGCTGCCGGTGGTCACCAACCCGCTGATGTGGCGCTTCCTGCGCTATGTCGCCAGTGGCAGCGATGTCGGCTATGCCAATGCGGTGCCAGCACCGGAACTGTTTGCGGTGAGCGCGCTGCAGACCAAGCTCAGCCAGGTAGCGCGCCATCGTCCCGGTCTGTTGTCCGAATATGGCCGCAGCGACGGTCTGCCGGAATTGCGCCGCCAGATCGCGCGCCGCACCGTGGACTGGGGGCAGGCGCTGGAGGTAGACGACATCCTGATCTCCAACGGCTGCATCGAGGCACTCAACCTGTGCTTGCAGGCGGTGACGCGGCCCGGCGACGTGGTGGCGATCGAGTCGCCGTGCTACTTCGGTCTGCTGCAGTTGTTGGAAGCACGCGGCCTGAAGGGGCTGGAGATTCCCACCGATCCGGTGCACGGCATGTCGCTCGGCGCCCTCGATCTGGCGACCCGCAGCGGCGAGGTCAAGGCGGTGATCGTGGTGAGCAACTTCAGCAACCCGCTCGGCGCGCTGCTGCCGGAAGAGAGCAAGCGGCGCATGGTGGAGATGCTGGCGGAGCGCGGTATCCCGCTGATCGAGGACGACATTTACGGCGAATTCTACTTCGGGCGCGAGCGGCCGCTGCCGGCCAAGGCGTTCGACCGCAGCGGCAACGTGCTCTACTGTACCTCGTTCACCAAGCAGGCCGCGCCCGGGCTGCGGGTCGGGTGGGTGGCCGGCGGGCGCTTTCATGCCGAATTGCAGATGCGCAAGTTCTCGCTCACCTTCTGCACCCCGCCCTTGCTGCAGGCGGTGATGGCCGAATTCCTCGCCGCCGGCGGCTTCGACCGTCACATGCGCCAGTTGCGCCGTGCCCTGCGCAGCCAAGTCAGCGATACCGTCGACCTGGTGGCGCGTCATTTCCCGCCGGGCACCAAGTTGGCCGAACCGCAGGGCGGCTTCCTGCTGTGGCTTGAGCTACCGCCCGGTGGCGATTGCCTGGCGCTGTTCGACGCGGCGCTGGCCGAAGGCATCGGCTTCGCCCCGGGGCCGCTGTTTTCGCCATGCGGTGAGTATGGCCGGTGCCTTCGCCTCTCCTGTGGGACGCCCCTGACGCCGGAGCGCGTGGCGGCGCTGAAGCGACTGGGAGAGCTGGCCTGCCGGCAGTTGGCGTGAGGTGGAGTAGCCTGCACTATGGTGGTGGCAAATAGCTAAACAAACGCTACTGATAAAAAAAGAGCCGGAAGTCCGGCTCTTGCTGCGATTGGCGTTGTTAGCGCTATTCATCCCACGGCACGTCGACCGCATCGGCAGTCGCCATCTCCGCTGTGGCAGCCGGCTGCGGCCGGGCCGACGGGCTGGCTTGTGCTTCTTCCAGCCCGCCCAAAGCATCAACCAGTTCGTCCACCAGTTCGCCCAGCTCCTCCACCATCAGCGTGAAGGTGGCTTCGAACAGGCTGTCGCGATCGTCGCCGGCCTGGCTGGCCTCCTCCTGCAGTACGTCCAGAAACTGCAGACGCTTCAGCTGCAGTGTGTCGGTCAGCACGAAGCGGACGCGTTCGCGCCAGATCAGGCCGACGCGTGTGACCTGCTTGCCGGTGGCGATGTGCTGGCGGATTTCGTCCGCGGTCAGATCCATGCGGGTGCAGCGGATCACCGCGCCATTCTCGCTGCCGTCTTTCAGTTCGCACTCGGCATCCAGCTCGAAGCCGGCCGGTGCCTCGCCTTCGGCCAGCCAGGCGGTCATGGCGGCGTGCGGGGCGAGCTGGGTGCGCGGCAAGGCGGCGGGGAAGGGCGGCAGCGCCTCGCGCAGTTTGCTCACCAGCGCTTCGGATTTGCTGGCGGTGGCGGAGTCCACCATCAGCCATTGCCGGCGGCCATCCAGATAGGCGTTCAGCCGGTTGCTGCGCACAAAGGCGCGTGGCAACAGGTCGTCGGTGACCTGCTCCTTGAGCGCCTGCTTTTCCTTGCGCCCGACCTTGCGCAGTTCCTTGTCCTCGATTTCGGCCACCTTGGCCTCGACAAATTCGCGGATCACTGACGCCGGCAAGACCTTCTCTTCGCGCCTGAGCGCCACCAGTTGGCAACCGCGCGCACTGAACACCGGCAGTTCCTGATGGCCCGCTGGTGTCACCCAGCCTTCGCTGAACCAGTCCAGCCCGCTGCAGTGCAGGAAAGGTCTTTTCTCCAGCGCATCAGTCAGTTGCGCCACTTCGGGGATGGCATCCCCGTTCAAACGATAAAAAGATAGTTGCTTAAACCACATATTTGCCCGATAATGCGCGTCCTCTGAGGCCGATTATTGTATCGCAGAAGCGGTGCCTGACGGTGAATTACTTGGAGCACAAAAATCGGAATCGGGGTGTAGCTTAGCCTGGTAGAGCGCTACGTTCGGGACGTAGAGGCCGGAGGTTCGAATCCTCTCACCCCGACCAGAAATTTGATGAAATGCTTGCAATCATCAAATGATTTTTGTAAAATGTGTTTCCTCTGAATTTTATTCAGAAATCGGGGTGTAGCTTAGCCTGGTAGAGCGCTACGTTCGGGACGTAGAGGCCGGAGGTTCGAATCCTCTCACCCCGACCAGATTCAAAAAAGCCTTGATGAGCAGCATACGTCAAGGCTTTTTTACCAAGTTGGTTTGCCGGTGTAGCTCAGTTGGTAGAGCAGCGCATTCGTAATGCGAAGGTCGGGGGTTCAATTCCTCTCACCGGCACCATTAAAAGAGATAGGGCTTAGCGGTCAACGCTAAGCCCTTTTTTCATCGTGCGCCCGGGGCAGGGCGCGTTGCGCGCAAGCGCAACCTGACTGGCTGTGGTGGCCAGTCGGGTGACTCGGAGGTGCAAGTCCTGTAACGTTGCGCGAGTTTTTGCACTCTTTCGCGCCGCTTTTTGCACAGCACCCATCCAACCAGACTGTGCGAATTAGCGCGCTAATTGGCGCCCCCCGGCGTACCGCATTGCCGGCTCATCAACCGGCAGGTTGCGGCGCCTCCTCGCTATCTTCCTCCACCAGGGTTTGCGTGGTGCTCGTCGCACCCTCGTCGTCCATGAACGTCTCCGCCAGCCACAGCCGGCCCGCGTCGTCGCGGTAGTAACACTCGCACGTTTGCATCAGTCACTCCCTTTCACGTACACATAACCAACGTCGCCCCCACGCCGGCCGTTTTTACTATCGCCCGCACAAACTTCACCGCGATGTCCGGCTCGGTGAGCTGTACCGTGCCGTTAGCTACGGCGGCCAGGGATGGGCCGACGTCATACCAGTTGACGTTGTCTTCCGAACCTTGCAGCCCGAGTACAGGTACCGTCGTAGTGATGGCGCCCATGTTGACCACCAGCTGCAGGCGGGAGGTTCCCTCCACAAACAGGGCGGGTGTTGTCGAGCCCTGTGTGTTCGGATTGAGGGAGCGGTTGAATTGGCAGCGCAGCTTGTCGGGGTTGGCGTAGGGGTAGTTGTTCCGCACCAGCGACAGGGTGAACGACGGGGTGGTGCCCCCTACCGTGCGGACATAGCGGAGGCGGTTGCCGGTCAGCCGCAGCAGGGACGAGCGGTAGGCGCCGGCGGCGGTGATACGCGGGAAGTGGTAGATGTCCTGCCAATTGGTGCCGGTGTCGTCCGATTCCTGGATCACCACGTCCAGCGAAGGCGACGTGCCGGAGACAGACGTCACGACCACCACGAACTCGGCAGCATTGGTGCCGCCCTGGGCGATGGCCGCGCTGGTATAGGTCGTCACGCCCGCGATGGCGGCACTGGCGATATCCGTTACCGTGGCGTTGTAGGGGGTTGCGCTGTTGCTCAGGAGGTGAAGGGCCACCACCAGTGCTGGATCGCTCGCGGCCGCCGGGGTCGACGCCGCCTTCACGGCGACAGTGTTGGTGCCGTCGCCAACCTTGGTGGAGCTGGTGGCGGCATGCTGCGCCACGACCAGCGCGGTATCGCTGGCGACGGCGGGGGTCGAGGGAGGCTTGACGGTCGCCAGGATGGCGCCGCCTTGGTCTCGTATCATGGTGGCATCACTTCACTCCTGTTATCTGTACTTGGTACTGTCCCGTCGCCCCGCCGTGGGGGGCGGACAGGTAGACGTCAACCGTGCCGGCGCCGGGCAGTGCATAGGCGGCCAGCTGATCGATCACGATGTCGTCGATCTCGTTGGGCGCCATCGGCACGATGTTGGTGGCCAAGGTGGTGGCGGGCGTACACCAGGCTGCCGGCACAGTGGCGGTGACCAGCTCCCCACCGCCCCTAGGGTGAAGGACGAGCGGGTGCTGAAGCTGATCCGGCGTTACCTCGAAGCCGGGATGCGGGCAGACGGAGTCGTCAGTCAACGGTCGGAAGGGACGCCGCAAGGTGGTCCGCTCTCACCGCTACTGTCGAACATCCTGCTGACGGATCTCGACCGGGAACTGGAGCGCCGGGGGCATCGTTTCTGTCGCTGCGCGGACGATTGCAACATTTATGTTGGCAGTCACCGCGCAGGGGAACACCTGATGACGGAACTGACCGCCTTCCTTGAAGGCGAGCTTCACCTGAAGGTGAACCACGACAAGAGTGCGGTAGCCCGCCCATGGGAGCGCAAGTTCCTGGGCTACAGCTTTACGTGGCACAAGCAAACGCGGCTGAAAGTGGCCGACAGCAGTCTCGAGAGACTAAAGGCCTGGGTACGGGAGCTGACGCGCCAAGACCGGGGGCGGAGCATCCTGTTCACGGTGGATGCGCTCAGTGCGGTGCTACGGGGCTGGATGTCTTATTTCAGGCTGACGCAAGTGCGTGGTGTGCTGGAGGAGCTGGATGGGTGGATACGACGGAAGCTGCGCTGCATTCTGTGGCGACAGTGGAAACGACCTTTCACCCGAGCACGTATGTTACAGGGTAAGGGACTGACGGAAGAGAGGGCGTGGCGTTCAGCGACGAACCAACGCGGGCCGTGGTGGAACGCGGGGGCGAGTCACATGAACGAAACGCACCCGAAACGCTGGTTTGACTTGCTGGGATTGGTTTCGCTGCAGGGCACGCTGCGGCGCTTCCAGAGTACTCAATGAACCGCCGTATACGGAACCGTATGTACGGTGGTGAAGGAGGACGGCGGGGGTAACCCCGCCTCCTACCTAATTTTCGAACGGATCACCAGAAGATCCAATCAGAGCTAAACGCGGCGTGCTTTGCCGGGATTATCCCTGTGCCCAGTCTCGATCTGTCTGCTCCGATATCGTCCTGAAATTAGCTGAAGCCTATGTGCACCCGTCGGGTTAACGAGTGGCTGCAAGGGCTGGCCGGCTGGCTTGAGGCTGGCGCGGCCGCTCAGGGTTTATTGGCCCGAAGGGGCGAGTAATGGGGCGTGGCCCAGCTGGCGCAGTTTGTTCATCGCCTCTTCGGCCTCGGCGCGCGTGCGGAACGGGCCTACGTGTACCCGCGTCTCGGTGTGGGCTTCAATGCCGTTGGCCTTGAGGGTATCGACCAGTTTCTGCGCATTGGCCAGGCTGGAGAACAGCCCGAGTTGTACCTTATAGCCGAGCGAGCTGCCGACCGGTTTGGCTTTGCTGATTGGGGGGGGCGGCGCTGGCGCCGCTTCGTCCTGGGGTAGCGGCTTGAACGCCTGAGGGCGAGTGGAGGTGCTTTCCTTTTCGGCCTGGACGACTGGCGGAAGCTTGGGTGCGGTCGGGGTGGAGGGGGCTTTTCCCCGGATGGCGGCCACTCCGGGGGTCTTGCCGGTGTCCGGGGCTGGCGGGGCGGCCTGGCTCACCGTTGCAGGAGCATGGGGCTCCGCTGGTCGTTGTGCAGGTTGGCTTGCCTCTGCGGCAGCGGGGGCGCTGCTTTCGACGGCGGCAGGGGCTTCTTCCTCCGGCGCTGAAGCCACGTTGGCAATCTTGCCTGAGCTGCCCTGCGGTTCCGTCGCGGTCATGGCGACTTTGTCACCCTTGCCGAAATGGTCCAGTAGCGGGATGGCGGCCAGCGCGAGCGCCACCAGTCCGCCAGCGATGAGCAGGCGTTTCTTCAGCTTTCGGCTAAGGTCTTTTTCATCACCGCCCTTGGGCGGGGTGTCGCTCGGAGTGTTTGCGCTCATTGTGCTTAAATTTTGTGCAGCAAAGGCTTGAAAAGGCTGGTAAAGTACCGGGTTCCTCAGAATTGGGTAGCCTGTTTGGCTAGGCTGGAACCTAGTTTAGCCATTTGTCTTGAAATTAGGGAGATTTTTTATGGCAATTGAACGTACTCTGTCCATCATCAAGCCGGACGCTGTCGCTAAGAACGTGATCGGCAAGATCTATGACCGTTTTGAATCGGCCGGCCTGAAAGTGGTCGCGGCAAAAATGAAACAACTGTCCCGCGCAGAAGCCGAAGGCTTCTACGCCGTACACAAAGAGCGTCCTTTCTTCAACGATCTGGTGAACTTCATGATCTCCGGTCCGGTCATGATCCAGGCGCTGGAAGGTGAAAATGCTGTTCTGAAGAACCGCGAACTGATGGGCGCGACCGATCCGAAGAAAGCCGACGCCGGTACCATCCGCGCCGACTTTGCCGACTCGATCGACGCCAACGCCGTGCACGGCTCCGACAGCGCTGAAAACGCTGCCATCGAAGTGGCGTACTTCTTTGACGCAGCCGATATCTGCTCGCGTTAATTAGTTGTACCGGGGCGGCCGCCAAGGCGGCCGCCCTGTGAATGAGGATTGCATGAAAACCAACCTGCTCGACTTCAATCTGGCCCAGTTGACCGATCACTTTGCCGCGATGGGCGAAAAGCCGTTCCGCGCCAAGCAGGTGATGCGCTGGATGCACCAGATGGCCGAGGCCGATTTCGACGCCATGACCGACATCGCCAAGAGCTTGCGCAGCAAGCTGCACGAGTCGGCCGAGGTGCGCGTGCCCGACCTGATGATCGAACAGGCTTCCAGTGATGGTACCCGCAAGTGGCTGCTGGACGTCGGCACCGGCAACGGTGTCGAAACCGTGTTCATTCCCGAGGACGAGCGCGGCACCTTGTGCATATCATCCCAGGTGGGGTGTGCCCTCGAATGTACCTTCTGTTCGACCGGGCGTCAGGGCTTCAACCGCAACCTTTCCACCGCCGAGATCATCGGCCAGCTGTGGTGGGCCAACAAGGCCATGGGGGTGACGCCGAAAAATGAACGCGTCATTTCCAATGTGGTCATGATGGGGATGGGCGAGCCGCTGGCCAACTTCGACAACGTGGTGTCGGCCCTGCAGATCATGCTCGATGACCACGGCTACGGTCTCTCCCGCCGCCGCGTGACGGTGTCGACCTCGGGCATGGTGCCGCAGATGGACCGTCTGCGCGAAGCCTGTCCGGTGGCGCTGGCGGTCAGCCTGCACGCGCCGAACGACGCCATCCGCGACGTGATCGTGCCGATCAACAAGAAATACCCGCTGCGCGAGCTGATGGCGGCCTGCCAGCGCTACCTGGAAAAGGCCCCGCGGGACTTCGTGACCTTCGAGTACGTGATGCTTGACGATGTCAACGATAGACCCGAACATGCTCGCCAGTTGATTGAACTGGTGAAGGACGTGCCGTGCAAGTTCAACCTGATCCCGTTCAATCCGTTCCCGAACTCAGGTTACGAGCGTTCCAGCAACAATGCCATCCATCGCTTCCGCGAAATCCTGCAGGAAGCCGGCTATGTAGTGACGGTGCGCAAGACCCGCGGTGACGATATCGACGCCGCCTGTGGCCAGTTGGCCGGGCAGGTGCAGGACAAGACCCGGCGCAAGGAAAAGTGGATTCAGATCGCGGAGGATGGTGCGGCATGAGAAAAGGGCGAATGTGGCTTGCCGGATGCCTGATGGCTTTGAGCACGACTGTATTTGCCGCCGCACCGGGCAACGAACTGGCCCAGATTCGCACCCAACTGGCGGTGGAGTATTCCCGGCTGGGAAATTTCAAGGCCGCGCTGATGTCGGCTGACCAGGCCATTGTCGCCGATGGGCTCTACGTACCGGCCTACCTGGCCAAGGCTTACGTGCTGTCGTTGCTGAAAGTGGATGGCGAGGCCGAGCAGCATTACCAAAAGGCCTTATCGCTGGATCCGGCCAGTTCTGAAGCCAACAATAATTACGGCGAGTTTCTGTGCGAGCGTGGCCGCGCGCAGGATGGCATGGGCTATTTTGCCAAGGCCCTGTCCAACCCGCTGTACGATACGCCGCAGACCGCCTACCTGAACCTGGGGCGTTGCAGTGTCAAGCTGGGGCAGAAAGGCCAGGCCAACGACTATCTGTTGTCGGCCTTGCGCGTCTCCCCCAATTACCCGCCGGCGCTCAGGGAACTGGCTGCGCTGCATTTTGGTCAAGGTAACGCCAAACTGGCGGCGTTTTATTTTGATCGTCTGGCCGACCATGTCGGCGAGATGCCGGCCGACGTGCTGCTGCTGGGGGTGAGAATAGCCCGCAAGACCAGCGAGCAGGGCAAGGCTGAACTATACGCAGCGAGGCTCAAGAGCCGTTATCCCGATTCGAAAGAAACGCAAGAGTTGTTGAGTGGTCTTTGATGGAATCACAAACCGAACAGAATAACGTCCTCCCGCCAGAGCATGACGGTGTGGGGGCAACCCTCAAGGCAGCCCGCGAGGCCGCCGGTCTCAGTCTGGGAGAGGTGGCCGACCGCCTGAAATTGTCGCTCAAGCAACTGGAGGCGATCGAGGAAGACCGTTTCGAGGTCTTGCCCGGCCCGGCTTTCGTCCGGGGCTTCGTGCGCAACTACGCCCGTTTTCTAGGGGTGGACGCGGCTCCGCTGATGGCGCGGCTGGAGACACGTTTTCCTTCCGCCGTGAAGGAAGCAACCAACCTGATCAAGGATGCCGCACCGTCCTCGTTGGCGCGTGACGACGATGATGCCCCCGCTCCTCAGGGCCGGCGTGCGATCCTGCTGGTGCTGACTGTCATCTTGGCGGCTGCGGCATTCTGGTTTGCTCGCCCCGGAACGGAGCCAGCCAGCGACGAGGCCAATCCGGATCTGGCTCCGATGTTGACCGAACAGCAGGTTGCTTCGGCGCCCGCCGGAGAAGAGCTCCCCAAAGAGGCGTCGGCTCCAGTTGTGGTGCCCGCGCCGCAGGCGCCTGCCCCCATTGTCGCCCCCGCCCCGCAGGCATCGGCGCCTTCTGCTGCGCAACAGCCTGATGCCGACGGGAAGATCCGGTTGGCCGCTAGACATGACGCTTGGGTGTCGGTCGTCGATGGCAGCGGCAAGAAACTGGTGTTCGAAACGCTCAAGGCCGGAAGCGACAAGGAAGTGGCCGGTCAGCCGCCGTTCAAACTCACGGTTGGGAACGCCAGCCAGGTCGATGTGTCCTTCAATGGCCAGCCGGTGCCGATGACCGGCAAGATTCGCGGTACCACCGCCCGACTAGAACTCAAGTAGGTAATCTGTCACATGGATAGCGTGCTGATCGCGCGGCGCCCCACCCGTCAGGTACGGGTGGGGCATGTTATTGTCGGCTCCGGGGCACCGGTGGTGGTGCAGTCGATGACCAATACCGATACCGCCGACGCGGCCGCCACGGCTCAACAGGTGTTCGAGCTGGCCGAGGCCGGTTCGGAACTGGTGCGTATCACGGTGAATTCGCCCGAGGCGGCGGCGGCGGTCGCCGAGGTGCGTCAGCGGCTTGACGACATGGGCTGCAACGTGCCCTTGGTGGGCGACTTCCATTTCAACGGGGAGCGCCTGCTGCGCGACTATCCGGACTGCGCGCGGGCGCTGGCCAAGTACCGCATCAACCCGGGCAACGTCGGCAAAGGCGCCAAGGGCGACGACAAGTTTGCCTACATGATCCGTGCCGCCATCGAGTACGACAAGCCGGTGCGCATCGGCGTCAACTGGGGCAGCCTGGACCAGGCGCTGGCGGTGCGACTGATGGACGAGAACAGCCGCCTGGCCAAGCCGCTGTCGCCGGACGCGGTGATGCGCGAGGCGCTGATCGTGTCGGCGCTGGAGAGTGCCGGCAAGGCGATGGAGCTGGGCCTGCCGGCCGACCAGATCATCCTGTCGTGCAAGGTGAGCCATGTGCAGGACCTGATCACGGTGTACCGCGATCTGGGGGGGCGCTGTGATTTTCCGCTGCACCTGGGGCTGACCGAGGCCGGCATGGGCTCGAAGGGCATCGTGGCTTCGACCGCGGCGTTGTCGGTGCTGCTGCAGGAAGGCATCGGCGACACCATCCGCATCTCGCTGACCCCGGCTCCGGGCGAGTCGCGCAACAAGGAAGTGGTGGTGGCGCAGGAAATCCTGCAGACCATGGGCCTGCGCTCGTTTACCCCGCTGGTGACGGCCTGTCCCGGTTGCGGCCGCACCTCCAGCACCGTCTTCCAGGAACTGGCCGACAGCATCCAGACCTATCTGCGCGAGCAGATGCCGGTGTGGCGCCTGCAGTACCCGGGCGTGGAAGACATGAAAGTGGCCGTGATGGGCTGCGTGGTGAACGGACCCGGCGAGAGCAAGCTGGCCGACATCGGCATCTCCCTGCCGGGGACCGGCGAAGTGCCGGTGGCACCGGTATACGTCGATGGCGAGAAGGGCGTGACCCTGAAGGGCGATAGCATCGCCACCGATTTCAAGGCGCTGGTAGACGATTACGTGCGCACCCGCTATGGGGAAGGGGGCGCCAAGCGGCGCGACTCCGCCGTGCGCACGATACCGATCAAGACGGTCGGTTGAACCGAAAAGAGTGAAAAGAAGCGAACAATGACGCAAAAGATCCAGGCCATCCGCGGCATGAACGACGTGCTGCCGGGCGACTCGCACTACTGGGAGTATTTCGAAAGCATTCTGCGCGGCTGGCTGGCCGATTATGGCTACCAGAACATCCGCACCCCGATCGTCGAGGAAACCCGGTTGTTCGTGCGCTCCATCGGTGAAGTGACCGATATCGTCGAGAAGGAAATGTACTCCTTCACCGACAGTCTCAATGGCGACAGCCTGACGCTGCGCCCGGAGGGCACCGCCGGTACGCTGCGCGCTGTGGTCGAGCACAATCTGCTGTACAACGCCACGCAACGGCTGTGGTACATGGGCCCGATGTTCCGCCACGAGCGCCCGCAGAAGGGCCGTTATCGCCAGTTCCACCAGATCGGCATCGAGGCGCTCGGTTTTGCCGGGCCGGATATCGACGCAGAAATCATCCTGATGACGGCCGACCTGTGGCAGCGCCTGGGCCTGGCCGACAGCGTGGAACTGCAGATCAATACCTTGGGCAACAAGGACGAGCGCGCGGCCCATCGCGAGGCGCTGATCGCCTATCTCGAACGGCACCAGGACATGCTGGACGAGGACGGCAAGCGTCGCCTGTACAGCAACCCGCTGCGCGTGCTCGACAGCAAGAACCCGGCGCTGCAGGAAATCTGCAACGCCGCGCCGCGGCTGACCGACTACCTGGGCGACGAGTCGCGAGCCCATTACGACGGCTGGAAGGCGATGATCGACGGCCTCGACGTCCGTTTCGTGGAGAATCCGCGGCTGGTGCGTGGCCTCGATTACTACAACCAGTCGGTGTTCGAGTGGGTGACCACCGAGCTGGGCGCGCAGGGCACGGTGTGCGCCGGTGGCCGCTACGATGGCTTGGTCGAGCAACTGGGCGGCAAGCCGGCACCGGGCATCGGCTTCGGCATGGGCCTGGAGCGGGTGATGCTGTTGTTGCAGGAAAAAGGCCGTCTGCCCGCGTCGCGCGGGGTGGACGTCTACCTCGTCCAGCAGGGCGCCGGGGCGCCACTGTACGCCATGCGGCTGGCCGCCAGCCTGCGTGCGGCGGGCCTCTCGGTGATCCAGCACTGTGGCGAAGGCAGTTTCAAGTCGCAAATGAAAAAGGCCGACGGTTGCGGGGCGCAGTTTGCCGTGATCGTCGGTGAAAACGAGGTGGCCAACGGTACGGCAGTGGTCAAGCCGTTGCGCGTCGAGACCGCGCAGGAAGCCGTCGCGCTTTCTGCGGTGGCCGAAACCATTGCCCGAATCAAGGCTTGAATAAAAAAAGGGGGAACGCGATGGCGTTCGACTTGCAGGAACAGGAACAGATCGACGAGCTGAAGGCCTTCTGGTCGCAGTGGGGAAAGTGGATTTCGGCGGCGGTGCTGGCAACCGCGCTCGGCTACCTGGGCACCAAGGGCTGGACGTATTACCAGCAATCGCAGGCGGAGAAGGCTGCCGTCATTTACGACGACGTGGCCAGCGCGGCCCAGTCCGGCGATCTGACCCGCTTGAAGAGCTCCATTGCCAAGCTGCAAAGCGACTACGGGCGCACCGCCTACGCCAGCCGCGGCGCCTTGCTGGTGGCCAAGGCCGCATTCGACAAGCAGGATCTGGCGCTGGCCAAGTCGCAGCTGGGCTGGGCCGTAGAGCATGCCCGGGAGCCGGCCTTGCAAGCGGTGGCCCGTCTGCGTATGGCGGCGGTGCTGCTCGATGAGAAGCGCTACGATGCGGCCATCGCCGAGTTGAACCAAGAGCATGCCAGCGCCTTCGATGCCCTGTTTCTCGACCTGAAGGGTGACGTCTACGCGGCCAAGGGTGACAAGAAGGCGGCACGCGACCAGTACAAGTCGGCCTTGGCCAAGCTGGTGGGGGATTCGCCCAACCGCCAGTATATTCAGACCAAACTTGACGCCTTGGGAGGCTGAGCGATGCGCCGTCGTTTACTGGTTTCTGCCCTGATTTCCTCGGGCCTGTTGTCCGGATGCGCCAGCTGGTTCGAGGGCTCCTCGCGTTTGCAGCCGACGCCGCTGCAGGAGGTCCGTATCGAGCAGCCGGTCAAGCTCAAGTGGTCCGAGTCCATCGGTGATGTGGCCCATGGCGGATTTCTGCCGGTCTACCAGAACGGCAATGTGATCGTGGCCGAAGCCCGTGGCCATATCGCGGTCTTCGATGCCCTGAGCGGACGCAAGGTCAATGAACTGGCGCTCAAGCGCGAGCTGAGTGCCGGCCCGGGCGTGAACGACCAGCTGGTGCTGCTGCCGACCACCGATGGCCGGCTGTTGGCGGTCGACCGGGCCAGTGGCGCCACCCGCTGGGAGCAGACGCTGACCAGCGTGGCCCTGGAGGCGCCGCAGGTTGGCAGTGATGTCGTCACCGTGCGCACCAACGACGGCCGTATCACCGGATTTGCCCTGACCGATGGCAAGCAGTTGTGGTCGGTGGCCCGGGCGTTGCCGCAGTTGACGGTGCAGAACACCGGCTCTCTGCAGCGCGCCGGGGACGAGGCGATTCTCGCCGGCCAGGCTGGTGGGCGTCTCTTGGTGTTGAGTCCGAAAAACGGCAATGTACTGTGGGAGGCCAGCGTGGCCAGCCCGCGCGGCGCGACCGAACTGGAGCGGGTGACCGACGTGGTGTCGCGCCCGGTGTTTGACGCCGGTCAGGTGTGCGCGGTGGCTTTCCAGGGGCGGGTCGCCTGCTTCGAGGCCCGCAGTGGCAACCTGCTGTGGGCGCGCGACGTGTCGTCCAGCCATGGACTGGCAGTCGATGCGCGCAATGTGTACGTCACCGGTGACGATGGCAGCCTGTGGGCGTTTGACCGCAGCACCGGCCGCAACGTCTGGAAACTGGATGATCTGAAATATCGAAACGTGTCGGGTCCGGCCATGCTGGGCCGCTATGTGCTGGTAACCGATGGTGAGGGGTATGCTCATCTGGTTGCCGGCGACAGCGGCCGCATCGTGGGCCGTACCAAGGTCGGGACCGAGCGCCTGACCGGACAACCGGTATCGTTGGGTGATACGGCGCTGCTGTTGGGGCGTAACGGTCGCTTGGCGATGCTGTCACTGGAATAAAGCGGTCTCTTGATGAAACCAACAGTAGCTCTGGTCGGCCGGCCCAACGTCGGCAAATCGACCCTCTTCAACCGCCTGACCCGCAGCCGTGATGCGCTGGTGGCGGATCAGCCGGGCCTGACCCGCGATCGCCATTACGGTCATGGCCGCGTCGGCGACAAGCCGTACCTGGTGGTCGACACCGGCGGCTTCGAACCCGTCGTGGACGAAGGCATCCTGTTCGAAATGGCGCGCCAGACTCTGCAGGCCGTTGACGAGGCCGATGCCATCGTGTTCCTGGTCGACGGTCGCACCGGCATCACGCCGCAGGACAAGATCATCGCCAACCGGCTGCGCCAGAACGACCGCCCGGTATTCCTGGTGGTCAACAAGGCCGAGGGCATCAGCTCGTCCATCGCGGGGGCGGAGTTCCACGAGCTGGCCCTGGGCGAGCCGCTGGCCATCTCGGCCGCGCATGGCGACGGCGTGCGTGAACTGATGGAGATGGTGCTCGAGCCGTTTCCGGCGGCCAGCGACGAGAAGGAAGCGCGCCATCCCAAGTTTGCCGTCATCGGCCGCCCCAACGTCGGCAAGTCGACGCTGGTGAACGCCATCCTGGGTGAAGAGCGGGTGATCGCGTTCGACCAGGCCGGCACCACGCGCGACAGCATCTACATTGATTTCGAGCGCGACGACCACACCTATACCATCATCGATACGGCGGGTGTGCGTCGACGTGGCAAGGTCAGCGAGACCATCGAGAAGTTTTCGGTGATCAAGACCATGAAGGCCATCGAGGATGCCAACGTGGCAGTGCTGGTGCTGGATGCCCAGCTCGACATCTCGGAACAGGACGCCACCATCGCCGGCTTTGCGCTGGAGGCGGGGCGGGCGCTGGTGGTGGCGGTCAACAAGTGGGACAACATCGATACCGAGCAGAAGGAACTGGTCAAGCGTGAGATCGCGCGCAAGCTGGGCTTCCTCGACTTTGCCAAGTTTCATTTCATCTCGGCCATCGAGGGGCGCGGCATCGCCGACCTGTTCAAGTCGATCGACGAAGCCTACCGCGCCGCCATGGCCAAACTGGCGACGCCGAAGCTGACCCGCGTGCTGCAGGTGGCAGTAGAGCGTCAGGCACCACCGCGGGTGGGGCAGGTGCGGCCGAAAATGCGTTATGCTCACCAAGGGGGCATGAATCCGCCGATTATCGTGATTCACGGCAACGCACTGGACAAGGTGCCGGACAGTTATACCCGCTATCTGGAACATACCTATCGAAAAGTGTTCAAACTGCAAGGGACGCCGTTGCGGGTGCAGTACAAGTCGACCGAAAACCCGTTCGACGAGAAAGAAAGCAAGGGCGGCAAACCCGGCAAGCTGGTGACACTGGGCAAGAAGGGTAAGTTGCGCAACAAGCAATAAATAGTATGCCTGCTGGTTTTCTGCTAGAAAGATAGCTGGTTCTGTCTATCAGGCTGATACAAGATTTTTAATACAACAATCATCGATTCGGAGAAAACGAATGAGCTCTAAAGGGCAAATGTTACAAGACCCGTTCCTGAACACTCTGCGCAAGGAACATGTGCCGGTATCCATTTATCTGGTAAACGGTATCAAACTGCAAGGCCAGGTCGAGTCTTTTGACCAGTATGTGGTCCTCCTGAAAAACACGGTAACCCAGATGGTTTACAAGCATGCCATCTCCACCGTTGTGCCGGCACGCCCGGTATCCATTCCGCATGAGCAGCCTGTTGCCCAGAAGAACGAGCAGCAAGACGCTTGATTGTTTACGCAAACCCTCGAAAGGTTGGCGGGGCTCCCCATGGCGGGCGCCTACCAGCCTTTCTTTTTGTGAGTTCGGTTATCTCAGGTGTTTGACCGTCCCGATATAGGTGATCAGGCCGTCATCGTGTGTCTGGATTTCGGCGACCCCGATTTCCAGGAAAACGTCGATGAATGCGTCGATCTCGTCAAGAGTGCCGGCGTTGACGTCATGGGCCTCGTCCATGGCAAGCGCCAGCGTCCCGATGCAGCCTTGTTTGCCGGCAAGGGCAAGGTGGAGGAAATCGCCGCGCTGGTCCGTGCAACTTCGGCTAATGTGGTGATCTTCAATCATCAGCTCTCTCCCGGGCAGGAGCGCAATATCGAGCGTGTGCTGCAGTGCCGGGTGATCGACCGTTCCAGCCTGATTCTGGACATCTTTGCCCAGCGCGCGCGCAGCTTTGAAGGCAAGCTGCAGGTCGAATTGGCGCAGTTGTCCCATCTGGCCACCCGCCTGGTGCGCGGCTGGACCCACCTGGAGCGACAGAAGGGCGGTATCGGCCTGCGTGGCCCGGGGGAAACCCAGCTGGAAACTGACCGCCGGCTACTCGGCAACCGGGTGAAGATGCTGAAAACGCGGCTGGAGCAGGTGCAGAAGCAGCGCAAGACCCAGCGCCGCAACCGCAACCGCAACGGCATCGCGTCGGTCTCCATCGTGGGTTACACCAACGCCGGCAAGTCCACGCTGTTCAACGCGCTGACCAAGGCCAAGAGTTATGCGGCGGACCAGCTGTTTGCCACGCTGGATACCACCAGCCGCAAGCTGTACCTGAACGAGCAGGCCTCGATCGTGGTGTCCGACACGGTCGGCTTCATCCGCGACCTGCCGCATACGCTGGTGGCCGCCTTCCGCGCCACGCTGGAAGAAACCGTACAGGCCGACCTGCTGCTGCACGTGGTCGACTCGGCCAGCCCGATGCGCGACATGCAAATCGAAGAGGTCAACCGCGTGCTGGAAGAGATCGGCGCCGACGATATTCCACAGTTGATCGTCTGGAACAAGACCGATCTGCGTGCTCTGGAGCCGGTCATCGAGCGTGACGCCGACGGCTTGCCGCTGGCGGTGCGGGCGTCGGCGCTGACCGGGGCCGGGCTGGGACTCCTGCGTGAGGCCCTGGCTGAACGGGTGCAGGTCCTCTCCAACAAACCCCCTAGCGAAGATAGAAATAACAATGTCGCAGCATGATCCCAAATGGGGCCGTCGTGGGAACGATGGACCGCCGGACCTCGACGAGCTGTTCCGCAAACTCAACCAGAAACTGGCCCGCCTGTTGGGGGCCAAGCCGTCCGGCAAGGCACCGGAGCCGCGGATGGCCTTCAAGGGCGGCATCGGCGCCGCACTCGGCGTGGTGGTGGCGCTGTGGTTGGCCAGCGGCTTTTACGTGGTGGATGCCCGCGAGGAGGGCGTGGTGTTGCGTCTGGGCAGCTATCACCACACCACCCAGGCGGGGTTGCAGTGGCACTTGCCGTACCCGTTCGAGAAGGTTGAGATCGTCAACCTGACCGAAGTGCGCAGCATCGAAGTCGGCTACCGCAGTAGTGCCAAGAACCGGGTGCCGGAAGAGTCGCTGATGCTGACCGAAGACCAGAACATCATCGACGTCCAGCTCTCGGTGCAGTACGACGTGCAGGATGCCAAGGCCTTCCTGTTCAACAACGCGGCAGCCGACCGGGACGCCAAGGATATCGTCAAGCAGGCCGCCGAAACCGCCATCCGCGAGATCGTCGGGCGCAACAAGGTCGATTTCGTGCTGAACGAGGGGCGCGCCCAGATCGCGGCGGAAAGCCAGCGGCTGATCCAGAGCGCGGTCGACCGCTATGCGCTGGGTGTGCGCATCGCCAAGGTGAACATTAACGACGTGCAGCCGCCGGAGCAGGTGCAGGCGGCCTTCGAAGACGCGGTCAAGGCCGGGCAGGACAAGGACAAGCTGCGCAACGAGGGTCTGGCCTACGC
The DNA here is from genome assembly GCA_016192025.1 of Pseudogulbenkiania sp. Classification (GTDB taxonomy): domain Bacteria; phylum Pseudomonadota; class Gammaproteobacteria; order Burkholderiales; family Chromobacteriaceae; genus Pseudogulbenkiania. The sequence goes on along the minus strand of JACPUY010000144.1, from coordinate 5,627 downwards.
CAACGACGTGGTGCCCAAGGCCCAGGGCCTGGCCGCGCGGCTGACCGAGGAGGCCGAGGCCTACAAGCAGCGCGCTGTCTCGCGCGCCGAAGGCGACGCCGCCCGCTTCAAGCAGGTGTTGTCCGAGTACAACAAGGCGCCCAAGGTCATGCGCGACCGGCTGTACTTCGACATGATGCAGCAGATCATGACCAGCAGCAGCAAGGTGCTGGTCGACCAGAAGGGCGGCAACAACCTGCTCTATCTGCCGCTCGACAAGCTGATCCAGTCGACCAGTCCGGGCAACGGTCTGCCGGCCTCCACGGCGGCGCCATCCCACGCCGAGTCTGCGCTACCGTCTTCTCCGGCCAGCCCGCCGCGGGAGGGACGGGACGTGACCAGGGGACGTGACATGTTCGGAGCGGAGCGCTAAGCCATGGAAAGATTGGTATCTGTAGTCGTGGCGGTCGCCGGCCTGCTGTTCTTGGCCAGCCTGTCGCTGTTCACCGTTGATCAGCGCCAGTTTGCGCTGCTGTTCCAGTTCGGCGAAGTGGTCGAGATCATCAAGGATCCGGGCATCCATTTCAAGGTGCCGCTGATGCAGGACGTGCGCTACTTCGACCGCCGCGTGCTGACCATCGACGCCGAGACGCCGGAATTGTTCAACACGCGCGAGAAGAAAAACGTGCTGGTCGACAGTTTCGTCAAATGGCGCGTGGTCAACGTCGAGCAGTTCTACAAGAGCGTGGGCGGCAACGAGTTGGCCGCCGTGGCGCGGCTGAAGCAGACCATCAACGACGGTTTGCGTGCCGAATTCGGCCAGAAAACGGTTTCCGATGTCATTTCCGGGCAGCGAGATCAAGTCATGGAGGTTGTTCGCAAGCGTGCCGACGCTGATGCGCGTAAAATCGGGGTAGAAATTCTCGATGTGCGCTTAAAGCGCGTCGATTTTCCGGATAAAATCAGCAGTTCGGTCTACGACCGCATGCAGTCCGAACGCCGTACCGTGGCCAGCCAGCTGCGTAGCGAAGGTGCCGCCGAGGCCGAGCGCATCCGCGCCGAAGCCGACCGCAAGCGGGAAGTGACGCTGGCCGAAGCCTACCGCAAGGCGCAGCAGGTCAAGGGTGAAGGTGATGCCCGGGCGGCCGCGATCTATGCCGAAGCGTATGGCAAGAATCCGGAATTCTACGCCTTCTGGCGCAGCATGGACGCCTACAAGGAGTCGTTCAGGAACAAGAGCGACGTGCTGGTGCTGGAACCGTCCAGCGAGTTCTTCCGCTATCTGAAGAGCCCGCAGGCAGCCGGCAAGGCGAAGTGACAATCTGAAATAATCGTGACTGGCCGGCAGACTATCGGCCAGTTTGCTGACGGCAAGGCGGGGCAACCACCCCCGCCTTTTATTCTGTACTGAGTACTTATGCGTAACTGGCTGCTCCCCGAACATATTGCAGATATCCTGCCCGCCACCGCCCGCCAGGTCGAATCGGCCAAGGCTGCCATGCTGGAGCTGTTCCGCACGGCCGGCTACGAGCTGGTGTTGCCGCCGCTGATCGAATACGCTGACGCCCTGGTGTCGGAAGGCGATAGCGCGCTGGATATCAAGACCTTCAAGCTGGACGACCACTTGTCCGGTCGTCAGCTCGGCCTGCGTGCCGACATTACGCCGCAGGTGGCGCGTATCGACGCCCACCTGCTGTCCAACCGCACCGGCGTGACCCGGCTGTGCTACGCCGGCAGCGTGGTGCATGCCCGCCCCGGCGGCCTGATGAGCTCGCGTGAACCGCTCCAGGTGGGCGCCGAGCTGTACGGCTACGCCGGCATCGAGGCCGACCTGGAAGTCATCGAGCTGATGCTGGCCACGCTGCGTCAGGTCGGCGTCGACAAGCTGCGGCTGGACGTCGGCCACATCGCCATTTTCCGCGGCATCGCCGCCGCGGCCGGCCTGGCTGCCGAAGACACCCGCGAGCTGTTCGGCGCCTTGCAATCCAAGGATATCGCCACGGTGCGCGAACTGGTGGCCGAGGTGGCCGAGCCGTACAAGAGCGCTTTCCTGGCGCTGCCCGAGCTGTACGGCCCGCGCCAGATTCTCGACAAGGCGCGCACCCGTTTGCCGTCGCTGCCGGAAGTGGAGCTGGGGCTGATGCAACTGTCCGCCATCGCCAATGCGCTGGACGGGCAGGTGGAGCTGAGCTTCGACCTGGCCGAGCTGCGCGGCGATTTCTACCACACCGGCCTGATGTTCGCCGCCTACGCTCCGGGCTGGTCCGAGGCGCTGGCGCGCGGCGGGCGTTATGACAACGTGGGCCGCAAGTTCGGCCGCGCCCGTCCGGCCACTGGTTTCAGTCTCGACCTGCGCGATCTGGTACGCATTCTGCCGGAACGTGATGCCGCGCAAGGCATTCGCGTCAAGGCGCGCGACCTGGCGGCTGCCCGTGACACTGTAGCGGCGCTGCGTGCCGCCGGCGAGCGGGTCATCATCGATTACCTGGGTGAATCGGCCGTGGCGCTGGACTGCGACCGTGAGCTGGTCTTGGCCGCCGATGGCTGGCAGGTCGTTCCGTTTAACTGAGTGTTAGTGTTTGACAGAGATAAGAGGTTCTTTCCAATGTCCAAGAACGTTGTCGTGATCGGTACCCAATGGGGTGACGAAGGCAAGGGCAAGATTGTTGACTGGTTGACCGATCACGCCCGTGGCGTGGTGCGCTTCCAGGGTGGCCACAACGCCGGCCACACGCTGGTGGTCGGTGGCAAGAAGACCGTGCTGCGCCTGATCCCGTCCGGCATCCTGCGCGAAGGCGTGGACTGCTTCATCGGCAACGGCGCGGTGCTGTCGCCGGAACCGCTGCTGAAGGAAATCGACGCGCTGGAAAGCGCCGGCGTCGACGTGGCTTCGCGCCTGAAGATCGCCGAGTCGTGCACGCTGATCTTGCCGTACCACGTGGCGCTGGATCAGGCGCGTGAAGCCGCCAAGGGCGCCGGCAAGATCGGCACCACCGGCCGCGGTATCGGCCCGGCCTACGAAGACAAGGTCGCCCGCCGCGCGCTGCGCGTGCTGGACCTGTTCGACGCCGAACGCTTCGCCGCCAAGCTGAAGGAAAACCTCGACTACTACAACTTCCAGCTGACCCAGTACTTCAAGGCGGAGCCGGTGGACTTCACCAGCACGCTGGAAACCACCATGACTCTGGCCGAGCGCATCAAGCCGATGGTGGCCGACGTGTCGCGCACGCTGTATGAGCTGAACAAGGCCGACGTGCCGCTGCTGTTCGAAGGCGCGCAAGGCACGCTGCTCGACATCGACCACGGCACCTACCCGTTCGTGACCTCGTCCAACTGCGTGGCCGGCGCGGCGGCGCCGGGCGCCGGCGTGGCGCCGCAGATGCTCAACTACGTGCTGGGCATCGTCAAGGGCTACACCACCCGCGTCGGTTCCGGCCCGTTCCCGACCGAGCAGGAAAACGATATCGGCGCTTTCCTCGCCAAGCGCGGCAACGAGTTCGGTTCGGTGACCGGCCGTCCGCGCCGCTGCGGCTGGTTCGACGCCGCCGCGCTGAAGCGCTCGATCCAGATCAACGGCGTGTCCGGCCTGTGCGTGACCAAGCTCGACGTGATGGACGGCCTGGAGGAGATCCAGCTGTGCGTCGGCTACAAGATCGACGGCAAGGAAGTGGACATTCTGCCGTTCGGCCCCGCAGCCGTGGCCCAGTGCGAGCCGATCTACGAAACCATGCCGGGCTGGAGCCAATCCACCTTCGGCGTGAAGAAGTGGGAAGACCTGCCGGAAAACGCCCGCGCCTATCTGACCCGCATCGCCGAGATCTGCGAAGCCCCGGTCGACATCATCTCGACCGGCCCGGATCGCGAAGAGACCATCGTGATGCGCCATCCGTTCGGTCTGTAAGACCGTTCCAAGCCTGCCCGAACGACGGACCCCCTGCGGGTCCGTTTTTTCTATCGTGCATGCTTTGCGGCATGACGGGCCCTGCCCAGTTTCCCCCTCCCGACACCGCCGCCGCGCGATCGCTTTCGGTCTTTTCTCCGGTTGTAGCCATTGCTGTCCAGCGCCTCTTTTCCGAGGTGATGAACCCCTATAAATGTCATATTTTAAATAAAAATTTAAATCATAATTCATTGCATGGAAAAAAATAGTGGTGCGACCTATAAATAACTCACTGCGTTATTTGTAGTGGGTGCAAGAAGCGCTTGTGACAACTCGTCATCGAGCGCAGTGCACCGTTGAACACTGAGTCCGCGTATGAGAAGGCGCGGCAGGAGGGGAGCAGGGTGAAGGCAGCCATGGGACGCTCGATGCAGAAGCCTGTCCAGCAAGGCTTCACGCTGCTGGAGTTGCTGGTGGTGATGGTGATCATCGGCCTCTTGGCCGGTTACGTCGCCCCGCGTTATTTCGCCCAGGTGGGCAAGGCCGAGGTCAAGACGGCGCGGGCCCAGATCGATGCGCTGGAAAAGGCGCTGGACCAATACCGGCTCGATACCGGGCACTATCCCTCCACCGAGCAAAGCCTGACGGCGCTGTTTACCCATCCCGCCGATGAGCCCAAATGGGAGGGTCCCTATCTCAAGAAGGGGGTCCCTGCCGACCCGTGGGGACGCCCGTATCAATACCGGCAGCCGGGAGAACATGGCGAATACGATCTGTTCAGCTACGGCAAGGATGGGCAGACGGGTGGTAGCGGCGAGGATGCAGACCTAGGCAACTGGTAGGACGTCACATGCGCTTCGAGATAAAAGCGGTCAAGAATAATGGCGAGGTCACCCTGCTGGCACTGGAGGCTCTCAACGATGCAGAGGCCATCAGCCAAGCCAGGAGCCAGGGCTATACCGTGCTGGCGGTCAAGCAGAAATCTGCGGCTTTCGCCTTGCCCTCGCTGACGTACAGCCGTTTCCAGTTGCTGCTGTTCACCCAGGAGCTGCTTGCCCTGCTGGAAGCCGGCTTGTCGCTGGTCGAGGCGATGGAGGCGCTGAACGAGAAAGAGCAGCGCCCGGAATCGCGGCGGGTGCTGGAGCGCCTGATCCGACGCCTGTACGAAGGCCAGACCTTGTCGGTCGCGCTGCAGCAATTTCCCGACATCTTTCCGCCGCTCTATCTGGCCACGGTGCGGGCCAGTGAAAAGACCGGCGACCTGGAGAACGCGCTGGGGCGCTATGTGGCCTACCAGGCGCAGGCCGACGTGGTGCGCAAGAAGATGATCAATGCCTCCATCTACCCGGTCTTGCTGATCACGGTGGGGGGCTTGGTGATGCTGTTCCTGCTGGCCTACGTAGTGCCCCGCTTCGCCGGCGTCTACGAAGCCATGGGCACCGACCTGCCGCTGTTCTCTCGCCTGCTGTTGGCCTGGGGCCATCTGATCCAAGCCCACGCCGGCACGCTGTTGCTGGCGCTGGTCGGGCTGCTGGTCGGGGCGGTCTACCTGTTCTCGCAGGCGGCAGTGAAGCGCTGGTTCGGCACCCAGTTGTGGAAAATCCCTGCCGTCGGCGAGCGCATGCGCATCTACCAGCTGGCCCGCTTCTACCGCATGCTGGGCATGCTGCTGACCGGTGGGACGCCGGTGGTCCCGGCGCTGGGCATGGTCTCCGGCCTGCTGCAGGCCTCGCTGCGAGAGCGCTTGCTGCAGGCCGCCAAGGATATC
>JACPUY010000148.1 GCA_016192025.1 Pseudogulbenkiania sp. | reverse complement strand
GCGGCGGCGAAAGCAGGATGTGGTCGATGCGCAGGCCGAGGTTGCGGCGGAACATCATGGCGCGGTAGTCCCACCAGCTGTACTGCTTCTCGTCCTGGTTGAACAGCCGGAACGAGTCGGACAGGCCGAGCCCGAGCAGGCGGCGGAAGGCATCTCGCTCTGGGACCGAGCACAATACCTTGTCCTTCCAGGCTTCCGGGTCGTAGACGTCGCGGTCGTCCGGTGCGATGTTGTAGTCGCCAAGCAGTGCCAGCTCGGGGTGGCGTGTCAGTTCGTCGGCCACGTAACGTTCCAGCTCGGCCAGCCAGGCCAACTTGTACGGGTACTTGGGCGAGTCGACCGCCTCGCCGTTGACGAAGTAGGCGCAGATCACCCGCACGCCGCCCACGGTGGCGGCGATGACGCGGCGCTGTTCGTCGTCGTAGCCGGGAATGCCCGGCACCACGTCGTCCAGCGTGTGGCCGTCGCGCACCAGGATGGCGACGCCGTTGTAGGTCTTCTGGCCGAACCAGGCGGCGTGGTAGCCGGCGGCCTCGATCTCGGCCAGCGGGAAGACGTCCTGGTCCATCTTCAGTTCCTGCAGGCAGAGCACGTCGACCGGGGTCTCGGCCAGCCATTGCAGGACCTGCGGCAGGCGTACTTTGAGCGAGTTGACGTTCCAGGTGGCGAGACGCATGGCGGGGGTGCTCCAGACTTTCGGTAAAGGGCACAAAGGTACCGCCTTCCGCCGCGTCAGACCAGCCCTTTGGACGCCGCCTTGCACCCCTGGAACAGGTCCAGCCTGCCGTCGTACACCCGGGTTTCGACCCCGAGCACGCCGAGCACCGAGTGGAACAGGTTGTCCTGCGACCACGGCAGATCCTTTTTCGCCGCCAGGCAGCGGGTATCGAGCCCGGTTTCCTGGCGGAAGCCGTCGGAGAACCACATCACGGCGGGAATGTGCTTCTGCGCTTCCGGGGCGAACAGGTAGGGCATGCCGTGCAGGTAGACGTTGTTCTCGCCGAGCGATTCGCCGTGGTCGGACAGGTAGATCAGGCCGCTGTTGACCTCGCCGTTGGCGCGCAGCAGGTCGATCAGCCCGGACAGCATGTGGTCGGTGTAGCGGAGGGTGTTGTCGAAGCCGTTGACGATGTCCTGCTGGCTGCACTGGCTCAACTCGCTGGTGCGGCACACCGGGGTGAAGCGCTCGAAGTCCTTGGGATAACGCTTGTAGTAGGCCGGGCCGTGACTGCCCTTCTGGTGCAGTACAATCACGCTATCGCGTGGCAGGTGCTGCAGGCGCTGGGCGAGCCCGTCGAGCAGCACGTCGTCGTAGCACTCGCCGTCGCCGCACAAGCCCGGCGCCTTGAGATTGGCCAGGTCTTCGTATGCGACGCGGTTGCACACCCCCTTGCAGCCCGAGTTGTTGTCGCGCCACAGCACGTCGAAGCCGGCATGCTTGAGCACGTCGAGCAGGTTTTCCCTCTTTGCGGCCGCGTCGCCGGAGTAGTTGTCACGCCCTATCCCGGAGAACATGCACGGCACCGACACTGCGGTCTCGGTACCGCAGGAATGCACGTTGCTGAAGTTGAGCAGCCCGGCCTGCTTCGCCAGCAGCGGGTTGGTGTCGCGCCGGTAGCCGTTGAGCGCGAAATGGTCGGCACGGGCGGTTTCGCCGACCACCACCACCAGCACCGTCTTACGGCGGTGCACAGTCCAGGACGGCGCCTTCTTGGCATCGGAGCCGAGCGGCATCACCACCACCGGGCCGGTGCCCGAGACGTGGTGCAGGTAGCTGTTGGTCGCCTGAATGTAGTTGCTCGGGGTGACGATGAAGCGCAGCTGGCGGTTGTTGCGGAACAGCGAGGCGAAGTCCTGGTAGGCGAAAAACACCACGCCCAGCAGCACCGCCAGCGTCACCAGCAGCGACACCAGCCGCACCCCCAGCTCGCGCAGCGGTGGACGATAGGCGATCGGCGTCTTCCACAGCCACAGCGCGGGCAGCACGCCCAGCCCCAGCGCGAACAAGCCCATCTTGATGGTGAGCAGATCGCGTGTTTCGGCCGGGTCGGTCTGCAGCACGTTCTGGACCATGGGCATGTCGATCATGATCCCGTACTGGTTCATGAAGTAGCTGACCAGGGCCGTGATCAGCAGCAGCGCCGTCATCACCGGCTTGAATACATAGGGCCAGGCCAGCAGCGCCAGCACCAGGTTGAAGAAGGCCAAGAGCAGCACGAAGGCCTCGGCCAAGAGCAGCGGGCCGTGTCCGCCCAGCCCGGCGGTGATGCGGCCCATCTCATGCCAGAACGGCACGTTGTAGAACACGATCAGCGCCAGCGATAGCAGCAGCGTCATGCGCTCGGCACGCAGGGGGTGGAACAGGGTCATGGCGGTTTTCACGTCCAGAAGAAAACCGGCCGTCCGGCAACGGGCGGCCGACACACTCGGAAACCGCCACACTACCCCGCTTGCCTTAGCCCAACCTTAACCCGGGCTTCGCCCCCCCTTGTCACGGCCCGCGCGATCCGTTCCGGGCCGATACGAAAAAGGCCCCCGTCGAAACGGAGGCCAACAGACTGGCTAGTCATATCCATGGGATAGACCAGGGTCTGGTCGCTTGCTGCTCGGGTTGCCCTGAGAGCCCTGATTAGAGTCGGACCGACCGCGGTGGTTCCAATCCGTCGCTCAGATCGGTGCGGCCTCGACCATGCCGGAATGGCGCAGCAGCGCGTCGATCTGCGGGTCGCGCCCGCGGAAGGCGCGGAACGATTCCAGCGCCGGGCGCGAACCGCCGACGGCGAGGATTTCGTTCCAGAAGCGGCGGCCGGTCTCGGGGTTGGCGCCGCCGGCTTCCTCGAACGCGGCGTAGGCGTCGGCCGACAGCACTTCCGCCCACTTGTAGCTGTAGTAGCCGGCCGCGTAGCCGCCGGCGAAGATGTGGCCAAAGCTGTTGGGGAAGCGGTTGTAGGCCGGCGGGACATTCACCGCCACCTCCTCGCGCACCTTGGCGAGCAGTTCCAGCCAGCTGCCGGGCTCGGCGTCGAACGCGGTGTAGAGCAGCATATCGAACAGTGCGAACTCGCGCTGGCGCACGGTCTGCATGCCGCTCTGGAAGTTCTTGGCCGCCAGCATCTTGTCGAACAGCTCGCGCGGCAGCGGCGCGCCGGTCTCGACGTGGGCGGTCATGCCCTGCAGCACGTCCCATTCCCAGCAGAAGTTCTCCATGAACTGGGAAGGCAGCTCGACCGCGTCCCACTCCACGCCGTTGATGCCGGCCACGCCCAGTTCGTCGACCTGGGTCAGCATGTGGTGCAGGCCGTGGCCGAACTCGTGGAACAGCGTGGTGACCTCGTCGTGGGTGAACAGCGCCGGCTTGTCGCCGACCGGTCGGCTGAAGTTGCAGGTGAGGTAGGCCACCGGCGTCTGCAGCGTGCCATGCCG
>JACPUY010000143.1 GCA_016192025.1 Pseudogulbenkiania sp. | reverse complement strand
GTGAGTCGCTGTCTACGCTCAACCAGCGTAACCGCTACAGCACGATAGGCGTCCAGATCAACATCCCGGTTTTTTCCGGCGGCTACATTAGTGCCCAATCCCGTCAGGCCGCGGCCAACCGTGAAAAAGCGCGCGAGGAATTGAACGCGGCACGGGCCAAGGTCATGTCGAATACCACGCGCGAATTCAATAATGTACAGAGCGGGGAGGCCCGGGTCAGGGCGCTGGAAACGGCCGTGATATCGAGCGAGCGAGCGCTACGCTCGGCCAGGATGGGATTCCAGGCGGGCACCAGCACCAACGTCGACATCCTGAATGCCGAAGAAAAACGGTTTACCGCGCGCCACGATCTGCTGGAAGCCAAGCTGCGCTACCTGATGGCGCAGCTGCGTCTCCGGTCGGCAGTGGGTACGCTGGGCGACCAGGACATGGAACAAGTGAATAATTACCTGGGGCCGGAATTGCCCCTGTAGCTCTTACCGAGCTTCCCATGCGTGTCTGGCTTGGCCGGGGCGTTGTCTTGGCGCAGGACGGGCGGCGCGCCAACGCCAGCAGCCTATATAAGGTATTCGTCGCGCTAGCCGTTTTTCGGCGACGTGTACTGGAGCGAAAACGGCACCTTCATCGGCCAGCAGATCGAGCAGCTGGGGGTGGTGGTCGACTATATTTCTCCCACTAGGCTGCGAAGGGGAGCCGTCATGAGATGGCTGGCGTGGTGCCTGCTGGCGTGGCTGTCCGCCCCCGTGCTCGGCGCGGCGCCGTTCTCGTGGGAGCCCTTGGAGGCGGCGGTGCGCGCCCAGATTCAGGCCGAACGGATGCCGGGTGCCGTCGTCATCGTCGGCGATGCCCGGCGCGTACTCTACCGGCAGGCTTTCGGCACGCGCGGCCCGCCCGGCGAGCGCATGACCGAAGACACGATTTTCGACCTCGCCTCGCTGACCAAGGGGGTCGCCACTACCACGGCCGTGCTGCAGCTGGCGGAGCGGCATCAGCTGACGCTGGATCAGCCGGCGGCACGCTACTGGCCGGCCTTCGCCGAGCAGGGCAAGGGTGCGATCACCGTGCGGCAGTTGCTGGCGCATACCTCGGGCCTGCCGGTCGGGCTTGATCTTGGCGGCAGCGGCGTGGGCCGGGAGGAGATGCTGCGCCGCATCCTCGCGATCCGGCCGGTAGCCGAGCCGGGGCGTCAGGTGCTCGACAGCGACATCAATTTCGAGGTGCTCGGCGTGCTGGTGGAGCGCGTTAGCGGCGAGCCGCTGGCGGCCTACTGCCAGCGCCATATCTTCCAGCCGCTCGGCATGCATGACACCGGTTTTCTGCCGGCCGAGAACCGGTTTTCCCGGATTGCCCCGACCCATCCGGCCTCGGCCAACCTGCCGCGCGGGCAGGTGCACGACCCGGCGGCGGCGCTGATGGGCGGGGTATCCGGTCACGCCGGCCTGTTCTCCAGCGCGGATGACCTGGCGCTGTTCGCCCAGATGCTGCTCAACGAGGGGCGTCAGGACCGACAGCGGATTTTGCAGCCTCAGAGCGTGGCGTTGCTGTTCCAGCCCCAGTCCCCCACCGAGGCGCCGGGTTGGCGCGGCGTCGGCTGGGCGCTGGACGCTCCGCTGGTCGCCAACCGCGATACCCTGGCCCCGGTTGGCATGATCGGGCACACCGGCTTCGCGGGCACCGGCCTGTGGATCGACCGTGTCACGCAACGCTTTCTGATCATTCTAAGCAACCGTGTTTATCTGGAAGGCAGCGGTGATGCCCAGCCGCTGCGCCATCAGTTGCTGGCGCTGCTGGCCGGCCTCGAGCCGCCACGATCACCTGCCGCCATCGCTGCCGACCCGGTACTGGCCGCCGCCTTGTTGCCACCGTCGGCACTTCCGCCCGAGGGCCGCCCCAAGGTCGATACCGGTATCGATGTGCTGGAGCGGCAAGCGTTCGCACCGCTGGTGGGCTTGAACGTCGGTCTGATCACCCATTTGAGCGGGGTGGATGCGTGGGGCTGGCGCACCATCGACCGGCTGCGCTGGGCTCCGGGGGTAAGGCTGGTGGCGATATTCAGCCCGGAGTACGGTGCTTATGGCGACAGGGAAGGGAAGGTGGTGGTGCAGCCCGAATCGTTCTCTGGCCTGCCCTGGTACCGCCTTTACGGCACCCCGCGTCTGCCTGCCGCCATGCTGGCGGGGCTCGACGCACTGGTGTTCGATATCCAGGATGCCGGAGTGCGGTTTTATACCTTCGCCAGCACCCTGGCGCAGGCCATGGAAGCGGCCGCCTCCCATGGCCTGCGCGTTTTCGTGCTGGACCGGCCGAACCCGCTGGGGGGCGAGCGCGTCGACGGTCCGCTGCTCGACGAGAATCTGACCGCTGTCACCGGCTATTTCCCGCTGCCGATCCAACACGGCATGACCCTGGGCGAACTGGCGCGTTTGTTCAACGCCGAAAAGCACCTGGGCATCGACCTGACGGTGATCGCCATGCAGGGCTACCGGCGGGCCATGAGGTACGAGGAAACCGGGCATTCCTGGCAGCCGCCGTCGCCCGATTTACGCACGTTGACCCAGGTGCGGCTCTATCCCGGCGTCGCCTTGGTCGAGGGCGCCAATGTCAGCGTGGGGCGCGGTACCAACCGGCCGTTCGAATGGGTGGGTGCGCCGTGGATCGACGGCCCGGCGTTGGCCGATGTCCTGAACGCACGCGCCATTCCCGGGGTGCGTTTCGAACCGGCCGAGTTAATGCCGGACGACAGCCCCTGCCGCGGCGAGCGCTGCCAGGGCGTGCGCATCATCGTTACCGACCGCCAGGCGTTGCGCGCGCCCCTGTTGGGCCTGGAGCTCATCGGCGCCCTGCAGCGACTGTATCCGGAGCAGTTTCACCTCGCGCAGACGCTTGGCATGCTCGGTTCGCGCCAGGCGCTGGCGGCGCTGGAGCGGGGCGATGACCCGCGCCGTATCGAAGCGGACTGGCAGCCCGGGCTGCGGCGCTTCCGGGAGCTGCGGGCCCGCTACCTGCTGTACGACCAGGCTGCGCCGTGACGGGGGCGGCCAGGGTCGATCGGAGAGCAACGGCAGCAGGATGACGGTGAGGACGATGAGCAGGCCCTGCTGCGGCAGCGAGCGGACCAGTGTGCCGAAAAAAGACCCCCCGGCTAGCGGGGGGAGTGGACGTCAGAGGAATGGAGTAGAAGGTGAGCGCGTGCCTGTCAGCATTCCACGATGTTGACCGGTACTTCGACGATGTTCACCGCCAGCCCTCCGCGGGCGGTTTCCTTGTACTTGGTGCTCATGTCGCGGCCGGTGTCGCGCATGGTCTTGATCACGCGGTCGAGCGAGACGAAGTGCTGGCCGTCGCCGCGCAAGGCCATGCGCACCGCGTTGATCGCCTTGACCGAGGCCATGGCGTTGCGCTCGATGCACGGCACCTGCACCAGGCCGCCGACCGGGTCGCAGGTCAGCCCGAGGTTGTGCTCCATGGCGATCTCGGCGGCGTTCTCCACCTGCTCCGGCGTACCGCCCATTACTTCCGCCAGACCACCGGCCGCCATCGAACAGGCCGAACCGACCTCGCCCTGGCAGCCGACTTCGGCCCCCGAAATCGAGGCGTTCAGCTTGAACAGGATGCCGATCGCGCCGGCGGTGAGCAGGAAGCGCACGACGCCGTCCTCGCTGGCGCCGGGCACGAAGCGGGCTGTCGGGTTGGCGATCACCGAGCGGCCCTGGTCGGCGCGCTTGTCGCCCCAGTAGGCGACGGCGAAGAGCAGGGCCAGGTAGCAGAAGGAGACGGAAATGACTACCGGGCTCTGCAGCATGGC
>JACPUY010000142.1 GCA_016192025.1 Pseudogulbenkiania sp. | reverse complement strand
CAGTGGTGTCGAAGCGTGGGCGGCAGTGTCGTCGGGGTGACCAATATGCCAGAAGCCAAGCTCGCACGTGAGGCGGAGATAGCCTATGCCACGGTGGCCCTCGTGACCGACTACGACTGTTGGCACCCGAAGGAAGTCCCTGTTACGGCCGAGATAGCTATCGCCAACCTGATGCAGAACGCCGCAAATGCGCAACATCTGGTGCGTCAGGCCGTCCGGTTGCTATCGCGTGATTGGCCACGCTCGGCTGCTCATACCGCTCTTGCCCCCGGTCTGGTCACCCAGCCGGCAACCATGGAGCAAACGGTCAAAGAACGCTTGGGTGTGTTGATCCGTGGTTATCTCTGACTCTGCGCATCGCCAAGAATTTTTCAGGCCCTGTAAGCACAGGGCTTGCCAGAACGACCAAAACGCGATCGCTGAATGATGTCACGTTCTTGCTAATACAGCGGCGTGATCGATTGGCGTATCACTTTTATTTTGCTCGCCGTTCAAGGCATCGAACCAAGGAGAACACCATGAAAAACAAATTGCGCACACTGTCAATCGCCGCGCTGACCGCAGCGACCATCGCACTGCCGGCTGCAGCAGCCGGAACCGCCGGTGGTGGTGCTCAATGCGGGGCAAAGTGCGCCCCGAGCCAGATGGTCAAAGGCAAAATGGCCAAGAAGCATAAGGCTAAAAAGATCGTCCACAAATGCGCTGCAAAATGCGCGGCGAAATGTGGAGCCAAATGCGGGGCCGCTCAATAATCGGCAGTAGAAAGACTGAGGCGCAAAGGCGGGTTCGGCCCGCCCTTGTTCCGACCCCGCGCAATCGAGGCAGATGTAATGAGAAACGAAAACAATAGTCTGCGGGCAACCTTACGTCATGAGGCGGCGGCAGAAATACTAGCGTGTTATGGGGTGTTGGCGGAGCAAGGAAAGCATTTATTGTGGCCGCTGCTGGATGGCAGCCCGGTACAGTGGGCCCACTATCCGGAGAGTGACGCCATTGATCGCCGGAATGGTTACCAGTATTTCTACCATTCGCACTCCCCAGATGATCGCGAAGGCTTAGGCGAGCATGGTCATTTTCATCTTTTTGCCCGTGTCGACAACCAACAACACGAGCTTGATTTCACAGCCGAACAGAATTTTCTCGAGACTGTTGGTGGGGGCACCCCAGTCATAGCAAGTACCATCAATTTGCTCGGCATTTCCCTTGACGCCAAGGGGGTGCCAACCACGTTGTTTACGGTCAACCGCTGGGTGACCGGCGATCATCTCCTCAGTGCCGCCGTGACGTTACCGCTCCTGTCCCGATTCAAAGTCGACGTCAAAGAATACGATCCGGTCAACCAATGGCTAGCCGCGATGGTGCAGTTGTTTTGGCCTCAGATAGAAGATCTGTTATTGGAACGCGATGCCAAGCTGATTCAGCTTGCCGATTTAACCAGAAACGCCAATTTGCTGGATGACGAGACAATCGAGGTGCTATCCAGCATTTCCATTGATCTCAATGAACAGGTAGCGAGTCTGCTGATGAGCTGATCAAGCAGCTTGCCCGATCCTGGCATGATAGGGAGACGGCCATGAGGTGCCGGCAATGCGCAAGGCTGATATCCGACAGCCTGGACAGAAACCTGGGCATCATGGAGAAGTGCAAGATGTTCGCACATCTGACCTGCTGTTCGGATTGCACCCACTTTCGTGACAACCTGAAACTTCTGCGCAAGTTAGTACATGAATATGTACCGAGTGACGGCAGACAAAATACCCCCTGATGTAACCGCGTGGGAAAAGCAATGAAACACGATCATACCCCGTCTGCGGAAAGTCGCCGATCCATGTGGAGGCGGCTTGAAGTTGTGTCAGTGCTTCTGGTGTTTGGCAGCTGCGTTCTGGTTTTATGGATGGCTCCGCACGGTTGGTCGATAGACATTGCAGCGACCGAGAAAAGTGTAGTGCAGTGGGTGCGCTCCTGGGGGGCTTGGGGCGTGCTGGCCTCGCTCGCACTCATGGTAGTGCATTCCTTTCTACCTTTCCCCGCCGAGATGATCGCGGTAGCCAATGGCATGATCTATGGCCCGGTCTGGGGTGCCGTCATCACCTGGCTTGGCGCCATGCTTGGCGCATCGGCAGCTTTCGGGCTCTCCAGATGGCTGGGGCGGCCGTTTGTCGAGCGATGGTTGACACCGAATTCGAGGCGTCAATTGACACGCTGGTCTCACCTCCATGGCGCCACCGTGCTGTTAGCCTGCCGGTTGATGCCGGTGGTCGCATTCAATCTGATCAACTATGCGGCCGGGCTGGCCGGCCTCTCTTGGTGGACATTCTTGTGGACCACCGCACTCGGTATTCTCCCGCTGACGATCCTGCTGGCCATTCTGGGCGATCGCATATTGACCATCCCGTTCTCAGGCTGGCTGGTTATGAGCCTTGTCGCCGCTATAGCTGGATTGCTGCTGGTCCATCTGCGCTCCAGGGAAAAGCATACGACAACCCAAGCCACCAACGATGAGTCGTAACGCCGGTCGCCTCGGCTCGAAAGTGTTAGGGCGCGCCTCCAGCAGTGTAATGAAGTGAGAAGCTCGCACGACTAAGTTGGCACCGGAATATCCCGGACATCTAACAGGAGATCACCATGCAATCACAGAATGTCATCAAGGCTGCCTTGGCGCTGAGTCTGATCGGTCTGTCCGTTGGTACTCAGGCCGCAGAGAAGAAGATGGAACCGTCCGGGCAGAAGATGGAACAGTGTTTCGGTGTTAACGCTGCGTACAAGAACGACTGCAAAACGCCAGGCCACTCTTGTGCAGGCCAAGATGCCAAGGCGCGCGACCCACAGGCGTTCGTATCGATGCCGGCCGGGCTGTGCAGCAAGATCGAAGGCGGTTCGACCAAGCCGAAAGAATCGTAAGGAGGCCGCTCATGCTCGCCGCCACATTGCCGAGCGCCGAGATTCCGGCTCATGCCGGTATCGGCCTGCGCCCGGAGCACTTTGCCCAAGTACTACTCGAGCGGCCGTCCGTGCCGTGGTTCGAAGTACATAGCGAGAACTTCTTCGGCGCTGGCGGCGAGCTGTTGTCCGTGCTGGAACAGGTGCGATGCGATTACCCGATCAGTCTGCACGGCGTTGGGCTGCACCTGGGATCGGCAGATGGACTCAGTTACGATCACCTGGCCAAACTCAGCCGGCTCGTCGACCATATAGAGCCCGGCCTGGTGTCGGAGCATCTGTGCTGGGGCGCGGTCGACGGACGAAACCTGAACGAACTACTCCCCCTTCCTTACACCGAGGAAGCGCTGGATTTGATGATCGAGCGTGTACTCAAGGCCCAGGAGTATCTGGGTCGGCAGATTCTAATCGAAAACGTCTCAAGTTATCTGAGTTACCGCCACTCCACCATTCCGGAATGGGAGTTTCTCGCCGCTCTAGCCGAGCATAGCGGGTGTAGTCTGCTGTATGACGTCAACAACGTTTACGTCAACAGCGTCAACCATGGGTTCAATCCTCAGGAGTATTTGCGTGCCATTCCCGCACACGCGGTTGGCGAGATGCACCTGGCCGGTTTCACCCGCAAAGAGGGCTTGGCGGTGCCGCTGTTGATCGACACCCATAGCTGCCGCGTCGATGCTGAGGTGTGGTCACTGTACCGCGATGCCGTGCGTCTGCTGGGCCCCAAGCCGACACTGATCGAATGGGACCAGGACCTCCCTGCATTCGAGATATTGGAAGAGGAAGCCCATTTAGCAGAGGAGATCATCCGTGACTACCGCGCCGTCCTTGCTTGAGTTGCAACGCGCTTTCAGCCGTAACGTGTTCGCCGACGACAAGGTGGGGCTCGAATCGTGGGTCGAACCGCAGGGCCTGACGGCCGGTGAGCGCCTGCAGATCTACCGCAATATGGTGTTCAACACGCTGAGCGGCGCACTGAAAACCAGTTATCCGTCAGTCCTGTGCCTGGTGGGAGCAGACTGTTTTGACGGTGCCGCCGCCCGCTACATCGCAGCCGTACCTTCGCGGAGTGGCAATCTGCAGGACTTCGGCGAGGCGTTCCCGGATTTTTTGGCCACCATGCCGGAAACGGTCGAACTACCGTACCTGGCTGACGTCGCCCGGCTGGAATGGGCGCGCCAGGAGTCCTATCTGGCAGCGGAAGCCAGACCAATCGCGCCGGAATGTCTGACCTCACTGGGGGAAGAAGGGTTGGCCGGATCCGTGTTCGCTCTCCACCCCAGCGTCCGCCTGATCGACAGTCATTACCCGGTCCTCGATATCTGGCGCTTTTGTCAGGAAGAAAACCACGATTACTTGCGGTTAGGCGAGCATGGGCAAGCGGTGCTGGTCTGGCGGAAGGGTACGCAGATCGTGATGCAGGCCATTTCTTCCAGCA
Organism: Pseudogulbenkiania sp.; assembly: GCA_016192025.1. GTDB lineage: Bacteria > Pseudomonadota > Gammaproteobacteria > Burkholderiales > Chromobacteriaceae > Pseudogulbenkiania. The sequence continues at coordinate 3,607 of JACPUY010000142.1, read as the reverse complement.
GCTGCCAGTTCATCACCGGACTGCTGGCGGGGATGCCGCTCGGCGCGGCGATCGGCTCTGCGGGTGCGCACGACCCACGATTCGACCTGTCAGTGAACCTGCACCTGCTTTTACAGAACGACCTGTTGGTCGACTTTCACATCGTACAAAGGAAATCATGATGAAACGCTGGATTCAGTCGGCTGCCGACGGCTATCGGCGCCTGGTCGGCTGTCTGGAGCAGGCCTCACCATTAAGTTTGCTGCTATTCCGTCTCTGGGTGGCGCTCGCCTTCTGGCGAGCCGGCGTGGTGAAGTGGGATGACCCGGACGGCACCCTGGCGCTGTTCCAAAACGAATACCACGTACCCCTGTTGCCACCGGAGTTTGCAGCGCCACTCGGCACCTTTATCGAACTGGTGTTCCCGTGGCTGCTCGGGCTTGGCCTGTTGGGCAGACCGGCTGCAGCCTTCCTGTTCGTCTACAACATCATCGCGGTAATTTCCTACCCGGAACTGTGGCCAAACGGCCTGTGGGCCGACTTCTGGGGCAACGGCTTCGTCGACCACAAGATCTGGGGCATGATGCTGCTCGCGCTGACCGTTTACGGCCCGGGCAAACTGTCGATCGATGCCGCCTTACAGCGCTGGGTTATGCCACGTTGGCTGCGCCGCGATGATCGCTTTCTACTCAACGTCGACAAGAAAAAACCGCAGGAAAAATCCACTTGACCCTGGAGCTTGCTCCAAGGTTTATCCTTCAAGCATGGGGAACGTGGCATTTCTGCGAGATCCTGCCCCATGATTGAAGGAGCTTGGAAATGTCAATGAAACGCAAGGTGGAAGTGTTTAGCGCCGGTTGCCCGGCCTGCACAGACGTAGTGTCCTTGGTGCAAGGGCTGGCCTGCCTGTCGTGCGAGGTTGATGTGCTCGACATGCGCGATATCGCCGCGGCAAAGCGGGCCAAGGTGCTCGGCGTGCGCTCGGTGCCGGCCGTAGCGATCAATGGTCAACTGGCCGGCTGTTGCGCCGGACGCGGCATAGACGAAGCGAGTCTGCGCGCTGCAGGTCTGGGTCAGCCTTGAGCGCTGCGTTATGTTGACCATTGGCAAGCTGGCCCAAGCAGGCGACATCAGCGTGGACGCGTTGCGCTACTACGAGCACGAGGGGTTGATCGTCCCCGCCGCCAAGACCGACAGCGGCTACCGACTGTATGGGGAGGACGCGGTGCGCCGCATCCGCTTCATACAGCACGCTCAGGCCTGCGGCTTTACGCTGGCGGAAATCCGCGAGTTGCTGCATCTACGCCAGAGTGACAGTGCCTGTTGCAACGATGTGCGGCAGCGCGCCATCGAGAAGAAGCTTCAGCTTGCAGCCAAGATTCGCGCCATGCAGGTGATGTCCGCCGCGCTCGATCGGCTGATCGCCGAATGTGCCGACGGCGAGCAGTCAGTCGATGACTGCCCGATCCTGGCCGCCTTGGAACAGGTCGATGACGACAGGGAGCGTGCGCCGTGAAAGTCGAACTGTTCTATGCGCCGGGTTGCACCAAGTGCACCGCCGCGAAGGCCGATCTCCAGGCTGCCGCCGAAATGGCCGCGACAGGCGTGGAGTGGTGTGAAATCAACGTGCTCGACTCGGTCGACCGCGCGGTCGAACTGGGTGTGCTGACGCTGCCGGCACTCGCCATCGACGGCCAACTGGTGTTCACCACGCTGCCCACACCCTCACAGCTCGCAACCGAATTACGACGTCGCCGGGGAGTGCAGGCTCATGGAGCTTGAAGTACTGCGGCAGGCCGTGGCGCAGGGCGCCTTGGGCGCAAGCGGTGTCAGCATGCTGGCGGGCCTGTTCTTCAGTCTCAATCCCTTGGTGCTCGCGGCGCTTCCGGTGCCGCTCGCCTATGTGATCCGAGCCAGGTCACCGAAGGACGCTGCCCGCTACGGCCTGATGTTCCTCACTGGCATGGTCGGCACACACACGCTGCTCGGTCTGCTGGCCGGTTTTGGCGGTCAGTGGGTGCAGACGCTGGTGGGCCGTTACTGGGGGTTCGTTCTCGGACCGTGGCTGATCGGGCTGGGGCTGCTATGGACCGGATGGATCAAGCTTTCCCTGCCTGTCTTCGGATTCAAAGCCGCGCGCGCCAAAACGGCATGGGGAGCATTCGCCTTGGGCGTGCCGTTCTCGGTTGCAGTCTGCCCGGCGTGCACGCCGGCGCTGGTCGTGCTGTTGGGCGCTTCGGCCGCTGGGGGCTCACCCGTTCTGGGGATGGCAATGCTGGCGAGTTTTGCCGTGGGCCGCGCCATTCCGCTTGCGCTCGCGGCCTCGGCGGTGGGGTGGATGGACCAGCTGAAACCGCTGGGGCGTTTCCGGCGAGCTTTCGAGCTGGCAGGGAGCATCCTGCTGATGTTCACCGGCCTCTACCTGCTCAATGCCTACTTTGTTTTCGTGCCGGCGCTGGCGGGATAGGAGCGGATCATGAAATCTGGCCAAGCAGATGAAGAATGCCCGCGCACACCTCACTCTGCATCAATCGCTGGCTGCCCGGGGCCTAGGGCCGGCCGTTGCCGCGCTGCGTCTGTTCGGCGAGTTCGACTATGCGGCCGGCTCCTGGCCGCAAGCCTTCCGCGTGGTCGTCAAGGCCGAAGTCCTGGCCGGTGGCGATGTCGTGCCCGCCAAGGACAATCCGCGCTACGTGGTCACCACCTTGCGTGGTCCCTCGCCCCGCACGCTCTACCAGCAGGACTACTGTAGCCGCGGCCAGGCGGAGAATCTGATCAAGCAAGTGAAGGTCGACCTGAAATCCGACCGTACCTCGGCGTCCAGCTTCCTCGCCAACTTCGCCCGCCTGCTGCTGACCGCCGCGGCCTACGTCTTACACCAGCAACTGCGTCACCTGGGGTTGCAAGGTACGCCGCTGGCAACGGCCCAGCCCAGGACCGTCATGCTCACGTTGTTCAAGATCGCCACCCGCGTCAAACAGTACAAAGACCGGGTGCTGCTCCATCTGCCCAGCGCTTGCCCGGTCAAGGGGCTGCTGGCGCAAGTCTGCCAGCGGCTTCACCCCACCCACCGGATGCGTCCCATGCCTGCTTCGCCATGAACCCGCCACGTCTGGCCCACGAGACGCTGCCACCCACCCCGCCCATCAATGACTTCACACGCCTCACCCCCGCCAGCGGGGGTTGGGGGAGCATCGCCTGAAAATCGAAAAAATGGGCAACGGAGAGCGGAGGAGGCTCGGGTCAAAATTTGTGCAACATTCAGGCTAACTGCGAGGGCGGGGTAGAAAAGGCGTTATGGCGCGTTTCTTTGGTCCCGACGGCAGGAGGACTACAGTTCAGGATGTGCCCGGCGTGCCGGCGCGTGGTTTGCGACGGGATTCGCGTCGGTGTTCTCCGTTGAAAATTCTTCTTGTCATCGTGCGTGATGTTGCTAAAATCCGCGCTCGTTTTGCCTTGCAATAACGCACAAAAAGATTGTTTCGCTCCGACATCCCAGGCCCACATAAAAGCTCGCAAGCCCGAAAGCCGCGCACTAAGGAGCGGGGTTCTCCATCGAATCATTGAAGGAAAAACTCATGGCTTGGTCTGTGGCTGAGAGCCGGAGCCTGTACGGCATCCGGCATTG
>JACPUY010000141.1 GCA_016192025.1 Pseudogulbenkiania sp. | reverse complement strand
CCAAGCTGGAGCAAGCGGGAGCGGCGCTGTGCCGTCGGGTCTACGACGACCTGCTGCCGATGCTGGAAGCTGCCGGGGTGCCGGATGTGTTGAGCGAAGAAGGCTGCCTCAGCCTGTATGCCAGCGATGCCGAACTCGACAGCGATCGCGAGCATATCGACATCATCGAGCGCTTCGGATTCCACTGCCCGGAGCTCTCCCGGGATGAGTTGCAGGAGCTGGAACCGGCAATCGCGCCCGTCATCAAGAAGGCGATTCTGTTTCCCAAGAACAAATCCATTCGCGACCCTTACCGCCTGGTGCTGACCCTCGTGGAGCGATTCCGTGAAATGGGCGGAACCGTGGAAACGGGTGAAGTGGCCGCCATCGATTGCCAGGATGGTGTGGTCAGCAGCGTCGTCCTCGCCGACGGCCGACGGATTGCTTGCCACGAGGCCATTCTTGCCGCGGGCGCCTATACCGGCAAATTGTCGCGAATGATCGGGGAACCCATTCCACTGGAAACCGAGCGCGGTTATCACACCCAGATCATGGCGCCGGGCATCGCTTTACGTCATTCGCTGATCTGGCCGGCCAAAGCCTTCATGGTCACGCCAACCGCAGGGGGAATCCGGATTGGCGGCACTGTCGAAATGGCCGGTCTGGATGCCGCGCCGGATTACCGCCGTGCGCGTGTGCTGGTGGGCCGTGCCAAGCAGGCCCTCCCCGCGCTGCAAGTCGAGGAGACCTCCGAATGGATGGGGCACCGCCCTGCACTGCCGGATACCGTTCCCATCATCAGTCGCTCGGCCAAGGTGCAAGGGGTCTTTTATGCCACGGGGCATGGTCATCTTGGACTGACCTACTCGGCGACAACCGCCCGGCTGATTGCAGACCTGGTTACAGGGCAAACGCCGCCTCTAGATCTCACGCCATATCGCGTTGATCGTTTCTAGGAAGCAGGAGGAAAACCATGACTGATATTTCGGACCAAATCGCCACCGCCCAGGCCCCGGTCGCGGTGATTACCGGCGGAGGCCGAGGCATGGGGGAGGCCATCGCCAGGGAGCTGCATGCCCGCGGCTATCGCCTTGCACTGATGTCGCCTTCGGGCAGCGCGGAGCAACTCGCGGCCGAGTTGAACTGCCTTGGTCTGCGCGGATCGGCCGGCAATGAACGGGATCTGGAAAACCTGGTGAATCGTGCCGTCGAGGCGTATGGCCGCATCGACGCCGTGGTCAACCACACCGGCCACCCGCCCAAAGGTGATCTGCTCGCACTATCGGATGAAGAATGGCTCACCGGCCATGAGTTGATGATGTTGAGCGTGGTGCGGATGGCTCGTCTGGTGACGCCCCTGATGGAGGCCCAAGGCAAGGGAGCTTGGGTCAACATCACCACGTTTGCGGCTTACGAACCGACACTGAAGTTTCCGATTTCCTGTGCGTATCGATCGGCCGTGGGGACGTTCACCAAGCTCTATGCCGATCGCTATGCCGACAAGAACATCAGGATGAACGCGCTGTTGCCTGGCTATATCGATAGCCTGGATCACAAATCGGAAACCGCCGAGACGATCCCGATGGGTCGCATCGGTTCCGTTACCGAGATCGCCAAGACGGCGGCCTTCCTGTTGTCAGACGATGCCGGCTATATCACGGGCCAGAATATCCGTGTCGATGGTGGCATTACCCGTCATGTTTAAACAATTTAATTATTCCAAAGACTTTGCGGAGAAAACGATGAGAAACAAGCTGTTTATCAACAAACTGTATATCAATGGCATCTGGAAATACCCCGTCAAAGGCGGCACCTTCGACGTGATCAATCCGGCCACCGAAGAGGTCATTCACCAGGCAGCAGCCGCCACGGAGGAGGATGTGGACGAGGCCGTGCAGGCTGCCCGCAATGCCTTCGATCAGGGGCCTTGGCCGCAAATGTCCGGCCATGAACGTGCCCATTACCTGCGTGCCATCGCCAATGGCATCCGGGCGAAACTGAGCGAGCTCGCCCGCATCGAATCCATCGATAACGGCAAGCCGCTGCCCGAGGCCGAGTGGGATCTCGGCGATGCGGCAGGCTGCTTCGATTACTATGCTTCGCTGGCGGAAGAGCTCGACGAGAACCCGGTCGAGCCGATCGCCTTGGCCGATGGCCGTTTCACTTCGAAGGCGGTACGCGAGCCGCTGGGTGTCGCCGGGGCCATCATCCCGTGGAACTACCCGCTGCTGATGGCGGCCTGGAAAGTGGCGCCGGCGCTGGCTGCGGGCTGCACCGTGGTGCTCAAGCCTGCCGCACTGACTTCCCTGACCGCACTCGAACTCGCCGCCATTGCCGACGAGGTGCGCCTGCCGCCGGGCGTTCTGAACGTGGTGACGGGCTCAGGTGCGAAGGCAGGACAGGCCCTGATCGATCACCCCGGTGTGGACAAACTGGCCTTTACCGGCTCGGGGCCTGTCGGTTCCACTGTCATGGCCGCCGCGGCGCGTGACATCAAGAGGGTCAGCCTCGAACTGGGCGGCAAGTCGCCTTTCATCGTCTTTGCCGATAGCGATATCGAAAAGGCGGTCGAGTGGATCATGTTCGGGATTTTCTGGAACCAGGGCCAGGTCTGCTCGGCCACCTCGCGCGTGCTGGTCCAGAAAGAGCTATATCAGCCGCTGCTGGATCGTCTCGCCGAGGAAAGCAGCAAGATTCGGATCGGAGACGGCTTGGAAGACGGCGTTCTGCTAGGGCCCTTGGTTTCTAAAGGCCAGCTCACCCAGGTGTTGGCTGGCATCGAAGAGGCCCGCCGTGACGGTGCCAAGGTTGTCGCAGGCGGCAATAAACCGGCCGGTTTCGACAAAGGTTACTTCCTCGAACCCACTATTCTGGCTGACGTCCCGCTGGATAGCCGCGCCTGGACCGAAGAGTTCTTCGGGCCGGTGGTGTGCATCAAGCCATTTACCGACGAGGCCGAAGCCATCCGCTTGGCCAACGATAGCCGCTTCGGCTTGGCTGCCGCCGTGATGTCGGCTGATGACGAGCGTTGCGAGCGCGTCGCGGCCAAGCTGCGGGCGGGGATCGTCTGGATCAACTGCTCCCAACCCACGTTCACGGAAGCGCCGTGGGGCGGTTACAAGCAATCCGGTATCGGCCGTGAGCTCGGCCGCTGGGGGCTCGATAACTATCTCGAAACCAAGCAGATTACCCGCTATGCCAGCGACGAACCGTGGGGATGGTATCTGAAATGAGCCAATACGATCTCAACTGGGAACACTCCCTGGAGCTGATCGAGGTCCACTGCCAGGGCGAAATCGGCAAGGTCATCGTCGGCGGGGCGCCGGACATCCCCGGCGCGACGATGCTGGCGAAGATGAACCACATCAATCGGGTCGATGACAGCTTGCGACGTTTCGTGACGTTCGAGCCGCGCGCCTCGGTACAGATGTCGGTGAATCTTCTGCTGCCGCCCTGCCATCCCGACGCCGATGCCGGCTTCATCGTGCTCCAGGCCGACCGGGCCCACCCGATGT
>JACPUY010000140.1 GCA_016192025.1 Pseudogulbenkiania sp. | reverse complement strand
GCCGCCGCCGACGCCCGAGGATGTGCTGCTGCTGCGTGAAATCCGCGACTCGCTGAAGCTGGACGGCCGCGCGCTGACGCTGACGCTCGGCGGCAGCAGTCTGACCCTCGACCTGGCTGCCGAGCAGGCCGACACCACGCGCGTGATCGAGGTCCGCACCGACCGCGCCGGCCAGACGCTGGCGCTGACCGAGGGCGACACCTACGCCGCCCTGATCACCCTGCCGCCGCGCCGCTACAGCGCGCCGGATCCCGAGACAGACGCCGACGGCGCGCCGCTGCCCCCCGTCGTCGCGCCGCTCGACACCGCGGCCGTGACCCTGCAGCTGTGGGGCATCACCCGCACCGACACCGACACCACCGGAGCCTGATCACCATGTCCATCGTCATTTCCGTAGTAGACAGCCTGCGCCAATCCGTCGAAGCCGCCTCGGGCGGTAGGAACACCGTGCTGTACGACAGCAAGGGGTACCCGTCGATCATGGCGGTGATCCCGAAATTCAACGTACAGGACATCGACGCGACCCTGGGCACCGGCGTGCACCCGGCGTTCGTGGTCGGCGGCGTCGAGAAAAGCGAGATCTTCGTCAGCAAGTTCCAGGCCATCGTCCACGACGGCAACGCCCTGTCGCTGCCGGGCATGAACCCGGCGCGCTCGCTCAACTACGACAGCGCCCACACCTACTGCAAGAACAAGGGCGCCGGCTGGCATCTGATGACCAACGCCGAATGGGCGGCGGTGGCGCTGTGGTGCTACAAGAACGGCTTTATGCCGCGCGGTAACAACAACTACGGCCGAGACAGCGTGCAGACCTACGAAACCGCACGTCGCGTCAGCGGTGCCGCCCCGGGCGATACCGCCTCAAGTGACGGCGCGTCGCTGACCGGCTCCGGCCCGGCCTCGTGGTACCACGACAACACCCCTGCCGGCATCGCGGACCTCAACGGCAACGCGTGGGAGTGGCAGGGTGGCTTGCGTCTTTCCAACGGCGAGATCCAGATCATCGCCAACAACGACGCCGCGCTGATCAGTGCCGACCACACGGCCGCCTCGGCAGACTGGAAGGCGATCAAGCTGGCCGACGGCACGCTGGTGGCGCCGGGCACCTCCGGCACGGCGAAGTACGACTCGCCGAACGCCGGCACCACCACCAACCATGGCACGCCGCTGCTGACCGATGCCATCGTCAACCGCACCGGTACCCTCGACGACAGCGCCAGCGCCCCGGGCTACAACAACGGCTCGTTCGAAGCGATGGGGATCAAGGCCGGGCTGACCGCGCCGGCGCTGCTCAAGCAGCTGGGCCTGTACCCGCTGGTGGCCAGCGGCTTGGGTAGTGACGGCATCTGGGTGCGCAACTACGGCGAGCGGCTCCCGGTCCGCGGCGGCAGCTGGAACAGCGCCGCCGGCTCGGGCGTGTTTGCGCTGTACTGCAACGGCCCGCGCTCGGACGTCGGCAGCGGCATCGGGTTCCGCCCCGCTTTTGTCGCCTGACCATCTGCAACGTGTGATCTGATGGGGCGCGCGAGAGCGCGTCCCTTACCCGCTCATGACCCAGCAAAACGACCTGCTCATCCGCCAGAAGTGCGAGGCGATGATCGAATACGGCTACATCGCCCTGCGCCAGTTTCCCAAGGCCGAGCGCCACGTGCTCAGCGCCGAAATCCGCCACACCATGCTGCAAGTGCTTCGACTGATCGTGATCTGCAACAAGCGTTATCACAAGAAGACCACCCTGCAGGACCTGGACGGCGAGTTGGACCTACTGCGCAGCCAGGTGCGGCTGGCCAAATCACTGGGCTATCTGGATTTCAAGAAATATGAAATCTGGGCGCGACTGAACGATGAAATTGGCCGCATGGTCGGCGGATGGATCAAGGCCGCCGCCCAGCCGCGCGGCTCCGATTAACCCTGGGGTGTCGCGTTACCCGGCTCCCGATCCGCGGCGGCAACTGGAACAACGCCGCCAGCTCGGGCGTGTTTGCGCTGAACTGCAACGAACCGCGCTCGAACGTCAACAGCAACATCGGGTTCCGCCCCGCTCTTGAGGAACGCCAGAAGCGGCCGTCCCACGAGACAGCCGACAGTGCACCATCAAAAGGACGCGACATCCTCGCCCATCGGCGAAACACTGAACACACCGCTCAGGTCAGTAGGTCCGCCGACCGCCTGCGCGGCCCCCCTATGGCCAAGACATACAACAACCTGTTTGCCCGCATCTACGATTTCGAAAACCTGCATCACGCCTACCTCAAGGCGCGACAGGGCAAGCGCCAGCACCGCGAGGTGCTGCGCTTTGAAATGGACTTGGAAGGCAATCTGATCCAGATGCAGAACGAACTGATCTGGGGGATGTACCGTACCGGCACATACCGGCTATTCAACGTGTACGAGCCCAAGCAGCGCGTCGTCGCCGCGCTGCCGTTCCGCGACCGCGTGGTACAGCACGCCATCGTCGCGGTGATCGAGCCGATATGGGAGGCGCGCTTCATTCACGACAGCTACGCCTGCCGTCCCGGCAAGGGCACTCACGCCGGCGCCGACCGAGCCCAGGACTTCCTGCGCCGAGTACAGCGCCAGCACGGCCGCGTGTACGCGCTCAAGGCCGACATCGGCAAGTTCTTCGCCAGCATCGACCACGGCATTCTCAAGCAGCTGATCCGACGCCGCATCGCCTGCGCGCGCACGCTCGAGCTACTCGACGAGATCATCGACAGCACCGCCGACGAGGGCGCGCTGGCGCCGGTAGGGCTGCCGATCGGTAACCTCACCAGCCAGCTGTTCGCCAACGTCTACCTGCACCACCTGGACGACTACGCCAAGCACGCGCTGCGCGAGCGCTGCTACTGTCGCTATATGGACGACTTCATCATCGTCCACCACGACAAGCAGTACCTGCACCGCGTGCGCGCCGACATCGAGGACTGGCTGTGGCGCGAACTGCGCCTGCGCACCAACCGCAAGACGCAGGTGTTCCCGGTCGCGGTCAGAAATGGCCGTGCGCTGGATTTCCTCGGCTACCGGATTTACCCGACGCACCGCCGGCTGCGCGTGGACAGCATCAAGCGTATCAAGACCAAGCTGAGACGGCTGCAGCGCGACTACGCCGCCGGGCGGATCGGGCTGGAGCAGATCACGCCCAGCGTGCAGAGCTGGGTGGCACACGCGAGCAAGGCGCAGACGTGGGGGTTGCGCCGACGACTGCTCGGCAGTTTTTCATTTGCGCGGCATGCCGCGTAGCAATGCCTGCCCGCCTCGTGCGGGTTTTTTTACGCCCATTTGGGAGGAACTATGCCGAATAACTCGCTTTACCATGGCGTCACCGTCACGCTGGTCGACACTGGCCCGCGTACCATCGCGCTGCCGTCGTCCTCGATCATCGGTATCGTCGATACCTTCACCCCGGGCGCCGGCCTGGCTGCGGCTGACAAACCGGTCAAGATCACCAACCTGATCGAGGCCGCCGCTGCGTTCGCCCCGACCAGCGCCATCTACAAGCAGATCGCCACTATCTACGCTAAAACCAGCGCCGTCATCGTGGCGGTCGGTGTGGCCAAGGTGGCGGATGCGGCCGCTCAGACCAGCGCCATCATCGGCGGCGTGTCGGTGGGTGGTGTGCGTAGCGGCCTGCAGGCGCTGCTGGATGCCAAGTCCACCGTCGGGCTGCACCCGCGCTTGCTGGTGGCGCCGGGGCATTCGGCCACGCAAGCTGTGGCCAGCGCCATGGATAGCCTGGCAGGTAAGCTGCGGGCCATCGCCATCATCGATGGTCCCGGCACCACCGATGATGCCGCGATCGCTTACGCGGCCAACTTCGGCAGCAAACGCTTGTATATGGTGGATGCTGGCGGCAACAAGGTCTGGGATACCGACACGAACGGGGAGGTACTGCTGCCATCGTCCAGTGCCGTCGCCGGCCTGTTCGCTTACAAGGATGCAGACGTCGGCTTCTGGGCTTCGCCGTCCAATACCGAATTCGCCCAGGTGCTGGGCACGGGTCGCCCGGTGGAATATCTCTATGGCGACCCGACCTGCCGCGCCAACCTGCTGAACCAGGCATACGTTTCCACCATCATCCGTGAGGGCGGGTTCCGACTGTGGGGAAACCGCACGCTGTCGGCGGACCCGAAGTGGTCGTTCGTCACCCGGGTGCGCACCACCGACATGGTGATGGATGCCATCCTCGCCGGTCACCAGTGGGCGGTGGACCGTGGCATCACCAAGACGTATGTGCACGACGTGACGGAAGGTCTGAACGCCTTCATGCGCGACCTGCGCAACGCCGGCGCCATCATCAACTTCGAGGTGTACCCTGACCCAGTGCTGAACACCGCCAGCCAACTGGAAGAAGGCCGGGTGTACTGGAACATCCGCTTCACCGACGTGCCGCCGGCAGAAAACCCGATCTTCCGCGTGGAAGTGACCAATCAGTGGATCACCGAAGTGCTGGGCGCTTCTTGATAAGGACGAAACATGATTCCGCAAACCCTGACGAATTTTAATTTGTTCCTGGCCGGCACCAGCTACGCGGGCAAGGTCTCGCAGCTGCAGCTGCCCAAGCTCAAGCGCAAGACTGAAGCCCATCGCGGCGGCGGCATGGACGCCGAAGTGGACATGGCGGTCGGGCTGGAAAAGCTCGAAGGCGGCTTCACTCTGGTCGGCATCGACAAAGCCTCCCTCGCTATGTTCGGCCTGGCCAACGGCAGCGCCTTCAACGGCGTGTTCCGGGGG
>JACPUY010000139.1 GCA_016192025.1 Pseudogulbenkiania sp. | reverse complement strand
TACCGGCCGCCTGCGCGACCACTGGCACACCATGAGCCGCACCGCGCTGGTGCCGGGGCTGACCCGTCACGTCGAGGAACCGGTGCTGTCGCTCAATCCGCGCGACCTCGACCGCTTCCACCTCAAGGCCGGCGAACTGGCGCGCATCAAGTCGCGGCGCGGCGCGATCGTGCTGCCGGTGGAAGCCGACGACAACCTGCGTCCGGGCATGGCGTTCCTGCCAATGCACTGGGGTGGTGCCTATATGGCCGGCCATGGCGTCAATGCCCTGACTTTGGGCAAGGTCGACCCGGTGTCGCGCCAGCCCGAGCTGAAGCATGCCGCCATCGCGCTGGAACCGGCCCGTCTGCCGTGGCGGCTGACGCTGCTGGTCAAGGGTGACGTGGCGGCGTTGCGTCAGCGCCTGACCCCGTGGCTGGCGCGCTTTCCCTACGCGGTGCTGCTGTCGGTGGTGGCCGGCGGTGCGGCGGTGCGGCTCAAGCTGGCGGCGGAGTCCGCGCCTGAGGCCAGCCTGCTTGAGGCGCTAGCCGACACGGTGACCCCTGCCGATACCATGCTGGCGGCCTTCGACGACCCGGCACGAAGTGTGCTTAGAAGGGTATGGCTGAACGGCAAGGTGCCTTGCGCATACCTGCTGGCCGGCGACGTGCGTGCCGACGAGGCGCTGTCCGACTGGTTTGACGACGGTGCGACACCGGACAGCCTGGCGCGGTTGCTGATGGGTGGTGGCACCCTGATCCACCGCTCACGCGTGGTGTGCGCCTGTACCGGGGTGCGCGAAGACGCCATCGTGCAGGCGATTGCCGCCGGCTGCAATGTGGAAGCACTGAAATCGGGGCTGGGCTGCGGTAGCGGCTGTGGTTCCTGTGTGCCGGAATTGACTCGGATGGTCGCTGCCGCCAAGGCGGCGCAGGAGGTGTGAGATGCAGGCAGGCAAGGTCTATCTGATCGGGGCGGGTCCGGGCGATCCGGAATTGCTGACGCTCAAGGCGGTAAAAGCGCTGCAAGCGGCCGACGTGTGGCTGGTCGACGACCTGGTCAGCCGCGAGGTGATCGGCTTCGCCCGTCCCGACGCGCGCATCGTGCACGTTGGCAAGCGCGGCGGCTGCCGTTCCACGCCGCAGGACTTCATCCACCGCCTGATGCTGCGCTACGCCCGCCAGGGCAAGGTGGTGGCGCGAGTCAAGGGCGGCGACCCGTTCATCTTCGGCCGTGGCGGCGAAGAGTGGGCCTGGCTGGTCGAGCGCGGCGTGACGGTCGAGGCCATCGGCGGCCTCACCGCCGGGCTGGCGGTCGGCCCGGCGCTCGGTCTGCCGCTGACCCATCGCGGCGTCAGCCGCGGCGTGGCGCTGGTCACCGCGCATACCCAGGATGGCAGCCCGCTGCCGTGGGCGGCGCTGGCGCAATCCGGCCTCACCGTGGTCTGTTACATGGGCATGAGCGATCTGCCGACGCTCACCGCCGAATGGCGCCAGGCCGGTTTCGCCGCCAGCCTGCCGGTGGCGGTGGTGCACCGCGTCGGTTGTCCCGAGCAGCGCTCCGTCGTCAGCACGCTGGCAAACCTGGTTGCCGATGTGCGCGAGGCACGGCTTGCCAGCCCCGCTGTCATCGTGCTGGGTGAAGTCGCCAGTCTGGCTGCCTTGCAGCCGCAACTGGAACAGGCCTGCCGCGTGGCGTGAAGTTTTGCCGTATCGTGACGATGTCGCCGCACGCCGACGTCGCCACGTGCGGTTTTTTCCCATTGTTCCGGCTGTGTCCGGCAGTACTCCTTGCGGTCCGTTTCGTGGTACGGTTAGCGCCTGCTTGTTTCGCTCATTAACCAACAACCCGAGACTGTGGCCACCACCATGTTCGAACACGTTGACGCCTACGCCGGCGACCCGATCCTCACCCTCGTCGAAACCTTCAACAACGACCCGCGCCCGACCAAGGTCAACCTGGGCATCGGCCTGTACTACGATGAAGAAGGCCGCATTCCGCTGCTGCCGTCGGTGCAGAAGGCCGAGGCGGCGCGGGTGAAATCCGCCGGCCCGCGCTCCTACCTGCCGATGGAAGGCGCCGCCAATTACCGCCAATCGGTGCAGGAACTGCTGTTCGGCGCCGGGCACGAGGCGGTCAAGTCCGGCCGCATCGCTACCATCCAGACCATCGGCGGCTCCGGCGCGCTGAAGATCGGTGCCGATTTGCTCAAGCGCTACTTCCCAGTCAGCGAGGTGTGGGTCAGCAGCCCGACCTGGGACAATCACCGCGCCATGTTCGAAGGCGCCGGCTTCGCCGTGCACGATTACCCCTACTACGATGCGGTCAGCGGCGGCGTGAAGTTCGACCAGATGATCGCCTGCTTCAAGCAACTGCCGGCCAAGACCGTGGTGCTGCTGCACCCGTGCTGCCACAACCCGACCGGCGTCGACCTGTCCAATGAGCAGTGGCAGCAGGTGATCGCCGTGGTGGTCGAGCGCCAGCTGATCCCCTTCCTCGACATCGCCTACCAGGGCTTTGGCGACGGTCTGGACGAGGACGCCTACGCCATCCGCGCCATGGCCGACGCCGGCGTCAGCTTCTTCGTCAGCAACTCGTTCTCCAAGAACCTGTCGTTCTACGGCGAGCGCTGCGGCGGCCTGTCGGTGGTGTGCCAGGATGCCGAAGAAGCCGGCCGCGTGCTGGGCCAGATGAAGGCCACCGTGCGCCGTAACTATTCCAGCCCGCCGACCCACGGTGGCCAGGTCACCGCCATGGTGATGAACGACGCGGCGCTGCGCGAAGAGTGGGAGGGCGAAGTCGCCGAGATGCGCGAACGCATCAAGGCCATGCGCCAGAAGCTGTACCAGGTGCTGGCCGCCAAGGTGCCGGGCCGTGACTTCAGCTACTTTGTCAAGCAGCGCGGCATGTTCAGCTATACCGGCCTGAGCCCGGAACAGGTCGACCGCCTGCGCGAGGAGTTCGCCGTCTACCTGGTGCGCTCCGGCCGCATGTGCGTGGCCGGCCTCAACAGCCGCAACGTGGAATACGTGGCCGATGCGATGGCCGAGGTGCTGAAGGGCTGATCGCCTTATTGTCCGACCCAATGAAAACGGCCGCTCGATATGGGCGGCCGCTTGCTTTGATGGTGCGACCGGCTCAGCCGCGATTGTGGAACAGGATATCGCAGCCGAGACCGGACTTCTGCAGGCCGCGGCGTGCCACCAGGTTGACCACCAGCGGATTGCGCACGTTGGCCCTGAGTGGTGCCAGCACTGGGTGCGACTCATCCGCCTGCTCCTGCGCCTTGTACACCATCAGCAGGATGGTGGCATCCTCGGTGCGGGTCAGTTCGAGCGCGGCCACGTCGTCTTCGCCCAGCTCGATCTCGTAACGCAGCCCCAGTTCGGTGGGCGGCACCACGCTGAATAGCACGTCCGGATTATCCAGCGACTGCATCCAGAACACGCTCGGATCGGCCTTGTCCTGGTCATGGAACAGCTGGAAGCGGGTGCAGTTTTCAAACGCGGGAATGCCGTGGGGAAAGTGCAGGGTGGTGGCCTCATTGACCTCGACTTCGCCCAGCAGGCTCGATGTGAACAGCATGGTTGACTCCTAACGGGGATCCGGCCGCTCATTATGCCTGACGGGTGGCGGAGTGGACGTTAAAAATGGCCTGTCCTCGCCGAGCGCCGGGCGATGCCTCTCCTGTATTACAATCCGCCCTTGTGCAAGGCCGTCACGGCCCCGTTACCGGTTTCCAAAGGTGCCATGCCATGATTCAACTGTTTTTCCGCCGCCTGCGCCAGGATCGCCGTCTGGCCATCCTGGTGCTACTGCTGTCGACCTTGTTGCTGATGCTGGCCGGGGCCGGCATGCAGTCAACCGCCGGTGTCGGTCTGGTGCCGGCCATGCTGTGGTCCCTGCTGATGGCGGTCGGCGTGATCGGACAGTTCATCGCACTGGCGGCTTTGATGAAAAAGCCATGAAGTAAAAAAATGGCATTCAAAACAATATCTTAAAGTCATGGATCTGACGTTGGCCGGAGTTGACTGTGGCCAAGGCGGGGCGCATAATCGCGCCGCACAATGATCAAAATAAGGCTCCACTGCCGGTGGGGCCTTGTTCTTTTTCCTCTCTTCGGAGTGTTCCCCGCCATGGATCACCAAGGGTTGCTGCGACAGCTGGAAATGTTGGCGTTGCCTGAAGCCGACTTCAATCACGAGGCCCATCTGCGGGCGGCTTGGGCCTACCGGCGCCGCTATCCGGCGCGCGAGGCGGCGGCCCGCTGTGCCCATACCTTGTCCCGTTATGCCATGGCCAAGGGGGCGGCGCATAAGTACCACCACACGCTGACCATGGCGGCGCTGGCCATCCTGTACAGCCGCCTCGACGCGCAGCCGGAACTGCTGGAAGACTGGGCGGGATTTCTTGCCTGCTGCCACGACGTCAGCACAGACTTGCGCTGCGTGGTGCTGCAACATTATTCCGAAGAGAAACTGTACAACGAGACCGCTCGCAAGGCCTTTGTCGAGCCGGACCTGAAGCCGCTGCCTTCCGGCAGCATGTTGCACTGAATACTGAAATAGAAAGCCCGATGAAAGCCCCGGAACTGCTGCTCCCTGCCGGCTCGCTCGACAAGATGCGCGCCGCCTACGATTTTGGCGCCGACGCCGTGTACGCCGGCCAGCCGCGCTACTCCTTGCGTGCCCGTAACAACGAATTCAAGCTGGAAGAGCTGAAGCAGGGCATCGAAGAAGCGCACGCGCGCGGCAAGCAGTTCTTCGTCGCCAGCAACATCCTGCCGCACAACGCCAAACTGAAAACCTATCTGGCCGACATGGCGCCGGTGATCGAGATGAAGCCGGACGCGCTGATCATGGCCGACCCCGGCCTGATCATGATGGTGCGCGAGAAGTGGCCGGAAGTGCCGATTCACCTCTCGGTGCAGGCCAACACCACCAACCTGATGGGGGTGAAGTTCTGGCAGAAGATCGGCCTGACCCGAGTCATCCTGTCGCGCGAGCTGAGCCTGGACGAGATCACCGAGATCCGCCAGGAATGCCCGGACATGGAACTGGAAGTGTTCGTGCACGGCGCGCTGTGCATCGCCTACTCGGGCCGCTGCCTGTTGTCCGGCTACTTCAACCACCGCGACCCGAACCAGGGCACCTGTACCAACGCCTGCCGCTGGGACTACAAGATGCACGACACCCAGGGTGACGACGCCGGCGACGTGCAGACCATCAAGTTCGACTTCAACAAGGCGCTGGAAGAGGCCAACCAGAGCTTCGCCGCCTGCGGTGGTGCCGAGCGCCACCCGCTGGCCGACAAGACCTACCTGATCGAAGAGGGTAGCCGCCCGGGTGAGCTGATGCCGATCATCGAGGACGAGCACGGCACCTACATCATGAACTCGAAAGACCTGCGCGCCATCGAGCAGGTCGAGAAGCTGGTGAAGATCGGTGTCGATTCGCTGAAGATCGAAGGCCGCACCAAGTCGATCTACTACGTGTCGCGTACCGCGCAGGCCTACCGCAAGGCGATCGATGACGCCGTGGCCGGCCGCCCGTTCGACTTCTCGCTCTTGGCCGACCTGGAAGGCCTGGCCAACCGCGGCTACACCCCCGGCTTTCTCGAGCGTCACCAGACCCAGGAATACCAGAACTACCTGACCGGCCACTCGCAGGCCAAGCGCAGCCAGTACGTCGGCGAAGTGCTCGAAGTCGATGCCGACGGTTGGGCGCTGATCGACGTGAAGAACCGCTTCGCTGTCGGCGACCAACTGGAGATCATCCACCCGAGCGGCAACCGCATCATCGAACTGACCATGATGACGCGCAACGACGAAGCCGCTCAGGTAGCACCGGGCAACGGCGTCAAGGTGAAGATTCCGGGCATGGCCGGCATGGAGAAAGCCTTGATCGCCCGCCTGCTCTGAGCTGACGACGCAAGATTGGCCGAAGGCGCGGCACTCTTTCCAGGGGCGCCGCGTTTTGCTTTGGCCAACCCACGTTGCACTGCGGCAAAGTTTGCCCTGGCCGGTGGCGAGCGCTTACAATTTCACCCTGATATCACGCAAGGGCCGCGAGCCACTTGCGCCAGACCTTTCGGGACCGACATGACCATTCAGCAACTGATTTCCGCGCGGGTGCAGGCTGCACTCGCCGCCGCCGGCGCGCCTGACGCTTCGGCCAACGTCCAGCCGGCCAGCAAGCCGGAATTCGGCGACTACCAGGCCAACGGCGTGATGGCTGCCGCCAAGCAGCTCAAGACCAATCCGCGCGAACTGGCCCAGAAAGTGCTGGCCGCGCTCGATCTTGACGGCATCGCCAGCAAGCTGGAAATCGCCGGCCCCGGCTTCATCAACATCCACCTCGACCCGGCCTTCCTCGCGCGCCGTGCCGAGGCTGCGCTGGCCGACGACAAGCTGGCTATCGAGCTGCCGGCGCCGCAACGGGTGATGGTCGAGTACTCCTCGCCCAACCTGGCCAAGGAAATGCACGTCGGCCACCTGCGCTCGTCCATCATCGGCGACGCGCTGGCGCGCGTGCTGGGCTTCCTCGGCCACGACGTGGTGCGCGCCAACCATGTCGGCGACTGGGGCACCCAGTTCGGCATGCTGACCGCGCTGCTGGTGGAGGAGAGTCAGCAAGGTACCGCCCAGCTCGAGCTGAACGACCTGGAAGCGTTCTACCGCAAGGCCAAGGTGCATTTCGACGAGGATGAGGAGTTCGCCAACCGCGCCCGCGACTACGTGGTCAAGCTGCAGGGCGGCGACCCGGAAGTGCTGGCCCTGTGGCGGCAGTTCGTCGACGTGTCGCTGGAGCACTGCGAAGCGGTGTACCGCAAGCTCAACGTCGGCCTGACCCGCGAGCACGTGCGCGGCGAATCGGCCTACAACGATGACCTGCAGGTGGTACTGAAAGACCTGGAAGCCTCCGGCATGCTGGCCGAAGACCAGGGCGCCAAGGTGGTGTTCCTGGAGGAGTTCAAGAACCAGGAAGGCGAGCCGATGGGGGTGATCATCCAGAAGAAGGATGGCGGCTTCCTCTACACCACCACCGACATCAGCGCGGTGCGCTACCGTCACCGCGAGCTCAAGCTGGAGCGTGTGCTGTACGTGGTGGACGCGCGCCAGAGCCTGCATTTCCAGCAGATGTTCAGTATCTGTCGCAAGGCCGGTTTCGTGCCGGACAGCATGTCGCTCGAGCACATCGCCTTCGGCACCATGATGGGCGAGGATGGCAAGCCGTTCAAGACCCGCAGCGGCGGCACCGTCAAGCTGATCGACCTGCTGCAAGAAGCGGAAGAGCGCGCCTACCAGCTGGTGGCCGAGAAGAACCCCGAGCTGCCGGAAGAAGACAAGCGCCGCATCGCCAACGTCGTCGGCATCGGTGCGGTCAAGTATGCCGATCTCTCGAAGAACCGTATCGGCGACTACGTGTTCAACTGGGACACCATGCTGTCGTTCGAGGGCAATACCGCCCCCTACCTGCAATACGCCTATACCCGTGTGCAGAGCGTGTTCCGCAAGGCCGAGGATTACGATGCCACGGCCCCGGTCGTCATTAACGAGGCGGCCGAAAAGCAGCTGGCCGTCGCCCTGGCCCAGTTCGAAGACACGGTCAAGGACGTGGCCGACAGCGGCTACCCGCACTACCTGTGCCAGTACCTGTACCAACTCGCCACGCTGTTCTCTCGCTTCTACGAGGCCTGCCCGATCCTGAAGAGCGAAGGCGAAGTACAGGCCAGCCGCCTGCAGCTGGCGGCGCTGACAGCCAAAACCCTCAAGAGCGGCCTCGATCTGCTGGGCATTGAAGTGCTGGACGCGATGTAAGCGGTCTGGTCTCCTCTCTGTCAGCAAAAAAGCCCAACCGAGCGTTGGGCTTTTTTGCGGCTGTTCAGGGCTCGAGCCCGAGGCGCACCACCTGCAACGGTGGCGACTCGCCGGGAAACCAGCGCTGATGGATGCTCTGGAACGTGCCATCCTTCTTCATGTCGCGCAGGGCCGTTTGCCATTGCAGGATGGTGTCGCGGTCGGTCCCGCGCGAAAAGGCGAGATAAAGATCCAGCGAGTCGAGCGTCATCACTCGGGCAACGCGGCCTGGCGGGACGCCCAGTCGTTGCAGTGTCTGGGCGACGGCGATATTGCCTTCCACCCACAGGTCGACGCGCCTGGCGAGCAGCATGCGTGCCGCTTCCTCCGAGCTGCTGGTCTGGCGGATGGAGGTAAAACCCTTGTTGCGGGCCGTGCTCTCGAAAATACTGCCTTGGTAGGCGGCCACTTTCCGTTTCAGAATGTCGCTGCCCATGGCCTGCAGCGGCAAAGCCTCTTCGCTGCGCGCCAGGAGCACGGTGCTGGAAATGGCGATCGGGCCGAGCAGGGTCATGTGGCGCTCGCGTTCGGCGGTTCGCCCGATGGTGAACAGCATCACGTTGGGCTTGGTCAAAAGCAGATGGTAGCCTCGCATCCACGGCGCCATGGCCACGCTGTTGTTTTGCCCGGTGCGGCGCAAAATCTCGTTCACCACCTCGACCGCCATCCCGTCGGGATTTCCCTTGGCGTTGGCGAAGGTCCTCGGCGGCGATTCTTCCGTGTACAGGGAGAGTCTTGGCGCGGCCTGAGCCGCCGGCATCAGCAGCAGGTAGAGGGCGGCGAGGCAGCAGGCCAGGCGTCTCAGGACTGGTCTCGAAGCAGGGAAGAAGCGAAGAGGGAATGCAGGGGTAATCATGGCCGTCCGGTTCGGTTTGAACCGAGTATAAGGGGTGTCGATCGGCCTTGACAGTATTTGGCGGCATGAAAAAGCCGGGAAACAGGTTCCCGGCTTGTGTGTGGGTTAGGACTGGGTTCAGTCGCGTTCGACGGCCAGCGCCACACCCATGCCGCCGCCGATGCACAGCGTGGCCAGGCCCTTCTTGGCGTCACGACGCTGCATTTCGTGCAGCAGGCTGACCAGGATGCGGCAGCCGGAGGCACCGATCGGATGGCCGATGGCGATGGCACCACCGTTGACGTTGACCTTGTCGGCGTCCCACTGCAGTTCGCGCGCTACACCCAGCGCTTGTGCGGCAAACGCTTCGTTGGCTTCGATCAGGTCGACCTCGCCCAGGGTCCAGCCGGCACGCTCCAGCACGCGCTGGGTGGCCGGCACCGGGCCCATGCCCATGATGGACGGTTCGACGCCGGACGAAGCGTAGGCCTTGATGCGGGCCAGCGGCTTCAGGCCGAGTTCGGCGGCTTTCTTGGCGCTCATCATGATCACCGCGGCGGCACCGTCGTTGACGCCGGAGGCGTTGCCGGCGGTGACGGTACCGTCTTTCTTGAAGGCCGGACGCAGTTTGCCCAGGCCTTCGGCGGTGGCGCCCTGCTTGATGAACTCGTCGGAGGCGAAGGCAATCGGGTCACCCTTGCGCTGCGGAATCAGCACCGGGATGATCTCGTCGGCAAACTTGCCGGCGGCCTGGGCAGCTTCGGCCTTGTTCTGCGAGGCGGCGGAGAAGGCGTCCTGCTCTTCACGGCTGATGCCGTACTTCTCGGCGATGTTCTCGGCGGTGATGCCCATGTGGTACTGGTTGTACACGTCGGTCAGACCGTCGTACACCATGGTGTCGACCAGCGTGGCCGGGCCCATGCGGAAGCCGTCGCGCGAACCCGGCAGGATATGCGGGGACAGGCTCATGTTCTCCTGGCCGCCGGCGATGACAATCTCGGCGTCGCCGCAGGCGATGGCCTGGGCCGCCAGATGGGTCACCTTCAGGCCGGAACCGCACACCTGGTTGATGGTCATGGCCGGAACATGGACCGGAATGCCGGCCTTGATCAATGCCTGACGTGCCGGGTTCTGGCCGACACCGGCGGTCAGTACCTGCCCCATGATCACTTCCGAGACCTGTTCCGGCGCGATGCCGGTTTTTTCCAGCAGGGCCTTGATCACCGTGGCGCCCAGTTCCGGTGCCGGAATTTTCGCAAGCGAGCCACCAAAGTTGCCAACACCGGTACGGCCTGCGGCGACAATAACGATCTCTTCCATCAGTCTTCTCCGTTCATTTGACTAAAATTGTCAACGGCCTGGGCCGGACAATGACATGTTGAAAACGGCCCCGGTGGCACCGGGGCCGGGGCGGATCATTGCAGCGATGCGACCACTGCCGGCAGCGCCTTGGCGCGAACGTAGGCGCCAGGGGCCGGCTCGATGGGCGGGAACTCCTTGTTGCCCATGGCCTTGGGTGTGGCTACCTGTTTGCCGGATTGCGGAGCAAGCCAGCTGTCCCAGTCCTTCCACCAGCTGCCGGGGCGGCTTTCCGCGGTTTCCAGCCAGTCTTCCGGGTCTTCCGGATGGGCTTCGTTGACCCAGTAGTTGCGCTTGTCCTTGGTGACCGGATTGATCGAACCGGCGATGTGGCCGGACGCCCCCAGCACAAAGCGGCAGCTCGGTGCGCCGGTCAGATACTTGACGCCGGAGTAGGCCGAGGTCCACAGCACGATGTGATCTTCGCGGGCGGCAAAGATGTACACCGGGACGTTGATCTTGGAAACATCGATGGGCACGCCGCACAGCGTGATGGAACCCGGCTTGATCAGCGCATTGTTGATGTTGAAAGCGCGCAGGAAGAACGTGTGCAT
>JACPUY010000170.1 GCA_016192025.1 Pseudogulbenkiania sp. | reverse complement strand
TCGCCGCGCTCGGGGCCGAGCTGGCATTCTTCTCGCCGCTGGCCGACGACGACCTGCCACCGGCCGACGCCGTCTACCTGCCGGGCGGCTACCCTGAACTGCACCTCGCCACGCTGGCGGCCAACCTGCGTACCGCATCCGCACTGCGCGCCTTTGTTGCCGCCGGCAAACCGCTCTATGCGGAATGCGGCGGCATGCTCTACCTGCTCGACGCGCTCACCGACAAGGCCGGCCACACCGGCGCCCTGCTCGGGCTGCTGCCCGGCCACGCCACACTCGGCACCCGGCTGGCCGGCCTCGGCCTGCAGTCGGTGAAACTGGACGGCGAAACGCTGCGTGGCCACACCTTCCACTATTCCAGCCTAGAGACGCCACTTGTCCCGCTGGCCTACGCCAAGCGCGCCAGCGGCACGGCCCCCGGCGAGGCGGTCTACCGTCACGGCAGCATCGTGGCGAGCTATCTGCACGCCTACTTCCCGTCCAATCCCACGGCCACCGCCAGATTGTTCCAGCCATGAACCGCTATCCCGACACCGACATCGCCGCCGTCTACCGCGTGATCCGCGAGCGGCGCGACATGCGCCACTTCCGCCCCGACCCGGTCGATCCCGACCTGCTCGCCCGCCTGCTGCAGGCCGCCCACCTCGCCCCCAGCGTCGGCTTCATGCAGCCGTGGCGTTTCATCCGCATCAGCGATCCGGCCCTGCGCCGCCAGATGCACGCGCTGGTCGAGGCCGAGCGGGTGCGCACGGCGGCGGCACTGGGCGAGCGCGAGGACGAGTTCATGCGGCTCAAGGTGGAAGGAATACTGGATTGCGGCGAAGTGCTGGTGGCGGCGCTGATGGACGGCCGCGAGCGCCATGTGTTCGGCCGGCGCACGCTACCGGAGATGGATCTGGCTTCGGTCGCCTGCGCCATCCAGAACATGTGGCTGGCGGCGCGCGCCGAAGGCATCGGGCTGGGCTGGGTGTCGCTGTTCGACCCCGCCGCGCTGGGCGAGCTCTTGCAGCTGCCGCCGGGCGCCAAGGCGGTGGCCATCCTCTGCCTCGGCCACGTCGATCAGTTCTACGCCAAGCCGATGCTGGAACAGGAAAACTGGGCCCACCGCCAGCCGCTGCGGGAACTGGTCTTCGAAAATGGCTGGAGCGGCAAGACGCCCCCGGCCGACGCGTAAGACCCGCCCCCACCATCACCCACAAGGGCAGCCCAGTGTTGCCCTTTGCCTCTTCCCCATCGCGTGAGCGATCCGCCCGCATCGCGCGCCTCCCTGCTCGCCCGAGCCTTCACCGCCCCGATACCAGATGCACATAAATTCCACACATCCGTTTCTGACATTATTTTTATGTCGACAAAAAGTCCTATTCGTTCAAAAGAAAACCAAAATGCCTGGATAATTGATACTATCATCCCGTCAATTTCCGTTTGCGATACGGTCATTGCTGCCACCCCTCAAGACGTTCAGAAGCAGCAGTACCGCTCGTCAACGATACTGACATCACCCCCACGACAAGGAGACCGCCGCGCCATGACGCAGGCGGCGAAACAACGGAGGAGAACGATGGAACGCAATGCGAGCAACTCAACCAAGCACGGCGCCGCGGCGGGAGACGCCGGGCGTCCCGAACGGGCCGACTGGACGATCGATCAGGGCTGGGAAAACTATAGTACGGAAGAGCATGCCGTCTGGAAGACGCTGTTCGAGCGTCAGGCCAGGTTGTTGCCGGGACGCGCCTGCGACGAGTTTGTCGCGGGCATGCGCGCCTTGCCGATCGGCGCGGACCAGATTCCGGACTTTCGCCGTCTCAGCGAGGTGTTGATGAAGCACACCGGCTGGCAAGTGGTGGCCGTACCCGGCCTGGTGCCCGATGACGTGTTCTTCGACCATCTGGCGAACCGGCGTTTTCCGGCCGGCAACTTCATCCGGAGACCGGACCAGCTGGACTACCTGCAAGAGCCGGACGTCTTTCACGACGTGTTCGGCCACGTGCCCATGCTGATGAACCCGGTTATCGCCGACTATATCCAGGCCTACGGCGTCGGCGGTCTGCGCGCACAGCAGCTGGGTGTGCTCGACCACTTGGCACGGGTGTACTGGTATACGGTGGAATTCGGTCTGGTGAAGCAGCATGACGGCTTGCGCATCTACGGCGCCGGCATCGTCTCTTCCTATACCGAATCGATCTTTTGCCTGGACGACCCCTCCCCCAACCGCATTGGCTTCGACCTGGCACGACTGATGCTCACGCGCTACCGCATCGACGACTTCCAGGAAAGCTATTTCGTACTGAACCACCTGAACGATCTGCTCGAGCTGGCCGACATCGATTTCGGGCCGATCTACGAGCAGGTGAAGGGACAGCCGGATTACGAGCCGGGCGATGTGCTCGCCACCGACCAGGTACTGTGGCGCGGAAACGGACATTACCACGCCGCCAAACATCAGCCCGCCCCCACCGTTCAGGATGCGTGACACGGCGACGCCACCCTAACAAAAAGCAGGAGACACGCAATGGATTTCACCAACCGTACCGTCATCGTCACCGGAGCCGCCGGCAACCTCGGCCAGGCCGTGGCCAAGGCCTTTGCTGACCGCGGCGCCAACCTGCTGTTGCTGGCGCGCCGGCGCGAACAGCTGGAAAAGGCCTTCGGGACGGAAAGCCCGCAACGCCTATTCGCCACCGCCGACCTGCTCGACCAGGACCAGGTCAAGGCCGCCATACAAAAGGCCGTCGACCAGTTCGGTCGGATCGACGTGTTATGCAATACCGCCGGCGGGTTCCGCATGGGGCCGTCGGTGCATGAGACCCCGGATCAGGACTGGGATTTCCTGTTCGACATCAACACGCGCAGCTTGCTGCATGCGGTGCGCGCCGTGGTGCCGCGCATGATCGAAGGCGGTGGCGGGAAAATCGTCAGCGTCGGTGCCAATGCCGCCCAGAGAGGCGTGGCCCATATGGGAACCTACTGCGCCACCAAGGCCGTGGTGAGTCGCCTGACCGAGGCGATGGCGGCGGAGCTGCGCGAGCATAACATCAACGTCAACTGCGTCCTGCCCAGCATCATCGACACGCCGGAAAACCGCGCTGCGATGCCCAGTGCCGACCCGACCCGCTGGGTGGCCCCCGACGCGCTCGCCGAGGTCATCCTGTTCCTGGCTTCGGACGGTGCGCGTGCCATTCATGGTGCCAGCCTGCCCGTGACCGGGCTGAGCTAAACTCCGCCCTGACGGCCCGCGGCTCCGGCAGATGTCAGGCCGGCCAGCCTACCCTGCCGCTACTCAGCGGGCCGGCTCGCGCACCCGGTGAAGGTGCCTCGCGCAACGATGCACGCTAAAATGCGCCCCTCGAACTCACGCGGGGCGCTCTCACCGACAGCGCCCCGCCCAACCAGAAAGTCTATGCATGGCGGCAAAACCCAAGAAACCCACCGCAGCCAAACCCGGCCGCGACGCCAAACTGGCGCTGGAAAAACGCCTGGCGCGCGCCGAAACGGCCTGCCAGGTGCTGATGACGGCGTTTGCCACGCTGGAAAACGACGGCGAACTGGAACGGCACGACACCGTCCGTCAATACGTGCAGATGTGCCGGGTGCATTTCAAGAAAATCCGTAACGGCAAGGTGATGGGGCCGGCCGACTTCAACCTGGCGGTGGACGTCTGCACCACGGCCCGCCGTGCCCTACTGGCGCTCGACCCGGCGCTGAGCTTCGACGGCTGGGCCGCAGCCGTCACGCTGCAGGAGGCGCTGCGGCACGCTGACGGCGTGCTGGACGACTACCAGCAGCTAAAAACGGGCAGCACCAAGCCATAGCCGGCGCCCGTCACTTTCGGCCAACCAGCCCCCACCGGATCAGAAAAAGAGGAACCGCCTGATGAACGACTTCTTCGGCATCCACAGCCCCTTCATCGAACACTGCCAGATCGTCGCGGTGGAACGCGAAGCGGGCACCGCGCGGGCTCGGGTCGAGCTGACCGCACCGCTGCTGAACGCCGCCGGCAACGGCCACGGCGGTCTCCTGATGACGCTGTTCGATGTCACACTGGCCGCCGCCGCGCGCGGCACGCGCACGAACTCCACCGGGGTGGCCACGGTGGACCTCAACGTGAGCTTTGTCTCCCCGGCCAACGGCGTGCTGGAATGCGAAGGTCGTGTCCTGCGCGCCGGCTCCTCCCTGGTGTTCTGCGAGGGCGAGATACGCAACGCAGCGGGCGAGCTGGTCGCCAAGGCGATGGGCACCTTCAAGCTGCTGACACCGCGCGCAGCCGGACAGATCAGCAGCGACTAGCGCACTAGCTTCAACCAACCCTCCATAGTGCCCCGCGCGCCATGCACCAGCCCCTGCACCGACAGTGCCAGTACCACGGCGTTCAGGACGTGCCACAGGAAGTGCGTGCCGATCGCGAAGCCGGGGCAGACAGCATTGTCGATCGAGCGGAACAAGAGCGACACGAAGAAGGTGCCGGCGGCCGCCACCAGATAACCTCCTCCTGCGAGCCCGGCCCGTCGGTGCCAGACAGCGATACCGAGCAGCACCAGCAGCGCCGGCAGATAGGACAACGAACCGTTGGCCAGCTGCGGATGATTGCCAGCTTCGACCCCGGCGGCGATGAATCCCGCCAGAAACAGCCCTGTCGCCCCCTTGGGCCAGCCCGCCACGTCACCAAAGTAGCGCCACAGGAATACCAGCTGGAACAGCAGGATCGGCAACACGTCGAGCCACTCCGCCCAGCCGGTGGCGAAAGCGTGGAAGGTAAAGCTGCCGGCCCCGATCAACGCTATCAGTCCGGCCAGCATCCTGGCCTTGCCCGCGTGGCGACCGGCGATCCCGGCCCGGCGCCACGTCCACCAGGCGGCGACGAAGAACGCCAGATTGCTCAGCGTGTTGAGCGGCTCACCGAACAGCCCCGGCGCGATCCGCTCACAGTAGAGGTCGATATAGGCCACGGACTTTCCTCGGACAAGAGAACGAAACACCGCACTCTAGCCGGTGTTGATGAAAGCACCGTGACCGGCCGATGACCGGCAGCGAGTCGATTCCCCTGTCCCGCCGCCGCCATCGGCAGGTCTCTGTCCGCGGCGACCGCGCATGTAGGCCAGCCACAAAAAAACTCAGGCCATCCGCGCCATCATTTGCCGTGCGTGCTGGTAGGAGGCATAGATCGACTCGCGCTCCGGCAAGGGCTGCCCCGCCAATGCGGCGAGCCAGGTAGCAGTATCCATCACATTGGCAAAACGTGACTGCAACACCACCATGAAGGTGCGATGGATGGCCTCCGCACTGACGAGGCCGGATCGGTTGGAGTACGGGACCGAGCCGGTCGCGTCGTCCAGCACCTCGACGGCAAACCCGGCGTGCAGCGCCTGCTTCACCGTGGAATCGACGCAGTTATGGGTCATGTAGCCTACCACCGTCAGCGTGTCGATGCCCTGCTCGCGCAGCCAGCTTTCCAGATCGGTGCCGGCAAAGGCACTGGGCAGGCTCTTTTCCACGTAATGATCGACGGGACGGCTCGCCACCTCCGGATGCAGCGCCCAGCCGTCGGAGCCGCGGGCAAAGATCGGCGAACCGGGCGGTGTGCTGTTCTGCACCACCATGACAGGTATGCCAGCGGCGCGCGCGGCGTCCATCGCCTGGCCGATATGGCGCAGCGACAACTCCACCGCCGGGTATTCGATGCGTAGATTGCCGGTGACGTATTCGTTCTGGACATCGATGACGATCAGTGCACGTTTGATGGAAGCGGTCATGTCTCTCTACTCCTGGTCAACAAAGACGGGCCGGACAGGTAGTGTCGCGGCCATGGCTATCCTTCGCCACCACGCCGGAACCGGCGACTTCCGCCTAGCGCCCCACCCAGCGTCGGTACTCCCCCGGCGTCACGCCGAGCGCGGCGCGGAAACGGTTGGCGAGGTGGCTGGCACTGGCGAAGCCGCAGGTGGCGGCGATGTCGGCCAGCGCCAGTCCGCTGCCGGCCAGCGACTCGCGGGCGCGAGCCAGGCGGCGCTGCAAGATCCAGGCATGCGGCGGTTGACCGAACGAGGCGCGGAACATGCGGGCGAAATGGTATTCGGACAGCGCCAGCTCGGCGGCCAGCTCGCCAACGGTCAGCGCGCTGTCGAGCCGGGCTTCGATCAGTTCCTGCACACGGCGGCGCTGCGCCGGGGCGAGCCCGCCCTTCACCGCCAGCGCGCGGCGCCGGCCGGTCTGGGTCAGCATCAGATGAGCCAGCACCTCGTGGCCGAGCGCATTGCCGGCGAGCCGGCCGTCCGGACTGTCCCAGTCGAGCAGCGCCAGCTGCCGGCAGACGGCGGCAAGCATGGGGTCGTCCATATAGGTGCGGTCATGCAGCTGCTGGTCGCGCGCTTCGCGGTCGAGCAAGGTCAGCGCCAGCGCGTCGAAGCGTTCGGGCAGAAAGTAGAGATGCAGGAAACGGATCGGCCCGCTGACTTGCCAGTCCGATTCGTGCTCGGCCGGCAGGATGCACAGCTTGTCCGGCGCGCCGCGCTGGTCAGGCTGGTCGCGCCGCACGATGTCGAAGCCGCCCTCGAGGTAGAGCGATAGGGTGTGGTGGCCGGGACGGCGGTAGACGGTATCTTCCAGCTGATTGCGCTGCCACAGCGCGACTGACAGGCCGTCGCCAAGCGGCGCGCGGCGCTCCAGTTCGGCGCTGGTCTGGGTCAGGGTGTCGTAAACCGGCAGGGTGGCGGTGGGCATGCGTGGTTCCTCTAGACCCTCAGTGTACGCTGTTGCAGTGGCCAAGCCGGCGGGCCCCTCCAAAAAAGCGCAGGAATATGCAATTGCGCGGCGCCGGACCGGGCGAGACTACGGTGATTCCCCCTACACCGGAGTCCCATCATGAACGCCCTGCTTTACCTCTCCACCGTGCTGATCTGGGGCACTACCTGGATCGCCATCAAGGTGCAGCTGGGCGTGGTGCCGATTCCTCTGTCGATCGCCTACCGCTTCCTGCTCGCCGCCGCGGCACTGTTCGCCATCCTGGCTTGGCGCGGCAAGCTGCACCGCCCGCGCGGCGAGGCGCTCGGGTTGATCGCGGCGCAGGGGCTGACCCTGTTCTGCTGCAACTTCCTGTGCTTCTACTACGCCAGCCACTACCTACCGAGCGGGCTGGTGGCCGTGGTGTTTTCCACCGCCACGCTGTGGAACGCGCTGAACGCGCGGCTGATCCTGAAGCGCCGCATCGCGCCACCGGTGATGGCGGGCGGCGCCCTCGGGCTGGCCGGTATCGCGACGCTGTTCTGGCCGCAGCTGGCCGGCCACAGCGCCGACGGCGGCACCCTGCTCGGACTGGGGCTCTCGATCCTCGGGACGCTGTGCTTCTCCGCCGGCAACCTGATGTCGGCCCGGCTGCAGACGCTGGGCCACACGCCGCTGCAGACCAACGCCTGGGCCATGCTGACCGGTGCGCTCATCCTGCTGGTGGGCAGCCTGGCCGCCGGCCTGCCATTCACCCTCGACAGCTCGCCGCACTACCTCGGCGCCCTCTTCTACCTGGCGATTCCCGGCTCGGTAATTGGCTTCACCGCCTACCTGATGCTGGTCGGCCGGCTCGGCCCGGAACGCGCCGCCTACTGCACCGTACTGTTCCCGGTGGTGGCGCTGAACGTGTCGGTCTGGCTGGAAGGCTATCGCTGGACGCCGCTGGCGCTGGCAGGGCTGGTTCTGGTGCTGGCCGGCAACGTACTGGTGTTCCGTCAGCCTGTCCGGCGCACAACGGCCCCACCGCCAGCAGGGCAGCCTGAGCCGCACCCCATGCTGGCGTTACCCCAAACGGGATCAGGAAAAAACTACACGATGATGGCGATGATCAGCACGATCAGCAAAATCACGACCAGGTCGTAATTGCTGAGCCGGCCACCCGCCGATAGCGTATCGATGCGTTGCGCCAGCGTGGTGACTTCTTCGTCGGTCATCGAATCGACACGATCCTTGGCGAAGGCCGCTTGCACCCCCAGCGCCTGGAGTTTGTCGCGCACGGCGGCACGGTCGAGGAAGGCTTTCACCTTTTCGCGGTCGGCCTGGACTTGCTGGGCCTGCTGCGCGGACGCGGCCTGTTCGGCCGAGATCATGCCGCCCTGGGCCAGCGGGACTTGCAAGGCCAGGCACGACGCCAGCAGCACGGTGCCGGCGAATTTGGCAACGGAAACTGTCATTTCACACCTCCTGAACAAGAGTTGAAACCAGTCAGCGAGCCCCTTTCCCGCTTGCTTCAGTGTGGCACATGGCAGCGCAATGACAATCCGCCAGTTTCATTTTCATGCCGTACGCATCCCCCCATCTTCGGTCAAGCTCTACCCCTCAGCGGGGCAGCAGGGTCGCCGCCATCGCGCGTGCTTGCTGCGCCAGCTTCTCGTCGATGCCGCACACCTGCGCACTCACCGCCAGCCCCTCCCCGATCAGAAACAGCTGCCAGGCCGCTGCCTCCGGCGTGGCCAAGCCGGTCTCGGTGCACAGGCGCTCCAAGTAGCGGCGGATGGCCAGTTTGTGTTCGGCGACGATGACATGGACGGCGTTGGCATCATCGGTGGCCATCTGGTGGCCACCCTAATGGGCTTGCTGGTGCTCAATGCGCTGGGAAATGGCTGGTGGGCCGCCGCTGATGCAGCTGACCCGCACCGTGCACGCCCCGGCCGGCGCCGATCCGCTGGTAGTGCTGGCCAGTCACGCCGGGCTGGATTTCCTGCTGACGCCGGTGCTGGCCGGCTCGGTGACGATCGTGCTGGTGGCGCTGCTGATCAACAACGCCCGCCAGCGCGGCAGCTACCCGCGCTACTGGCGCTGAGCGGCGGAGCAGCCCCGGGGGTTGCAGTGGTGAATCAACACACTGCTGTTCAGCAGCCTGCACCGCCACAGCCTGCACCACCCGCTCAAGCCGGAACTGGCCGGCAACGTCACGCACCATATCATCGGGGTGGCGTCCTGCCTGGTCGGTGCAGCCGGGGCCTGGTATAAGATCGCGCAACAACACCAAGAGGGTTTTGTTAGCGGCTCTTGATCGGCGAGCTATTTCAGGGATCTGAATTGGATGTCATGCCCGGAACAGCGCAACGGTTTCATGCAGTTGCTCCGACAGCTGCTGCATCGACCAGGCCGACTTGGCGCTTGACTGGATAGCCATGTGGTTTTCTTCCGCCATCCGGGCAATATCTTCCACGTTACGGGCGATTTCCTGACTGACACCCGCCTGCTCCCGAATCGAAGTGGTCATCTGGTATACGCCGTTGCGGGTCTTCTCGACTGACACACCCGACGCCACCAAGACACCGGTGACCGTTTCCAGATGGTGCAGGCTTGTTGCGAGAGTCCGTTGACCACTAAGCAGAGAGGCTTCCACCAGGGCCGATTGCCGGCCCAATATCGACGTCACTTCATCGATACGGCTGGCCGATTTGGCCGACTCCTCTGCCAGCTTTCTGACCTCGTCCGCCACCACGGCAAAACCCCGGCCAGCATCACCAGCCCGAGCGGCCTCGATAGCCGCGTTGAGCGCCAGCAGATTGGTTTGCTCGGCAATCGTCTTGACTTGCCCCGTCATATCGGTGATCGACTTCACGCTGGCGACAAATTGGTGCACCGCATGGGAAATCTCGCCGATCGAACGCTCCGAACTGGCGATTGCCTCAGCCATCAGCGTTAGCGTGCGGTTCCCTTCCTGTACTTGGGCATTACTGGACTGAGTCAGCGCCATAACCTCGTTGGCATATTGGCTAACCGCCACGACGCTGGACGAGATTTGCTCGACGGAGGTTGCCGCCGCCGAAGCAGCGGCGCTTTGTGCATTGGAGCCCTGTGCAATACAGTCGGCGGCACGGGCAATGCTATCTGCCATGCCTGCCGCGTCTTCGGCTTTGGAACGAACTTCCCTCACCATTCCGGCCAAGCCGTCTCGCATCTCGGCCAAGGCAGCCAGCAATTGCCCGGTTTCATCCTTGGTACGGACACCGACCTCTACCATCAGATTACCGGCAGCCACTTGGCGCGCCACATCAATGGCCTGTTGCAGCGGACGGGTAATCGTTGCCGCGATCAGCCAAGCGCAGGCAATGCCTAACAACACCGAGACGCCACCCAGAACCATCATAAGCACTCGGCTATCCTGATAGATGCGGTCGATTTGACGGGCTCGCTGATCCAGGTCGCGCCGTTGCAAATCGAGAAAAGCCTGGACTTGCCCGATGTAGGTTTTCGAAGCCGGTGTGAACGCCTGTTCGAACAACCGGCTGGCCTCGTCCATCTGACCTGCCTGCTTGGCACGGGTCATACTGTCACGCGCACGGAGGAATCGTTGCCGTTGTACGCCGACCTCGGCGAACAACACCTTTTCCCGCTTACTCTGCAACAAGGCCTGAATCTGCCCTTGCAACACATTGTTCTGCTTGGTTGACTGGACCTGATCTTCGGCAAAAAAACGTCGCCAAACCAACATCATTGCTCTTGGCGATCGCCGTGCTGCGGCGGACACCGGCTACGATATTGCGATACCAGTCGCTCACCAATCGCTCTTTGGCGATGGGCGTTTGCATCATGTCGCGGGTCGCTTGGGAGACCTCCTGAAGCCGCCAGATACCGAGCACGGTAATCACCAGCAGCAGGCTCAACACCAATGCAAAACCAATGCCCAAACGCTGGCCCACTTTCAGGTTGGGCACAAAGTTCATGTTGTCTCACTCTCATTATTTTTGTAGGGGTGTTTTTCCTGGGTGGATCAGCGGCCAAGGCCAACGGGCTGGGTTGGCGAAAGGGCTTCCGTCTAGCGCAGTGTTCTGTCCTCCCGCCAAGCCGGGTATAACAGCCGCCCCCCTGCTCCCTCTGCTTTCATCACAACCGATCGACGGCGGCAGAAATCTTCATTTCGTCCGCCGTGACGCCTCCCGCCAGAGAGCGCACGAGACTGGCCGTAAGGGATGGCCAGCCTCGTCTCCTGGTGATAACGCCGCTCCCTGCGCTAATCGATACGGGCAATGCGCAAAAGATTGGTGGCGCCTGGCGTGCCGAAAGGTAATCCGGCGGAAATAACGATCATTTGCCCTTGAGTGGCAAAACCCTCCGAGAGTGCACACTGCCTCGCCAGATCGGTCATTTCATTGACGTCGGCAACGTCGTGACTCAATACCGCATGAACGCCCCAGACCAGCGCCAACTGACGGGCGGTAGCCGATTGCGGCGTGATGCCGATAATCGGCGCGGCCGGTCGCTCCCGAGCCATTCTGAGCGCGGAATAGCCGGAACCGGTGTAGGCGATGGTAGCGGCGACCTTCAGCAAACCGGCGATGTCGCGCATCGCATACCCGATCGCATCGGCGCTTTCGGCACGTGGCCGGGTATGAGAGGCATCGATGGCCTCGCGGCAATAGGGGTCCGACTCGGTTTCCTTGATGATGCGATCCATCATCGCCACCGCCTCGACCGGATAACGCCCCGACGCGGACTCGGCAGAGAGCATCACGGCATCGGCCCCGTCATAGATCGCCGTGGCGACATCGGAGGCTTCTGCACGAGTCGGCACCGGCGCGGCAACCATCGAATCGAGCATCTGGGTGGCGACGATGACCGGTTTGCCCAGCTGGCGGCAGGTACGCACGATACGTTTCTGGATCGCCGGGACCTGCTCGGCAGGCATTTCGACACCAAGATCACCTCGCGCCACCATCAGCGCGTCGGCCTCGGCGACGATGGCGTCGAGGTTCAGAATCGCCGCCGGCTTCTCCAGCTTGGCGACGATACGGGCACGATCTCCGACCAGCTGCTTGATTTCAATGATGTCCTCAGGACGCTGCACGAAGGACAGGGCCACCCAATCCATGCCGAGAGTCAGGCCATACGCCAGATCCTGTCGGTCCTTGTCGGTCAATGCCGACAAGGGGAGAAGCACGCCGGGAACGTTAACGCCCTTGCGATCGGACAAGGGGCCGCCGGTGACGACGCGCGTTTCGGCGTAGTCCTCCCCGCAGCGCTCGACGTACAGCCTGATACGGCCGTCATCGAGCAGCAACTCGGTGCCTGTCCTCAGTGCCGCGAAGATTTCTGGATGAGGCAGTGCCACCCGCTGTCGATTCCCAGGCAGCGAGCGGTCCAGATCGAGACGGAAAGCCGCCCCCGCTTCAAGTTGGATCGGGCCGTCGGCAAAAGTACCGATGCGCAGTTTCGGCCCTTGCAGGTCGAGCAACACACCGATCGGCCGGTCAAGCTCCCGCTCGATCGAACGAATCAGCTCGACCCGATTGCGGTGATCTTCATGCGTGCCATGGCTGAAGTTGAGCCTGAATACATCGGCACCGGCCAGGAACAGGTCCTTGATCACCTCCCGCTCGGTACTGGCCGGCCCGAGGGTGGCGACGATTTTGGCATGACGATTTCGACGCATATCAGTGGCTCCAGGTATCAGTAATGAGAATGGCGCGGAAATCGTTGACGTTGGTCAGCGTCGGGCCCGTCACGACCGAATCGCCAAGGGCTTGGAAAAAACCGTGGCCATCATTGTCGGCAAGACGGTCGCGCGGCTTGATGCCGAGTTGCCGGGCGCGCTGGAGCGAGTCGGGTGCGAGATAGGCGCCGGCAATCTCTTCCAGTCCGTCCACGCCATCGGTATCCCCGGCCAGGGCATAAATGCCCTCATGGCCTTCCAGCGCGATACCGAGTGACAGCAAAAACTCGACATTGCGCCCGCCTCTGCCGTGGCCGCGTACCGTCACGGTGGTCTCACCCCCGGACAGCAAGACGCACGGGGCGGTGAAAGGCTGTGCGCGCCGGGCCACCTGCAAGGCAATCCCGGCCATGACCTGACCCACCGCGCGTGCCTCCCCCTCGATGCTGTCACCCAGGATATGCACCGGGATGCCGGCCTCCTGCGCCACGGCGGCGGCGGCCTCCAGCGCCAGCTGCGGCGAAGCGATCACATGGACCTCCTGACCGGCCAAGCGGGTATCGCCCGGCTTGATCGTTTCACCCTCGCCACACTCCAACAACACTCGCACGTTGGCGGGGACGTCGATGCCGTAGCGGCGGATGATCTCCAGTGCGTCGGCGCAGGTGGTCGGGTCCGCCACGGTCGGGCCGGAAGCCACATCGATCGGATCGTCGCCGGGCACATCCGAGATCAGCAGGGTCACCACTTTGGCCGGATAACAGGCCGCCGCCAGGCGACCGCCTTTCAACGCCGAAAGATGGCGGCGTACACAGTTCATCTCGGTGATCGAGGCGCCACTATTGAGCAAGGCGCGGTTGACGGCCTGCTTGTCCGCCAGACTCAGCCCGGGTGCAGGCGCGGCCAGTAGCGACGAGCCCCCTCCGGAGATCAGGCACAGCACCAGATCGTCCGCCGTGAGGCCGGACACTTTCTGCAAGATGCGTTGAGCGGCCTCGACGCCGGCAGCGTCCGGTACCGGATGCGCCGCCTCGACGATCTCGATGTGACGGCATGGGACGTGGTAACCGTAGCGGGTGACCACCACTCCTTCGAGCGGACCGACCCAATGGTCTTCGACGGCGCGGGCCATCGCGGCCGAAGCCTTGCCGGCACCGATCACGATCAGGCGGCCCTTGGGCGGTTGCGGTAGATAAGGGGCGATGACACGAGCCGGCTGCGCCGCAGCGATACTGGCCGCGAACATACGGTGTAACAGCTCACTGGCGGCAGCCGATGACAGGGTAGCCATGGGGGACTCCATAGTAGTGGTCATGAAAAGGGGCAGTGGATGCATTCCTGCCAATCACACTGCCCCCGATCTGCATGGCAGAAAGGCTGCCCTTAAGATGCCGCTCTCTGCTTCAGTTCGAACTCTCCAACCGGACCGGCTTTGCTGTCGTCTTCTTCATACAAGGCACGCAGGTCTTCGGGATCGCCGCCTTCCCCGTCAAGAACCCGTGTTACACGTTCACGATCCAGAGAGCCTACCCAGCGAGCGATTGCCATGGTGCCGACCGCGTTGCCGATGGTATTGGTAATCGCCCGGGCCTCGGACATGAAGCGATCGACCCCCAGAAGCAGGACCATCCCTTCCACCGGTATCTTGCCCATCGAGGCCAGTGTCGCCGCCAGCGTAATGAAACCAGAACCGGTGACACCGGCAGACCCTTTGGAGGTCAGCATCAGCACGCCGAGAATCACCACTTGATCAAACATCGATAGAGGGGTGTTGGTCGCCTGGGCAACGAAGATGGCAGCCATCGTGTAGTAGATGCATTGGCCATCGGGATTGAAGGTCAGCCCGGACGGCACCACCAGGCCCACCACCGGCTTCGACACCCCGACATGCTCAAGCTTGCGCATCAGTTGCGGTACCACCGACTCCGAGGAACTGGTACCGAGTACCGTGAAGAGTTCGTCTTTCAGGTATTTGAGAAACTTCCACAGACTGACGCCGGACATGAGGGCAATACTGCCCAGGACGATGGCGACGAAAAGGAAGCAGGTGATGTACATACTCGCCATCAGCTTGCCCAGCGACAGGATGGAACCCAGGCCGTACTTGCCGACGGTGAAGGCGATGGCACCGAAAGCAGCGATCGGGGCCAGGCGCATGACCATGCCCACCACGGTGAACATGGCGTGACTGAACGCATCGAGGAAATCGACGACGGGCTTGGCGCGCTTCCCAAGGTGGGAGAGCGCCACACCGAAAAAGGTCGAGAACACCAGGATTTGCAGAATCTCGTTCTTGGCCAGGGCATCGACGATGCTGGTCGGGAAGAGGTGCAGCATGAAGTCGACGAACGAATCCGACTTGGCGGCCTTCTCCGTGTAACTGGCGATGCTGCTCGCATCGAGCGTGTGCGGGTCGATGTTCATGCCATGCCCAGGCTGGATCACATTGACCACGATCAGCCCCAGGGCGAGGGCAAAGGTAGACAGGACTTCGAAATAGATCAGCGCACGCGACCCCACACGGCCGAGCTCCTTCATGCTCTCCATCTTCGCGATACCCAATACCACGGTGGCGAAGATGATGGGGGCGAAGACCATCTTGATCAGCTTGATGAAGATATCGCCCAGCGGCTTGAGATCACTGCCGATTTTGGGTGCCAATATACCCAGCACTACACCAGCCGTAACGCCGATCAATACCTGGACATACAGCTTTCCGAAAAAGTGTTTCATTGTCTGCTCCTAGTCGTTTTTTTCCCGGATGCTTCTGTGTGCACCCGATGGGAAGGTTGCCTGCTCCCAGGCTCTTGTCGGCTTTACGGAGAGGCAGGCAAGGCATGCCGAACTGAACGCCTTGGCATGCTCTTGATGCTTGGGGCCCAACTTACCCTTGCAGGTAATCGCACACGGCCCGCGTCACCTGGGCGGTGGTCGCCGTGCCGCCCAGGTCAGGCGTATGCAAGCCGCTGGCGGTGACCGCTTCCACCGCCTCCATCAGTCGGCGCGCCTCCTCGGCTTCGCCCAGGTGTTCCAGCATCAATGCGGCAGTCCAGAACGTGGCGGTCGGGTTGGCGATACCCTTACCGGTGATGTCGAAGGCGGAGCCGTGGATCGGCTCGAACATCGACGGGAAGTCGCGTTCGGGATTGAGGTTGGCGGTCGGGCCGATACCCAGGCTGCCGGACAGCGCGGCGGCCAGGTCGGACAGGATGTCGGCATGCAGGTTGGTGGCGACGATCACGTCGAGCGTCTGCGGCTTGAGCACCATGCGTGTCGTCACGGCATCGACCAGTTCTCGGTTGGTTTTGACTTCCGGGTAGTCTTTGGCTACTTCGGCGAAGATTTCGTCCCACATCACCATGCCGAAGCGTTGGGCATTCGATTTGGTGACCAGCGTCAGTTGCTTGCGCGGGCGCTTCATGGCCTGCTCGAAGGCGAAACGATGGATGCGCTCGACACCGGCACGGGTGAACACCGCGGTTTCGGTACCGACTTCGATCGGCAAGCCTTTGTGCGCACGGCCGCCATGACCGGCGTATTCGCCTTCCGAGTTCTCTCGGATGATGACCCAGTCGATGTCCTTGCCGTTATGCAATGGGCTTTTCACGCCGGGCAGCACGCGAGCCGGGCGGACGTTGGCGTACTGGTCGAAGCCCTGGGCGATCGGCAGACGCAGGCCCCACAGTGAAATGTGGTCCGGCACCTCCTGGCTACCGACCGCACCGAAGAAAATAGCGTCGAACTGCTTGAGTCGCTCGAGCCCGCCTTTCGGAATGTAATGACCGTGCTGCAGGTAGTAATCCGAGCTCCACGGAAAATGCTCGACCTCGAGCGCGAAACCGCCGTCGCGGGCGGCAAGCGTATTCAGCACTTCCAGCCCGGCCTCGATCACTTCGGTACCGATGCCATCGGCCGGAATGGCCGCAATCTTGTATCTGCGCATTGTTGTTCCTCCATCTCGTACTCGTGCGCCATCACTCTGGATGACCCTCCAAGACAGCCCTTGAGCTATCTCATGGCGTGCACTTTAGCCCGTGAACGAGGTGATACAATGCCTTCAAATTCACTCTACTTTTTCCTGCAGGTTAACTATGAGCGCACCGTCGGAACTGGAGTTTTTCTCGTTGCTGATCAAGGCAGGCAGCCTTTCGGCTGCCGCGCGTGAGCTCGATCTCACGCCTCCGGCCGTCAGCAAGCGGCTGGCGCAGCTCGAGAGCAGGCTTAAGGTACGCCTGCTCAATCGCACCACGCGCCGCATCAGTCTGACCAACGAGGGAGAGGTGTATCTGGCCAATGCCCGGCGCATCCTGGCCGAGATCGAAGAGATGGAACAACTGGTTTCGAGCAGCAGCGCCGCGCCGAAAGGCCTGCTGCGCGTCAACGCCACGCTGGGATTCGGACGCACCTATATCGCGCCGGTGGTCTCGGCCTTCTGCAAGCGGTACCCGGAAGTCGATGTGCAGCTGCAATTGACGGACAGGCCGCTCAACCTGGCCGACGAAGCCTTCGACGTCGGCATTCGCTTCGGAGAACCACCCGATACCCGCGTGATCGCTCGCAAAATCGCCGCCAACCGCCGCCTGGTTTGCGCTTCGCCGACCTACCTCAAACAACACGGACGTCCCAACGTGCCCGATGACTTGACGCGGCACAATTGCATCGTGCTGAGGCAGGACGAAACCGCTTACGGCGTGTGGCGCTTTACCCGCGGGCGCAAGACAGAAGCCGTCAAGGTGCGGGGCAACCTGAGCAGCAACGATGGAGAAGTGGCCCTGCACTGGGCGCTGGACGGCCACGGCATCATGATGCGTGCCGAGTGGGACCTGGCCAAATACCTGCGTAGCGGACGCCTGGAATTGCTGCTGCAAGACTACGAACTGCCGCCGGCCGACATCTACGCCGTTTACCCGGCACGGAACAATCTGTCGGCCAAGGTGCGCGTCTTTATCGACTTCCTGATCCAGCAATTCAGGCAACCGCCCAGCGAGAGCGTCGGCAGCGAAGCGCGCTGGTAGCCGCCATCAGGACAGGACGCCCCCGGAGCTGTTACAGCCCCACCCTTCCCTTCGATAGGCCAGCGCACCACCCGGCAGTGCACGCCAGATGGTGGCGTATCCATCGCCCCTCCTTTGCGCCCCTCCTCTGCACCCCTTTCGTCCGGCCTCTGATCGGCTGCCGGCCGGACCTGGCACCGCCAATGCGTCATGAAGACAGCCCAAGGCACAGCGGCTCCAAGCTCAATTATTAACTTACAGAAAATAATAGTTTTACTTTCAGCCCAGTTTTTCCCTCAGGACAATCACTACACTCCCCCTCAATCGCTGTGTGCCCGAGAGGCTCTCCCGCCAACCAGGCAGCTGGACGGCTTGCGCTACGCGTACCAGAGCCATGAAGAGCGCAAAGAGCGTGATCCCCCCACCTGAGGAGTCAAAAGTGGATAAAGAAGCAGCAGTACAATCCCTGACCGACGTAATGGCCAAGTTCACGGCCTACATCGGCAAGCGCCTGCCCAAGGACGTCAAGGCCAAGCTGGCCGACCTGCGCACGATGGAAACCAACCCGCTGGCCAAGTCGATCTATGACTCGATGGCCGGCAACCAGGAAGCGGCGGACAAGCTGGATCGTCCGAGCTGCCAGGACACCGGCGTCATCCAGTATTTTGTCGAGGCCGGTGCCCATTTCCCGCTGCTCGGCGAGCTGGAAGACATTCTGCGCGAGGCGACGGCCGGCGCGACCCGGATGGGGCCGCTGCGTCACAACGCGGTCGAAACCTTCGACGAAAAGAACACCGGCACCAACACCGGGACCCAGATTCCCTGGCTGGACTGGCGCATCGTCCCGGAGCTCGATAGCTGCACCATCGATGTCTATATGGCCGGCGGCGGCTGCACCCTGCCGGGCGCTGCCAAGGTGCTGATGCCGGGCCAGGGTTACGAGGGCGTCGCCGAGTTCGTCATGGACGTCATCACCGAGCGTGGTGTCAATGCCTGTCCGCCGCTGCTGGTCGGCGTCGGCGTCTCCACCTCGGTCGAGACCGCCGCGCGCCTTTCGAAGCTGGCCATCCTGCGTCCGGTCGATTCCAAGAGTGGAAACCCCCGGGCCGCGTTGATGGAAGATCTGCTGGAACAGGGCCTCAACGAAGTCGGTATCGGTCCGCAGGGCCTGACCGGCAACAACAGCGTGATGGGCGTGAATATCGAATCGTCCGCCCGCCACCCCTCCACCATCGGCGTCGCCGTCAATACCGGCTGCTGGGCGCATCGCCGCGGCAAGATCCGGATCAACGCCGATATGTCTTACGAAATCATTTCCCACGAAGGAGTGGTCCTGTGAAAAAGATTCTGACTACGCCCATCAAGGACGAAGATCTTCAAGACCTCAATGTAGGCGACGTCGTTTATCTGACGGGTCGCCTGGTCACCTGCCGCGACGTGGCGCATCGCCGCCTGATCGAGCAGGGCCGCGAATTGCCGGTCAATCTCGAAGGCGGCGCGATCTTCCACGCCGGCCCGATCGTCCGCAAGAAGGACGACGGCAACTTCGAAATGGTCTCCATCGGCCCGACGACCAGCATGCGCATGGAGAAATTCGAGCGCGAGTTCATCAAGCAGACCGGCGTCAAGTTGATTGTCGGCAAAGGCGGCATGGGGCCTGAAACGGCCGCGGGCTGCCAGGAGAACAAGGCGGTTCATGCCATTTTCCCCGGCGGTTGCGCCGTGCTGGCGGCCACGCAAGTGGAAGAGATCGAAGGCGCCGAGTGGCAGGACCTGGGCATGCCGGAGACCCTCTGGATCAACCGGGTCCGGGAGTTCGGCCCGTTGATCATCTCGATCGACACCAAGGGCAACAACCTGATCCAGCAGAACAAGGTCGAGTTCAACGCGAAGAAAAAGCCGATCCTCGAACGGATCAGCAAAGAGCTCAGCTTCATCAAGTAACCGCTCGAAGAACGGCCGAGGGAAAGCGCATGGACTGGTAATGCGCTTTCCCTCTTTTTATTTGGCAACCCCGCAGGCCCCGGCTGGCCACCAAACAAACAATGCAAAGGGAGAAGTCCATCCTTGCCCGCGCAAGGAGCCAATCGACACTTCGCCCTCCCTCCCGACAAGACAACGCCCGGCCCCACAGCAACGCGGGACCGGGCGTTTCAACTACATCAAGAGAGCCTTGCCGTAATGCTTAGCGCTTCTCCACCGCCACCTTTCCTGCCGCGGTGAAATCGGCGTAATGCCCTTTCAGCCCGTAGAACACGATGTAGGCGTAGCACACCAGCGGCACCACGAAGGAGTACAGGATGCCAATGCGGTCGGCGAAGAAAGCCTGGATCAGCGGCACGATGGCACCGCCGACAATCGCCATGCACAGCACGCCCGAGCCTTCGCCGGTGAACTTGCCCAGCCCTTCGATGGCCAGCGAAAAGATCGTCGGGAACATGATCGAGTTGAACAGACCGATGGCGATCAGCCCCCACATCGCAGCCTTACCGCCAGCGCTCATGGCCAGCGCGATCAGCAGCGCGTTGACCAGCGCATTGAAGGCCAACACGTAACCCGGCTTGATCTTGCGCATCACCACGCCGCCGATAAAACGGCCGACCATGGCCCCGGTCCAGTACAGCGCCAGGTATTTGCCGGCCACCGCCTCGGACAGGCCGGCGATCTGCGGCTGACCCATCAGGCTCACCAGGAAGCTGCCGATCGACACCTCGGCGCCGACGTAGACAAAAATGCCGACCGCGCCCAGCACCAGGTGGCGGTAGCCCCAGACACTGTCATGCGCATGGTAGACCGCGTTGCCTTTCGGCGCCTCGGCCGGGGTCTCAGCCTCCTTGACTTGCGGCAGCTTGAACAGGCCGATGATCACGGCCAGGGCGAACAGCAGCGCCGCCAGGATCAGGTACGGCGTCTGCACCGAGCTCGCCTCGACTGCAGCGTAGGCGGCCAGCTGCTCGGCCGACAGGCCACTCAGCTCCTGCGCCGGCTTGATCGCCACCGCCAGGATCAGCACCGAACCCACCAGCGGGCCGATGGCGGTCCCCAGCGAGTTGAATGCCTGCGTCAGGTTGAGCCGGCTGGAGGCGGTTTCCGGCTTGCCCAGCATGGTGACGTAGGGATTGGCCGCCACCTGCAGCAGCGTGATACCGGAGGCCAGGATGAACAGTGCGCCAAGGAAGAACGGATACGACCTGGCGCCGGCGGCCGGGTAGAACAACAGGCAGCCGAGGCCCGCCGTGGCCAGCCCGATCATGATGCCGCGCTTGTAACCGAGCTTTTCGACCAGGTAGCCGGACGGGAACGACATCACGAAATAGGCGGTGAAGAAGCTGAACTGGATCAGCGCCGCCTGCAGGTAACTCAGGGTGAAGATCGCCTTCAGGTGCGGGATGAGGATGTCGTTGAGCGACGTGATCAGCCCCCACATGAAGAACAGGGAGGTGAGCACCGTCAGGGCGCGGGAGTAATTGGTGTTGCCAAACTGAGAGGACATATCTGTCGTTCCATCCATACTATTTTCTGCGGGTTACAGTCGTGTCATCCGGCGTGCACTACGGTGAGCGTCCGCGCTGCAGCGCCGGCGGTTTTTTGTGCCAACCTTGTAGCATTGCTACAGATATTTTGTTGTATAGCACACCTGGCAGCTAAAATTGGCCAGCGGACACAAACCGGAATGAAACGGCAACACCTTTCAAAAAACCACACAAAAACAGGCATTACTACATTTTCAAACCGATTATTACGCCATACCCTGGCCAGTCTCAATCCAGATCAAGAGCGCCGCCGCCAAAAAAACGTAGCAATACTACGCGCCACCAGTGCCGCTTGTAAATCGGCACGACCCCGTCCCCGGCACAAAAACAGAAAAGGCGACTCGCGTCGCCTTTTTGGGTGGGTGCTACCGCCGGGTTCAGCCGAAATGGCACACGTAGTGCACTGTGTCGATCACCTCGATATCGAACGCGCTGTTGCCCGGCACCTTGAACGATTCGCCGCCCTTGTAGGTTCTGGACTCGGTCTCGCCCGTGAGGGTGACGCGGCATTCGCCAGCCAGCACTTCCATGATCTCCGGCGCGCCGGTGTTGAACGTCAGCTTGGCCGGCAGGATGACGCCGACCGACTTCTTGGTGCCGTCGGCCAGAATGAGATTGTGGCTGACGCACTTGCCGTCGAAATAGACGTTGGCTTTCTTGACCACGCTGACGTTATCGAACTGTTCCATGCTTTGTCCTTGTCTGTTCTGGTGAAAGGCTGAAAGTGTAACCTGCCCCCGCGCCGGCGAACACTCCTG
Organism: Pseudogulbenkiania sp.; assembly: GCA_016192025.1. Classification (GTDB taxonomy): domain Bacteria; phylum Pseudomonadota; class Gammaproteobacteria; order Burkholderiales; family Chromobacteriaceae; genus Pseudogulbenkiania. The sequence goes on along the minus strand of JACPUY010000170.1, from coordinate 4,759 downwards.
GTCGGGCCGGATGGCACCGAAGATTGACCGAAGAGCGGTTACGAACACTCACGGCTTAAGCATCTCCGCCGTCACCACGAAGTCGTTACCGTGGCGCCGCACCAGGCGCTCCAGCGGCGCCGCGAAGCGACTCCAGTGGCTCTCCAGCAAGGTCAGCGAATTGGCCGGCCCCTGCGGCGGCAGGGCCAGCCAGACGTCCACCGCCTCGGGGGCGACGTGAAAATGCGCCGGGTAACCGTCCAGCCGCGCATTGATCAGGATGTGGTTGTTGCGGTCGATTCTCGCCGCCAGCAGCATCAGCATGAACCATTCCTCCCTCAAAGCGTGCGAGGCTAGGACAAGCCGGGCATCGGCGCAAGAAATAAACATTACCGTTTAAACTGTATCAACGGCCACCCCAAGCGCCGCGTACTATAAAACACGAAGACGGCATCGCCATCGTGACTGCAGGCACTCTGCACGGACACTTCCAGGGAGACGTTGCGACATGAACGAGATGATGCAAGGCACGACCCTGACCGTTCCGCACCACCCGGAACCTCTCGCCCCGGCACGACATGAAGCATGGCCCTTGATGTGGGGGTACGACAGCATGCGGTACTGGGCCAGCTACTGGACAGGTTTCTACGGGGTGGCCGAAGTGTCACCTTCCTACCCTGCGGCGGCACCGCTACCCCCCCAGGGAGAGGCCGACAACCCGAACCACCTCGATCGGCTGCTGCACGCCCGACTGGCACGCAGTACGCTGAGCATAGCACCGGCCAGCCTGATGCTGGCCGGCTTCGACTGGGCGATACACTTGGCCCTCTCCCCCGGCAAGTGTCACCAATTGCGGGAAAAAGCGCTGCGCGACGCCATCCGTTTCGGCCGCCATGTCGTCCGGGCCCGAGCCGGCAGCAAAGCCGAGGCCGGCATCGAACCGCTACCGCAAGATCCACGTTTTTCCAGCCCGGCCTGGCAGCACTGGCCATTCAACCTGATTGCGCACGGCTTTCTGCTCAATCAGCAGTGGTGGCAAAACGCCACCACCGGCATCGACGGCGTCTCCCGTCGCCACGAACGAGTGGTGGCGTTCACTGCCCGCCAGTGGCTCGACATGATGTCACCCGTTAATTTCATCGCCACCAACCCCGTGGCACTACAGGCTACTCTGCAGGAGCGAGGACAGAACCTGCTGCGCGGCCTGGGCCACCTCCTCGAAGACTGGGAACACGCACTCGGCGGCGAACCGCCGCCGGGTGCCGAGGCATTCCGCCCGGGCCATGAAGTGGCCGCCACCCCGGGCCAGGTGGTCTACCGCAACCGCCTGATCGAACTGCTCCAGTACTCCCCGCAGACCGATCGGGCGTACGCCGAACCGATCCTGATCGTGCCGGCCTGGCTCATGAAGTACTACATCCTCGACCTGTCCCCGGCCAACTCACTGGTCAACTATCTGGTCGGACAGGGGCATACCGTTTTCATGATCTCCTGGCATAACCCGCACAGCGGCGACCGTGATCTTGGTCTGGAAGACTACCTGCGGCTCGGCGTACTGGACGCGCTCAAGGCCATCCGCGCCATCGTGCCGGACACCCCGGTGCATGCCACCGGCTACTGCCTGGGCGGCACCCTGCTGGCACTCGCCGCCGCGTATCTGGCCCGCGAGCACGACCCCAGCCTCGCCTCGGCCACGCTGCTGGCCGCCCAGACCGACTTCACCGAAGCCGGTGAACTGATGCAGTTCATCGACGACAGCCAGCTTAGCTATCTGGAAGACCTCATGTGGGACCAGGGCTACCTTGACACAATCAACGGAGCGCTCCAACTGCTGCGCTCCTGCGACCTGAACTGGTCGCGGCAGGTCCACGACTACCTAATGGGGCGGCGCCAGCCGATGAACGAGCTGATCGCCTGGAATGCCGACGCCACGCGCATGCCCTACCGCATACACAGCGAATACCTGCGGCGCTTCTTCCTCAACAACGACCTGGCCGACGGGCGCTACCCCATCGGCGGACGACCGGTCGTGCTGAGCGACATCCGCGTACCGCTGTTCATCGTCGCCACCGAAACCGACCACGTCGCGCCATGGCACTCGGTCTACAAGATCCATCTACTCGCCGATGCCGATGTGTGCTTCCTGCTCGCCAGTGGTGGCCACAACACCGGCATCGTCAGCGAACCCGGCCGCGATGGCCGGCACTACCGGCTTTCCCATGCCACAGACGATACCCCTTACCTCGATCCGGTAGCCTGGTTTGCCACCACCCCGCCGACCAAGGGATCGTGGTGGCCGGCATGGGTGGACTGGCTACAGCGCCATTCCGGCGGGCTCAGGGAGCCTCCCACGCCCGGGGCCGCCGATCAGGGCTACCCACCGCTCGGCGCCGCACCCGGCAGCTACGTGCTGCAGCGCTGAGACGGTTCGACCAGGGCCTTTATGCACCGGCCCGGCCGCCAGGCTGAGGCCGCGTTGCGAGCGCTGGCCAGTTAGCCCCTCTGCAACCGCCGAATGGGGTCGGCCATACGAAAATGGCAGGAATCTGGTTGCAAGCTTGGGCAAGCCTGTTTACCCTTTGACACGGCAAATAACGATAACCGATGCAAAGGGTGGCAATGGGTAAAAGGAGAAGCCTCGTCGGCAATTACGGCCGGTTAGGAGGCATAGTATTACTGGCGACCCTGTTCTCAACTCTCCCCCCCTCGTTGCGGGCTGAGTCGGTCCCGTTCCTGACACTCACCACCGAGTCATACCCCCCCAATCAGATGATGGTCAACGGGCAGCTCACCGGGCTGGTCACCGACAAGGTGCGCGAGATGATGGCCCGCGCACGCATCGACCACCGCATCCTGATGCTGCCTTGGCTGCGCGCCTATTCCATGGCCCAAACCCTGCCCAACCATTGCGTGTTCAACACGGCGCACACACCGGATCGTGACAAGCTGTTTAAGTGGGTCGAACCGGTCACCTACGCCGAATGGACGCTGTTTGGCCTGGCCAGCCGGCAATTCGGTATCGACACGCTGGATGATGCGCGCCGCTATACCATCGGCACCTACAATGGCGACGTGCGCGATGACTACCTGAAGGAGCGGGGCTTCACTGTGGATACCGCCATCGAGGAAAGCGCCAACCCGCACAAGCTGGTCGCCCAGCGCATCGATCTGTGGGCCGCCAACCGGCTTGTCGCCAATGACCTGTTGCGCAAGGCGGGGCTGACGCGGCAAATCGTGCCGGTCTACACCTTCCATCGGGTGATCGGTGGCCTGGCCTGCCATCCCGCCACCCCCGATTCGGTCATGGCCAGTCTGAGACAGGCCTTAGCCGGCATGATCAGCGACGGCACCACGGCAAAAATCGAGCAGCGCTACAGCAACTGGCAACCTGGACCATGACGACCAGGTGTCAACACCGAGGCATCCAAGCTGTTGTTTAAAAAGCCGATGTCCACCACCTCACCCTGCCATTGCCGGCACCATGAGCTAGACTGAATTGATAGGCATAAGCCGGTTGCAGAGGGTGAAGGGGGTATCGACATGAAATCGCCACACAAACAGGGCGGCTGGTACACCGGCCTGCTGATGATCAGCGTCATCATGGCCGTGGTGTTGTTCGTTTCCGCACCGTGGATTCCGTTGGCCCTGCTGGCAGCCTTGGCCGTCGTCGGTGTGATCCAGGGCATCTCCTGGCTGATCGACAGCTGGAAACACCGCCACGATCATACACACGCCCATTGAGGTTATGTTTTCATAAGCAAAAAGCGGCTGGTAGCCGCTTTTTGATTTTTCTACACTCCCTGCTCCCAACCTCAGGCCCCGACGAAGCGCATCTTGAAGCTGCGGCCCTTGATCCGCCCTTCGGCCAAACGGCTGAACGCCTGCTGTGCGATGCTACGGTCCAGCGCCACGTAGCAGGCAAATTCGAATACTGAAATCTTGCCCACCTGCTGACCGGCAATGCCGGCCTCGCCGGTCAGCGCGCCGAGGATGTCGCCCGGGCGCACCTTGTCCTTGCGGCCGGCGGCGATGCACAACGTCACCATCGGCGGCACCAGCGGGCCACCACCGCTCGTCAGCGCGGCCGGATCGGCCCAGTTCGGCTTGGCCTGCTGGTAATCCTCGATCAGCGCCAGTCGCTTGCTGTCGTTCGGCCCGACCAGGCTCAGTGCCAGCCCCTTCTCCCCGCCCCGTCCAGTACGGCCGATGCGGTGGATGTGGATTTCCGGATCGTGCGACAGATCGACGTTGATGACGGCCTCCAGAGTGCTGATATCGAGCCCGCGCGCCGCCACGTCGGTCGCCACCAGCACCGAGCAGCTGCGGTTGGCAAACTGCACCAGGATCTCGTCACGCTCGCGCTGCTCCAGCTCACCATACAGCGCCAGCGCCGAGAAGCCCTGCTGCTGCAGTTCATTCGCCAATTCGCGTACCTGCTGCTTGGTATTGCAGAAGGCGATGGTCGACACCGGGCGGAAATGCCCGAGCAAGGCCGCCACCGTGGCCACGCGCCGTTCCGGCTGGATCTTGTAAAAGTGCTGCTCGATGTGGCCGGCATCGTGCAGCGACTCCACCTTGACCTCCACCGGGTTCTTCAGGAAGCGCGCGCTCTGCTTGCGGATATTGTCCGGGTAAGTGGCGGAGAACAGCAGCGTCTGGCGCTTGCGCGGGCAGGCCGCGACGATGCCGACGATCTCCTCGTAGAAGCCCATGTCCACCATGCGGTCGGCCTCGTCCAGCACTAGCGTTTCGACGGTGGACAGGTCCAGCGTGTTGCGGC
>JACPUY010000169.1 GCA_016192025.1 Pseudogulbenkiania sp. | reverse complement strand
GGCCAGGGTGACGACACCCGGCAGTGGGCACCGCCCAGCCTGCCGGACGGCACTGCCGCCTACTTCCTGTGCGCCAACCGCGGCAAGCGCTCGGTCACCGTCGACATCACCCGTCCCGAGGGCCAGGCCATCGTGCGCAGGTTGGCCGAAGAAGCCGACGTGCTGCTGGAAAACTACAAGGTCGGCGGGCTGAAGAAGTACGGGCTGGACTACGACAGCCTCAAGAGCGTCAACCCGCGCCTGGTGTACTGTTCGATCACCGGCTTCGGCCAGGATGGGCCTTACGCCGAGTTGCCCGGCTACGATTACATCGTGCAGGGCATGAGCGGGCTGATGAGCATCACCGGTCCGGCCGACGGCGAACCGCACAAGGTCGGTGTGGCGGTGACCGACCTGTTCACCGGGCTCTACGCCGCCAACGCGGTGCAGGCGGCGCTCCTGGCTCGCAGCCGCACCGGGCAGGGCCAGTACATCGACATGGCACTGTTCGACTGCTCGCTGGCCATGCTGGCCAACGTCAACATGAACTGGCTGGTCGGCCGCACCGTACCGCCGCGGCTTGGCAACGCCCACCCCAATATCGTGCCTTATCAAGTGTTCAAGACTGCCGGCGACGGCCATTTCATCCTCGCTTGCGGCAACGACAAGCAGTTCCGCGCCGTGTGCCAGCTCGTCGGCCAGCCGCACCTGGCCGACGATGAGCGCTTCGCGACCAACCCGGCACGGGTACAATACCGGGATATCTTGGTGCCGAGCCTGGCCGAAGCCTTCCTCGCGCGTGGCCGCGACGAGTGGTTGAAACGGCTCGACGAGGCCGGGGTGCCATGCGGGCCGATCAACAACGTGGCCGAGGCCTTTGCCGACCCGCAGATTCGCCATCGCGGCATGGAAATCCACCTGGCGGACAGCGCCGGGCAGGACGTGCCGCTGGTCGGCTGCCCGATCAAGCTCTCGGGCACGCCGGTGGAGTATCATCGTGCCCCGCCCAAGCTAGGGGCCGATACCGACGAGGTATTGCGTGCGCTGGGGTATGATAGTGAGGCAATTGTGCAACTGCACGAAACGGGAATAATTTAAACGCTTGTTTGATTTTGACGGGTGGCCGGATTCATTGCATCATGGTCGCCGGACAACGTCATGCGGATGAGCGAGGAGTTGCGGTGGAACGCGAATACATGGAATACGACGTGGTGATCGTTGGCGGCGGGCCTTCCGGCCTGAGCGCGGCGATTCGCCTCAAGCAGCTGGCGGCCGAGAAGGGCCAGGACCTCAGCGTCTGTCTGCTGGAAAAAGGCTCCGAGATCGGCGCCCACATCCTGTCCGGCGCGGTGATCGAACCGAAGACGCTGAATGAACTGATCCCGGACTGGAAAGCCAAGGGCGCGCCGCTCAACACCCCGGCGCAGAAGGACCAGTTCCTGTTCCTCACCGAGACCGAATCGATTCAGCTGCCGACCCCGCCGCAGATGAACAATCACGGCAACTACATCGTCAGCCTGGGCAACTTCTGTCGCTGGCTCGGCCAGCAGGCCGAAGAACTGGGCGTCGAGATCTACCCTGGCTTCGCCGCCGCCGAAGTGCTCTACCACGCCGACGGCGCGGTCAAGGGCGTGGCCACCGGCAACGTCGGCACCGGCAAGAACGGCGACCAGGAAGGCGAGCCGGGCATCGAACTGTGGGCCAAGCAGACCCTGTTCGCCGAAGGCTGTCGCGGCTCGCTCACCAAGACCCTGTTCGAGCGCTTCAAATTGCGCGACGGCGCCGACCCGCAAACCTACGGCATCGGCATCAAGGAACTGTGGGAAGTCCAGCCCGAGCGGCACCAACCGGGCAAGATCACCCACACCGTCGGCTGGCCGATGGACACCGCCACCTACGGCGGCTCCTTCCTCTACCACCTGGAAAACCACCAGGTGGTGGGCGGCTTCGTGGTCGGGCTGGATTACCAGAACCCCTGGCTGTCGCCGTACGAAGAATTCCAGCGCTTCAAGACCCACCCGGCGGTGCGCGGCGTGTTCGAAGGCGGGCGGCGTCTCTCCTACGGCGCGCGGGCCCTCTCCGAAGGCGGGCTGCAGAGCCTGCCCAAGCTCACCTTCCCCGGTGGCGCGCTGATCGGCGACACCGCCGGCTTCCTCAACGTGCCGAAGATCAAGGGCACCCACACCGCGATGAAGTCCGGCCTGCTGGCAGCCGAAGCGGTGTTCGCGGCGCTGTCGGCCCAGCCCGAGGCGCAGGGCCAGGAAGTGAGCGGCTACAGCGCGGCGTTCAAGCAGAGCTGGCTCGCCGACGAACTGCACCAGGTGCGCAACATCCGCCCCTCGTTCCGCTGGGGGCTGTGGCCGGCGATGATCTACTCGGCCATCGACACCTATCTGTTCCGGGGTAAGGCGCCGTGGACGCTGCACCACCAGCACGCCGATCACGAGACGTCGCGGCCGGCCGCCGACTGCGAGCCGATCGCCTACCCGAAGCCGGACGGCGTGCTGACCTTCGACCGGCTGTCCTCGGTGTTCATCTCCAACACCAACCACAGCGAAGACCAGCCGGCGCACCTCAAGCTCAAGGACCCGACGGTACCGATCCGCATCAACCTGGAAAAATACGACGCGCCGGAGACACGCTACTGCCCGGCCGGAGTGTACGAGATCGTCGGCCGCGAGGAGAGCGCACCGCGCCTGCAGATCAACGCGCAGAACTGCGTACACTGCAAGACCTGCGACATCAAGGATCCGACCCAGAACATCGACTGGGTGACACCGGAAGGCGGCGGGCCGAATTATCCGAACATGTAATTTACAGGCGGCCTCTTCCCGCGTGGAATTGTTGAAATTTTCCACAATGATTGTCATTTCATGGATTGATCGGAAAGCATAAAGCCTGTCGCGAGCTCGTTTAATCTATTATGTTGTTGGAATGCCTTTTTCTTGAGGATAAAGGCATAAACCTGATGAAGAAAGCGGAGATCTGCCGCTGAGTAGCTTTAATAAAGACATAAAATATGACTGGAAACCATAAGGCCGATAACGAATATGGTTATGGGGTTAGAGACTGAATGTTTCCGTCAAAACTAAATAGACCTTATGGCCTCTTTTCATTTTTGGAGAGAATCTCAGAGAAAAGCCGTTCGCATGACCAAAGATAAGCATCCGTCAGTTATTATTTTGGCTTCAAGCCCCAGCTCTTCTGTGTCGCCGGAATTACGATGGACTATGCCAATCATTAGGTACTTTTGTATCATTACTCAAGAACGGGAATTTTTGGCTGATTTGACGAAATGGGTTGTAGCATCAAAATCGTGAATAAGTCATAACAGCTCATTAATCTCAGATGCCTCTTATCATCGTGCGAATGATCTCATCAAGTAAGGTCGGCTTATTCATGAGATTAACGAAGTTTTTCCTATGGCATTAGGGTATTGATGCCGCTCTAAATTCTGCGAGATATTCGGATTTTCAGGGCTATCATGGAGAGAGCGGGAACTTGAGTTGCCGGCATCGGTCGGATTTATTCAAGCGCCACCGCATCGCACCGCTCAATGGAGACGTTACCGTCTGTACGTGCAACGGTGGGGGCCGAAGGCCCGTTCAAATAACCGAATGAGTTCCTCGAGGTTCGAGGAGACCCATGGCGGCATCAATTACTTAGCGGTCACTCAAGGGTGTAGAAGGCAGACTAACAGCTCAGGGGAGAGCTGTGCCTCTACATTCGTGTCCGCGTTACCTCTTCGGCTCCAGCGCCGACGCTGACGGTACTCCTGATCGGTCTTGCCAAAGGAGTCAGATTATGCGTGCATCAGCTCATGAGGTACTCACGAAGGGCCGGGAAACGGGACCAGCAAAGGCCCCGGCAGTATGCCGGGAGCCGGAACCGGCATCGAGTCTCGTCACCCGCCTGGACATGCTCCGAAGAATCCTGCGTCCCACTCCCAATGTGCCATTGGCCGTGGAGGGAATGAATCTCTTCGCCAAGCTCGAGTATGTCAACCCGATTGGGAGCATCAAGGACCGCTCCGCCTACTGGATACTCAAACGTGCGGCCGAGCGAGGTCAGATCGACGAAGAGACGACGGTGATCGAGTCCTCTTCCGGCAACTTTGCCAACGCTCTCGCCGCCTTCACGCACTTGATCGGCCTGAAGTTCATCCCGGTGATCGACCCCAACATCACCGGCATCTACGAGTCCTTCCTGCGGCGCATCTGCCCCTCGGTCGTGAAGGTCGAGGAACGTGACGACACGGGCGGGTTCCTGAAGACTCGTCTGGAAATGGTGAAGCACCTGTGCGCCACGATTCCGAACGCCTACTGGACGAACCAGTACGGCAACCCGGACGCCCTGGAAGCGCACTACGAGCTGACCGCGGGCGAGATCTGCGCCGATTTCGACTCGCTCGATTATGTCTTCATCGCCGTCAGCACGGCGGGAACGATTGCCGGCGTCTCGCGCCGGCTCAAAGAGCATTTTCCGAAGGTCCAGGTCGTCGGCGTCGATAGCGAAGGCTCGGTCATCTTCGGGGGTGAGCCGCACAAGCGTCATATTCCCGGCATCGGTTCGAGCATCGTCCCGCCCTTGCTGGCGGAGGCGGAAATCGACGAGGTTGTCCTGATTCCCGAGCGCGAAACCGTCGAAGCGTGCCGGGAACTCCTCATGAATCATGGATTGTTCGTCGGCGGCTCCAGCGGGACGGCATACGCGGCGGTGAAGAGGCTTGCACCGAAGATGACGGAATCCAGGCGGCCCACCGTGCTGTTCCTGTGCGCGGACCGTGGTACGCCCTACCTCGACACGGTGTACGACCCGGCATGGGTTGCCAGGCTCGAGTAGAGGAGAGAGTCATGGAATTCGAGCTGTCAATCATCAACGGCAAGACCGTTTCCGACATCATCCGCGCCAATCGGGATGAATGCGTCGATGTTGTCCGGGACGCCTATCTCGCTCACTCC
>JACPUY010000168.1 GCA_016192025.1 Pseudogulbenkiania sp. | reverse complement strand
TGCTCGACAAGACCCCGGATTTCGTCAAGAGCCTGCCCTTGTGGAAGGCGCTGGACGAAAACACCCTGATCGCCTTCGAGATGAACGGCGAGCCGCTGCCGCACTGGAACGGCTTTCCGGCGCGGCTGATCGTGCCGGGCTGGACCGCCACCTACTGGATCAAGCACCTGACCTCGATCAACGTGGTGTCTTCCCCGTTCGACGGCTTCTGGGTCAAGAGCGCCTACCGCGTGCCGGTGGGCAAGTTTCCGGTGGTGGAGCGCTTCCTGTCGCAGGAAACGGCGGTCAACACCCCGATCACCGAGATGGTGGTCAATTCGCTCATCACCAGCGTGCGTGATGGCGAGCGCCTGCCGCTGGGCAAGCCGCTGGAGTTGGCCGGCATCGCCTGGGACGCCGGCTACGGCATCCGCCAGGTGGAGGTGTCCACCGACGGCGGAACCAACTGGCGCAACGCCGAGCTGGGCACCGATCACGGCCGCTTTTCCTTCCGCCCGTGGCGCTACCGCTTCCAGCCGCGCCGCAAGGGCCGCTACATCCTGCTGGCCAAGGCCACCAACCGCGTCGGCCAGACCCAGACCTTCGAACTGATCGCCAACCCGGCCGGGTATCACCATAACCTGATCCACCAGGTGGCCGTGGACGTGGTATGAGGGGCGAGCCATGAACAAGACACGCTACGCGCTGTTGCTGCTACCCGCCCTGGCGCTGGCGGACGAGAGCGCGATCAAGCTGCGGCCGGGCGCCAACCAGGATGTGGTCGCCCGGAATTGCGCCGCCTGTCACAGCCTGGACTACATCCAGATGAACTCGCGCTTTCTCGACCGCAAGGGCTGGGAGGCGACCGTGACCAAGATGGTCAAGGTGATGGGAGCGCCGATCCGGGAGGAAGACGTGCCCCTCATTCTCGACTACCTCGATCGACAGTACGGCAAGCCGAAGTAAGCCCGTCCGGCATCGCAACGCCGATGTGCGGGCCGCCGTCATGCTCGCTGCGACCCTGTTTCTCGACTCAGGCTTGGCGTACCTGGTGTACGGCGCCTGCACGCGGCTGGGCTGGTTTTGACGGGAGGCGGCAGGCTGTGTTGTCGTTTCGGGTGGGTTAATCCAGGAAGCCAGGAGCGTTGCCGAGGCGCTATCCCTCAAGCAGGCATCGCCCTCGGCCACGCCGAGTTGAAAGGCGATTCGCTTGGGAAATCGCGATTTTTCGGCCATAGAACTAGAAATAGCCCCTCGTATCGCCAACACTTCAGCTAACGCTTAACCTTCACTTGTCGCATGCCTCCCACATGGAAACAAAAACCTGCGCGCCCCTGGCCAGCTTCATAGACCTCATGCTCGATGCTATCTGCGTTGTCGATGCAGAGGGGCGCTTTGTCTTTGTCAGTGCTGCGTGCGAGCGCATTTTCGGCTACACGCCAGAGGAAATGATCGGCAAGGCCATGATCGAGATGGTGCTGCCCGCGGATCGTGAAAGGACCCTGCAGGCGGCCAAGCAGATCATGTCAGGGCATCCCGAGCCTCATTTCGAGAACCGCTATGTACGCAAGGATGGGCAAGTCGTCCACATCATGTGGTCAGCCCGCTGGTCGGAGGCCGATCAACTGAGGATTGCTGTCGCGCATGACATCACCGAACGCAAGCAGGCCGAGTCGATGCAGGCGGCGCTCTACGCCATTTCCGAAGCCGCACACACGGCAGAGGATCTGCTGGCGCTGTTTCAACGCATCCATCAGATCATCGGCGAATTACTGCCCGCCCATAATTTTTCCGTTGCGCTGTACGATGAGAAGAATGACCAGCTGAGCTTTCCTTACCATGTCGATGCGTACGACCAGGCGCCCGTGCCGCGAAAACCCGCCGCAGGCACCTTCTGCGCAGAGGTCATCCGTACCGGGCAGCCGCTGCTGCTGACGTCCGAGACGCTGACCACCCTTCCTGAGCATTTAAGGGTCACTGTCGGCAGGAATTCGCTGTGCTGGCTGGGCGTCCCGCTCAATTCTCACAAAGGTACCATCGGTGCCCTGGTGTTGAAGAGCTACTCGGGCGGCATACGCTACACCGAAAAGGATAAAGAGCTGCTGCAATTCGTTTCCACCCAAGTCGCCACCGCCATCGAGCGCCAACAGCTGCACGCCCGGCTGCAGTGCATGGCGCAATACGACGAACTGACCAATCTGCCCAACCGGGGACTCTTGCATGACCGTCTGAGAATTGCGCTCGCCAGGGCTAGACGGGAACAAGGGCGATTGTCCCTGCTCTACCTCGACCTGGACAAATTCAAACAGGTAAACGACACCTTCGGCCATGCCGCAGGAGATCGGCTGCTGCGAGAGGTGGCCAATCGACTCAAGCAGTGCGTGCGCGAAGCGGATACGGTCGCGCGCATCGGCGGCGACGAGTTTGTCGTGCTGCTCGAAAGCATCCAATTGCCGGAGCACGCCGCGCTGGTGGCCGAAAAAATCCGCCGCGCGCTTAATCAACCCTTGAACATAGATGGCCACAGCCTGCGAACACTGACGAGCATCGGGATCGCGCTCTATCCCGAGCATGGTGACGAGGAGCAACAGCTGCTCAAACATGCCGATGAGGCCATGTATTTCGCAAAAAAGAACGGGGATAACCGCCTTCCGATGCGGGGGGCACCAAACGGTTCCGATGACGGCACCAGGACCGAAGCGCCAGCCTAACCGACGGGGCTTTTCGGTGGCGCTGTCTGCGTTAGTCATTGCCTTGAGCGGTCTTCCCGAGTCGCCTCTCGCTGCCGGCCCTGTTTGAGTCGTTATCCGGGCACCGACCAATACAGCTTCTGTGTGCCTGCGGCCCCAGTCATGGGGCAAGACTCCGTCTGGACCGGCGCCAACGGCGCCGGTCTTGCGGTCAAACAAGTCGGGTAAGAATCAGTCCAGGCCGGTCAGGTAGAACTCCGCGATCACGTAGGAAGTGGCGCGCCCGGTGCCGAGCCGGGCGCTTCGAATCCCTTGTCTTGCCGCACGCATCCCTGTTTGCCCACGCTGTGTCGCTCTCGTCCTTGGGAATAAAAGCAGATTAGCATGAGCCGAACGGTTGTGATGGGGTTCACGCCCAGAGGGGGCGCGGCGGGAAGAGCCAGGACGCTGCGGCCGCGGGCGGCTTGGGGGCGCCGGTCTTCTGTTGTACAGTCAGTTCCTGCCGCGTGCCTTGCCTCGATGAGGCGGGGCCGTCTGCCGACGCGGCAGGCCCGGACCGGGCAAGGTCCAGCCGGGTCTCGATCGGAGTTCGACCATAACTGCAACCACAAGGAAGAGAAAAAATGCGCAAGTTTGTGATGATCGCTCTGCTGGCACTGGCCTCGGCCAATGTGGCTTTTGCCGGCGACGCCGCCTGTGATGCCAAGGCGGCCGAGAAGAAACTGGCGGGTGCCGCCAAGGCCAGCTTCCTGAAGAAGTGCGAGAAAGACGCCATGATGGCGGCGGCGCAGTCGAGCTGCGAGGGCAAGGCGGCCGAGAAGAAACTGGCGGGCGCGGCCAAGGCCAGCTTTGTCAAGAAGTGCGTGAAGGATGCCGGCGCCAAGTAAGCCGCCAGGCTTCCGTCCTCACCGCCCATCCCTGCCGGATGGGCTTTTTGTTGGTGCGCCCGGCAGGGCGCGTTGCGCGCAAGCGCAACTGGACTGGCCGTGGTGGCCAGCCCGGTGACTTGGAGGTGTAAGTCCTCTACTGGCCCGGCAAGGGGAACAGTTAGCCGAACGGCAAGGGTGTCCATCGCGAGGTGGAATCTGAAGGAAGTCGAAGGCAAATCGCTGGCCTGACGAACAGGAAGCGGATATGAGGCGGCGTAACGGGATGAGACGGCCAATATCGTCAAAGTCCGGTACTTGCCCAGGAACGTTACGTCGTATATCCGACAGGCATAAGCAGGAAGGTCGCGCGCATTACCCGGGGACCCCTGCCGTTCTGCCATTGCGTGCTACCGGACGTCGAGAGGCGACGGGATGGAACGGCAGGTCTCAGCAGAGGCCATAGTAGTCGTTGAAACCGGAGCGATGAAGGGCCGAACATTAAACACCGTAATTAGGACGTCTGATCTCGATGACAGCCCATGACGCCACAACAGGCATGACGCCGACCCGGATTGAAGAGGAAGGCCGGAAGCCGACCGAATCCGCCCCGGGTGCCGAGGCGGTCACGGCGACAGACGGGCAAACGAAAGCGGAAGCGCGACGGCTGATGGAAGCTGTCGTGGAACGAACCAATCTTATGGCCGCGTATCAGCGGGTCATGCGCAACAAGGGCGCGGCGGGCGTGGATGGTTTGCCTGTTAGCGAACTAAAAGCATGGGTCCAACGCTACTGGCCGAGCGTGCGGGCAGCGCTGCTGGACGGCAGTTATCTGCCATCGCCGGTACGCAAGGTGGAAATACCCAAGCCTAACGGCGGGGTGCGGACCTTGGGCATTCCGACGGTGCTGGACCGGCTGATCCAGCAGGCGTTGCTGCAAATCCTGCAACCGCTGTTCGAACCTGGCTTCTCCGAGTCCAGTTACGGCTTCCGCCCCGGCCGCAATGCCTGGCAGGCGGTGACCCGTGCGAAGCAGTACATCGCAGAGGGTCGCCGCTGGGTGGTCGACATGGATCTGGAGAAGTTCTTTGATCGCGTTTCTCACGACATCCTGATGTCGCGGGTGGCGCGGCAGGTGAAGGACGAGCGGGTGCTGAAGCTGATCCGGCGTTACCTCGAAGCCGGGATGCTGGCAGACGGAGTCGTCAGTCAACGGTCGAAAGGGACGCCGCAAGGCGGTCCGCTGTCACCGCTACTGTCGAACATCCTGCTGACGGATCTCGACCGGGAACTGGAGCGCCGGGGGCATCGTTTCTGTCGCTACGCGGACGATTGCAACATTTATGTCGGCAGTCAGCGCGCAGGGGAACAGCTGATGACGGCACTGACCGCCTTCCTCGAAGGCGAGCTGCACCTGAAGGTGAACCACGACAAGAGTGCGGTAGCCCATCCGTGGGAACGCAAGTTCCTCGGGTACGGCTTCAGTATGCACAAACAGACCCGGTTGAAGGTAGCCCAGAGCAGTGTAGAGCGACTGAAGGCGCGCGTACGGGAACTGGTTCGTATCGGGATTGGCCGCAATATCGTGGCGACGATCGACGAGTTGACCCCGGTGTTACGCGGGTGGATGTCTTACTACCGGCTAACGGAGGCAAGACGGGTGCTGGAGGATCTGGATGGATGGATACGGCGAAAACTCCGCTGCATTCTGTGGCGACAGTGGAAACGGCCATTCACCCGGGCGAAGATGCTGCAAAAGAGAGGGTTGACTGAACAGCGGGCATGGCGTTCTGCGACGAACCAACGCGGTCCCTGGTGGAACGCAGGGGCTCGTCACATGAATGAAGCGTACCCCAAGAAGTGGTTCAGCCAACTCGGTTTGGTCTCGCTGCTGGACACCCGGCTGCGCTTCCAGTGTGTTAAATGAGCCGCCGTATACGGAACCGTACGTGCGGTGGCGTGGGAGGACGGCGGGGGTAACCCCGCCTCCTACCCGATGCTGCATCGGAGCAGCCATGAAAAAAGGGCCGTGAGGCCCTTTTGTTGATCCTCAGACGGGATCAGGCGGCAAAGTTCTGTGCCACGAAGTTCCAGTTCACCAGCTTCCAGAAGCTTTCCAGGTAGTTCGGGCGGCTGTTGCGGTAGTCGATGTAGTAAGCGTGTTCCCAGACGTCACAGGTCAGCAGCGCTTTCTTGTCGGTGGTCAGCGGGGTGGCGGCGTTGCTGGTGGAGACCAGGTCGAGCGAACCATCGGGGTTCTTCACCAGCCAGGCCCAGCCGGAGCCGAAGGTGCCGGCAGCGACGGCGTTGAAGGCTTTCTTGAACTCGTCGAACGAGCCCCACTTGGCGTTGATGGCGTCAGCCAGCGCACCGCTCGGCTCGCCGCCGGCATTCGGGGCCAGACCGAACCAGTAGAAGGTGTGGTTCCATACCTGGGCGGCGTTGTTGAACAGGCCGCCAGACGATTTCTTGACGATTTCTTCCAGGCTGGCGTCCTCGAACTCGGTGCCCTTGATCAGGTTGTTCAGGTTGGTGACGTAGGTCTGATGGTGTTTGCCGTAGTGGTATTCCAGGGTTTCCTTGGAAATGTACGGGGCGAGGGCGTCCAGCGCGTACGGGAGTTCCGGCAGTTTGTGTTCCATCTTGATCTCCTAGTGGGTGTTAAGGTCGGCTTGCGGCCGACTGGATGATGGCGGCAAGTTTACTGGAATTGCCAAGTCGGGCCAATAGCCGACTAAAAAGGTAGAGTAAAGGGTGTCATGGCATATTTTGACGTAATCATCATTGGCGCCGGCGCAGCCGGGTTGATGTGCGCGGCGACGGCTGCGCAACGCGGCCGTTCGGTGCTACTGCTCGATCACGCCGGCAAGCTGGCGGAAAAGATCCGCATCTCGGGAGGCGGGCGCTGCAATTTCACCAATACCCATGCCCGGCCCGAATGCTATTTGTCGGAGAATCCGCACTTCTGCCGTTCGGCGTTGTCGCAGTTCAGCGCGCAGGACTTCATCCGCCTGGTGGAGCGGCACGGCATCGCCTACCACGAGAAAACGCTGGGCCAGCTGTTCTGCGACGAGTCCAGCCAGCAAATTATAGACATGCTGGACGGACTGTGCCGCGAGGCCCGGGTCGATCGGCGCATGGGGGTGACGGTGGAAACGGTGGAGCGGTCCGACCGCTTCCGGCTGCAGACTTCGCTCGGTGTGTTCGAGTCCGCTGCGCTGGTGGTGGCGACCGGTGGGCTGTCGATTCCGCAGATCGGAGCCACGGCGTTCGGCTACCGGCTGGCCGAGCAGTTTGGGCTGGCGCTGACCCCGCTGGCGCCGGCGCTGGTGCCATTGACCTTCCACGTCGACGACGCTGCCCGCTTCGCGCCGCTGGCCGGGGTCTCGCTCGACGTCGAGGCGCGTTGCGGCAAGACGCGCTTCCGCGAGAGCGTGCTGTTCACCCACAAGGGCTTGTCCGGGCCGGCCATCCTGCAGGCTTCGTCGTACTGGTCGCCTGGACAGGAGCTGGAGATCGATCTGCTGCCGGAGTTGGATGCCGAGGCCTTCTTGCAGGAGCGCGAAGGCAGCGAGCAACTGCTGGCGACCGCGCTGGCCGAGACCGGGTGGCCGAAGCGTTTCGCCCAAGCCTGGCTCGATAGCGTCGACGCCAACGTGCGGGTGAAGGATCTGTCCGGCAAGCGCCGGCGCCAACTGGCCGAAATGCTGCACCACTGGCGCGTCAAGCCCAACGGCACGCAAGGCTACAAGAAGGCCGAGGTGACACGCGGCGGCGTCAGCACCCGCGATCTGTCGTCCAAGACCATGATGGCCAAGGACGTGCCGGGGCTGTTCTTCATCGGCGAGGTGGTGGACGTGACCGGCTGGCTCGGTGGCTATAACTTCCAGTGGGCCTGGTCGTCCGGCTTCGTGGCCGGCGAAAACTGCTAGAATCGCGATTCGATTGACCGAGTCGCCGGGTCCGGCGGCTCATCCTTGTACAGTGACATGACTGATTCGACTGAATATTTTGACAGCGCCACCGCCGCGGTGCGCACTCCGCCTCAATCCATCGAGGCCGAACAGTCGGTGCTGGGCGGTCTGCTGCTCGACAACAGCGCCTGGGACAAGATCGCCGACGTGGTGGGCGAAGCGGACTTCTACCGCCACGACCACCGGCTGATCTACAAGCACATTGCCAAGCTGGTCGAACACTCGCGGCCGGCCGATGTGGTGACGGTGCTGGAAAGTCTCGACAAGTCGGGCGAGAGCGGTGCGGTGGGGGGCTTGGCCTATCTTGCCACGCTGGCGCAGAACACGCCGTCCGCCGCCAACATCCGCCGCTACGCCGAGATCGTGCGCGAACGCTCGGTGATGCGCCAGCTGGCGCAGGTCGGTACCGAGATCGCCGAGGCGGCCTACGCGCCGATGGGGCGGGATGCGGCCCAGCTGCTGGACGAGGCCGAGGGTAAGGTGTTCCATATCGCCGAGTCGACCGCCAAGTCCAAGCAGGGTTTTCTCGAGATGCCCAATCTGCTGAAAGAAGTGGTGGAGCGCATCGACATGCTGTATAGCCGCGACAACCCGGACGAAGTGACCGGCGTGCCGACCGGCTTCATCGACCTGGACGCCAAGACTTCCGGCTTGCAGCCCGGCGACCTGATCATCGTCGCCGGTCGACCGTCAATGGGCAAGACGGCTTTCAGTATGAACATCGCCGAGCACGTGGCGGTGGAGCATCACCTGCCGGTGGCGGTGTTCTCGATGGAAATGGGCGGCTCTCAACTGGTGATGCGGATGCTCGGCTCGGTGGGGCGGCTGGACCAGCACGTGCTGCGCACCGGTAAGCTGGGCGACGACGATTGGCAGAAACTGACCTACGCCATCGGCAAATTGTCCGACGCGCCGATGTATATCGACGAGACGGCGGCGCTGACCGCGCTGGAGGTGCGCGCGCGCGCACGCCGGCTGGCGCGCCAGCACGGAGGCAAGCTCGGCCTGATCGTGATCGATTACTTGCAGCTGATGTCCGGTTCGGGGCGCGGCGACAACCGTACCGCCGAGCTGGGCGAGATTTCGCGCGGCCTGAAGGGGCTGGCCAAGGAGTTGCAGGTGCCAGTGATCGCCTTGTCGCAGCTGTCGCGTGCGGTGGAGCAGCGCCCCAACAAGCGGCCGATGATGTCCGACCTGCGTGAATCCGGTGCCATCGAGCAGGATGCCGACTTGATCATCTTCATGTACCGTGACGAGTACTACAACCCGGATTCGGATCAGAAAGGTCTGGCCGAAGCCATCATCGGCAAGCATCGGAACGGGCCGACCGGCGCGGTGCGGCTGGCCTTCATCGGCCACTACGCCAAGTTCGACAACGCCGCCAGCGTCGGCGCCACCGGCTGGGCGGACAACGATTCCTGATCTATCAAGGCTGGCCGAAGCCGTGTTTTCGGCCTGCCTTCATCGAGACGAGAGAAGCATGAGTTATTACAACAAGCACGTGTTCATCTGCTGCAACCAGCGTGCCGAGGGCGAGGGCTGTTGCGCCGATTTCGGCACCCCGGAACTGCTGGGCTACATGAAGGACCGCGTCAAGGCACTGGGTCTGGCCGGCGAGGGCCAGGTACGCGTCAACAAGGCCGGCTGTCTCGGACGCTGCGACGACGGCCCGGTGATGGTGGTGTATCCGCAGGAGACCTGGTACACCTTCGTCGACAAGGAGGATATCGACGAGATCGTCGACAGCCACCTGGTCAACGGGCAGGTGGTGGAAAGGCTGAAAATCTGATGCTGAAGACCCATCCCGTCATTTCGGTCAGCGGCCCGGTCGGCGCGCTGGAAACCCTCTACATCGCCGCCCACGGTGAAACGCGCGGCATCGCGGTGATCTGCCACCCCAATCCGACGCAGGGCGGCACCAACACCAACAAGGTGGTGCAGACCGCGGCCAAGGCGTTGTCGCAGCTCGGCTACGCCTGCTACTGCCCCAATCTGCGTGGGGTCGGCAACAGCGAAGGGCAGCACGATCATGGTGTGGGAGAGGTGGACGACGCCATCGCCGTGGTCGAACACGCCCGGCGCGAGCAGGGCGACCTGCCGCTGGCGCTGGCCGGTTTCTCGTTCGGCGGCTTCGTCGCCGCCCGTACGCGCGCCCGTATCGAGGCCGACAAGCTGCTGCTGATGGGCGTGGCGGTCGGCAAGTACGCGATTCCGACGCCGGAAGTGCCGGCCAACACGCTGGTGGTGCACGGCGAGGAGGACGAGGTGATTCCGCTTTCTGCCGTGCTCGACTGGGCCCGCCCGCAAGGACTGCCGGTGACCGTGTTCCCGGGGGCCGGGCACTTCTTCCACGGCAAGCTGGTGGCGCTGGCGCAGTGGATCCAGCGCTGCTTGTAAGTATCTTGCCTTCGGCCAACCTTGCAGGTTGGCCGAAGCGTTTCTAGCGTAGAAAAAACACGACGAACGGCAACGAGGGGACGTCATGCTCAGGGTGGTGGGGCTGGTCAAGCGTTATGGCGAACGCGCCGCGGTAGACGGCATCAGTTTCGAGGTGCTCCGCGGGGAGTGCTACGGGCTGTTGGGGCCTAACGGCGCCGGCAAGACCACCACCATGAGGCTGGCGCTCGGCCTGGTGCTGCCGGATGCCGGCGAGATCACGCTGTGCGGCGAGCCGATCCCGGCGCGCGCGCGCGAGGCGCGCCGCCGGGTGGGCGTGGTGCCGCAGTTCGACAACCTCGACCCGGACTTCACCGTGGCCGAGAACCTGCTGGTGTGGGGGCGCTACTTCGGCCTGCGCCCGACCGATCTGCGCGAGCGGGTGCCGTACCTGCTCGATTTCGCCGGGCTGGCCGGTCGCGCCGACGCCAAGGTGGGAGAGCTGTCCGGCGGCATGAAGCGCCGGCTGACGCTGGCGCGGGCGCTGGTCAACGACCCCGACATCATCTTTCTCGACGAGCCGACCACCGGCCTCGACCCTCAGGCGCGTCACCTGATCTGGGATAGGCTGCGTCAGCTGACGCGGGAGGGCAAGACGCTGGTGCTGACCACGCACTTCATGGACGAGGCCGAACGGCTGGCGACGCGGCTGGCGGTGATGGACCATGGCCGGCTGATGGCGGAAGGCTCGCCGCGCGAGCTGATCCAGTCGCTGATCGAGGCCGACGTGGTCGAGGTGTTTGGCGACGGCGCCATCGACTGGGCGAAGCGGACGACGGCCGACGGCGTGCGGCTGGAATTCAGCGGTGAAACCGCGTTCTTCTACGGACAGGGCATGGAAGGGTTGCTGGCGGCGCTGGGCGAGAGCGGGCTGCGCTACGTGCTGCGGCCGGCCAATCTGGAGGATGTGTTCCTGCGGCTGACCGGGCGCGAGTTGCGCGACTGAGTACCCACATGATCGGCTGGCTGCTTCTCGGGCCGAAAAAAAACCGCCACACAGCTAAACTGTGGCGGTTTTTTTGCGTACGGCGGCTGCGCGGCAGTCGCTCTTACTTGAACACCGGCTTGGTCGGGGTGCCGTCCGACTGGGTGAGGATTTCATGGCCGGTTTCAGTGACCAGCACGGTATGTTCCCACTGGGCAGACAGGCTGCGGTCCTTGGTGACCACGGTCCAGCCGTCGGCCAGCAGGCGCAGGTGGCGCTTGCCCTGGTTGATCATCGGCTCGATGGTGAAGATCATGCCGGCCTTCAGCTCCAGGCCGGTGCCGGGGCGGCCGTAGTGCAGTACCTGCGGCTCTTCGTGGAATTTCTTGCCGATACCGTGGCCGCAGAACTCCTGCACCACGCTGTAGCCGGCAGCTTCGGCGTGGCGCTGGATGGCGTAGCCGATGTCGCCCAGCTTGGCGCCCGGCTTGACCTTGTCGATACCGAGCCACATGCACTCGTAGGTAATCTTGGCGAGGCGGCGCGCGTGCGGGCTGACTTCGCCGACGTAGAACATGCGGCTGGTGTCGCCGTGATAGCCGTCCTTGATCACGGTGACGTCGATATTGAGCATGTCGCCGTTTTTCAGCGGTTTATCGTTGGGGATGCCGTGGCAGATGACCTGGTTGACCGAGGTGCACACCGATTTGGGATAGGGGTTGTGGCCATCCGGCGCGTAATTCAACGGGGCCGGGATGGTGCCCTGCACGTTGACCATGTAGTCATGGCAGAGCCTGTCCAGCTCCTCGGTGGTCACGCCGGGCTTGATATAGGACGTGATGTAGTCGAGCACTTCGGAGGCCAGGCGGCCTGCGATGCGCATTTTTTCGATGTCTTCCGGGGTATTGAGGGTGATGGACATGCTGGGAGTGGGGGGCCGGGTTCAAAGACCAATGATAACAAATACCATAAAAAACGGGCACCCTTCGGCGCCCGTATAAATAAACTGACTGGAAAAACGCGTTAGCGCTTAGAAGCTGTGCTTCATGCCCACACCAATCGCCTGCGGGTCGTTGCCGGCATCCAGGGCGGCAGCGGAGGTGCCGAGACCGGAGGTATATACCGGAGCAATGCCAAGGGTGTTTGTGGCTGCCTTGTTGTTGTTGATCTTGGTGGCGTAGGCGAACAGCTGGGTGCGCTTGGACAGGTCATGCGTGGCGCCGATCACCCACTGCTTGGCCTTGTAGTCGTCTTCAGTGGCGCCTTTGCCATCCAGCTTGCCCTGTTCGGCGTACTGCAGTTTCAACGTGGTGGCACCAAACGGCTGGCTCAGGCCCACGGTCCAGCCGGTTTGCTTGGTGTCATTGCTGTTGACGAGGTCCTTGCGTACCTGTTCCACACCGGCGGTCAGGGTGGTGTTGGTCGGCAACTTGTAGCTGGCGACCAGCTTGTAGAAGTCGGTTTTATCCAGATCCTTGGCAGCAGTGCTGCCGAGTTTGTCACCTTGGCGGTCGAAGCCGGCCGCCACGGCGAAGGCACCGACGGTGTACTTGGCGGCCAGCGACAGGCGGTCGTTGTTCTGGCGGAAGCGGCCTGCAATTTCCGTGCGCGCTTCGTCTACGCCGTAGGATACGCCCAGTTCCAGGCCGGACAGGTTCGGCGAGAAATAGTGCACGCTGTTCTTCAGGCGGGCGTCACCGCGGTTGAAGAAGTCGCCGGCATCAGCCGTGGTGTTGGGCATCACGGTCTGGCCGACGTCGGTCAGCGCCTTGTAGGCGCTGTCGTTATTGCCCAGCAGTACCTTGCCGAAGTCGGCGCTTTGCAGGCCGACGAAGCTGTTGCGGGTGCCGAAAACGGCGGTCTCGCCCTTGTCGTTGGTGCCGCCGTTTTCGAAGCTGCGCAGGCCCTGTTCAACTTGCCAGATGGCCTTCAGGCCGTTGCCCAGGTCTTCATTGCCCTTGAAGCCGATGCGCGAGCCTTGGTCGGAGACGCGGGTGCGCGACTTGAACTCGGTGGCGGCAGTGCCATTGCCGGTGGCCTTGACCGACTCGACGCTGGCGCTGATGAAGCCGTAGATGGTGACGTCAGCCATGGCCGGAGCGGCAAAGGCTACGGCCAGGAGGGTTGCAACGGTGGTTTTCTGAATGGTGACGCTTTTCATTCGTCTCTGCTCCGAGGAGAGGTTGTTATGCCCTTAGGGTGTTATGGGGTACTTTAACGTGTTTATGTTGAAACTTTGTTAAAGCACCAAGGTCATTTGTTTTTATGACCTCGGGAATAAATCTAGGCAGAGTCGGGAAAGGCGTCAATTGTGTTGCGTGTTTGTCATTGGATGAGGCGGAACTAGCGGTGAAAAGTGTTGCTTTTTTGCTCTATCAGGTGGGTTGTGTGGGTTTTTTGTGACGATTTTCGAATTGATGTGTCGCTTTTGAGTAAAAGTGCGACGGAAGCAGGCGAGCTTGAAACCGGTTTGCCCGATGCAGGCAAAGGACAGGGTTTCAAGCAGGCCTATCAGGAGAGGATAAAGCGGGGAGGGGTCAGGCGAGGAATTTGTTGGGATAGACCTCGTCGATCAGGGTGCGGCAATCGACGACGCGAAGATCGTTGTCTTTGGCAAAATCGAGCAGGAACTGGAAGATCGGCGGGTCGATTTTCTCCAGCTTCTTGTCGACCGCCACACAGCGTACTCCTTCCAGCATCATCGGGCGTACGTAAGCGTGATAGGACAGTTTCTGGTTGTCGCCAAAGGAGGCCAGGATGCCGGCGAGACGCTCTGCCCAGTCGCTCGGGCGGAACGTGCGACCTTCAGAGGTGAGTCCCTGAATGACGATTTCATATGGGTTGCAGATCATGATGATGGAACCGGAGATGAGCTTGTTTTATGTAGTCTCGCGAAACCCTGTCGAAAGTACTATTGGTGTTTTACCTATTTTGTTGCAATAGCATTCGAGGGTTTGCTCGCATTCTACCCGAAAACTAGATGCGCTTGAACGGCGGCAATGAAGCCAGCAGTTTCTTGCCGTAGCTCTGGCGCAGCAACCGGTTGTCCAGGATGGTCACCCGTCCATAGTCCTGCTCGGTGCGGATCAGCCGGCCGACGGCCTGGATCAGTTTGATCGAGGCCTCCGGTACGGTGATCTCGATGAACGGATTGCCGCCACGCTTCTCGATCCAGCGCGACAGGGTGCGGCCGACCGGGTCGTCCGGCATGGCGAACGGCAGCTTGGCAATGATCACGTGCACGCAACTCTCGCCGGGCAGGTCCAGCCCTTCCGAAAACGAATCGAGGCCGAAGATCACGCTGGCTTCACCCTGCTTGAGCCGTTCATGGTGCTGTTCCAGCAGCCGGCTCTTGGGCAGCTCGCCCTGGATCAGCAGCCGCTCGCGCAGTCCTGCCGGCACGGCCGCAGCCACTTCCTGCATCTGCTTGCGCGAGGAGAACAGCACCAGCGAGCCGAGCGGTTCGGTCAGATCGATCAGGCGCGGCAGCCATTCGGCGATTTCCCGCGTGTGCGCAGCCGGGTCCTTGGGTGAGGCGACCATGGGCGGCAGGTACAGCTCGCCCTGCTCCTGAAAGCTGAACGGCGAATCCAGTGCCACGCAGCTGACCTCGGGCAGCCATTTGAGGCCGGTTTGCGATAGCAGCAAGTCGAATTCGCCCAGCGAACGCAAGGTGGCCGAGGTCAAGAGGGCGCCGGCGGCACGGCGCCACAGCGTCCCTGCCAGACTGGCGGCAGCACTGACCGGCGAGGCGCTG
>JACPUY010000167.1 GCA_016192025.1 Pseudogulbenkiania sp. | reverse complement strand
GCGGCTCAGACCAAGGTGATCAAGAAGCTCGGCGGCGGTATCCGTCTGGCGCTGGCCCAGTACCGCGAACTGGCTGCGTTCTCGCAGTTTGCTTCCGACCTGGACGAAGCCACCCGCAAGCAGCTGCAGCACGGTGAGATCGTTACCGAACTGATGAAACAGAAGCAGTTCGCCACCCTGTCGACCGCCGAAATGGCGCTGACGCTGTGGGCGGTGAACAAGGGTTACTACGAAGACGTACCGGTCAAGAAGGCGCTGGCATTCGAAGCTGCGTTCCTGGCCTACGTCCGTGCTAACCACGCCGACGTTCTGAAGACGACCGACGCCTCCGGTAACCTGACTGACGACCACGAGAAGGTACTGGCCAAGGCGATCGAATCGTTCAAGGCTGGCTACAGCTTCAACTGAGCCTTTCGGCCAACGTTGTAGTCAACTGAAAGGTTCAGGAAATGGCAGTCGGAAAAGAGATTCTCACCAAGATCCGAAGCGTGCAGAACACGCAGAAGATCACCCGCGCGATGCAGATGGTGGCAACCTCCAAGATGCGCAAGACGCAAGAGCGTATGCGCGCTGCCCGTCCTTACGCCGAGAAGGTGCGCACCGTCATGGCGCACCTCGCTCAGGCGAATGCGGATCTTGAGCATCCACTGCTTGCCCGTCGCGACGTCATCCAGCGTGCCGGCATCATCGTCGTTACCTCGGACAAGGGCTTGTGTGGTGGCTTGAACGCCAACATCCTCAAGCGCTTCTTCTCCAAGGTGAAGGAGTTGCACGATGCCGACATCAAGGTCGACGTGTGCTGCCTGGGTCAGAAAGGTCTTTCTGCCGCCCAGCGCACGCGCCTGAACGTGACGGCGAGCGCGGTCCATCTGGGCGACGTGCCCAAGATGGACAAACTGATTGGCCCGCTTACAGTGATGTTGAAGCAGTACGCCGAAGGCGAACTGGACGCGGTCTACATCGTGTATTCCCGCTTCATCAACACGATGAAGCAGGAGCCGGCCCTGGAACAGCTGCTCCCGCTGTCGCCGGACAACATGGTGGTCGAGCATACGCACTCGTGGGATTACCTCTACGAGCCGAATGCGGTAGACGTCATGGAGTTCCTGGTCAAGCGTTACATCGAATCGGTGGTGTACCAGTCGGTGGCCGAAAACATGGCCTCCGAACAGGCCGCCCGTATGGTGGCGATGAAGTCCGCCACCGACAATGCGGGTAACGCCATCAAGCAGCTGCGACTCGTATACAACAAGTCGCGCCAGGCATCGATTACCAAGGAACTGTCCGAAATCGTGTCCGGTGCCGCAGCGGTGTAAGCCGGTAACAGACTGTAAAAGTTTATTGAGTTAGGAACCGATAATGAGCCAAGGCAAAATCGTACAAATCATTGGCCCGGTACTCGACGTGGAGTTTCCGCGCGATGCCATGCCAAGGGTTTATGATGCCCTGAAGCTGGTCGACACCGATCTGACGCTCGAAGTCCAGCAGCAGCTGGGCGACGGCGTGGTGCGGACCATTGCGATGGGCAGCTCGGACGGCCTGAAGCGTGGCATGGCAGTAGTCAACACCGGCGCAGGGATTTCCGTGCCGGTAGGTGCCGCCACCCTGGGTCGTATCATGGACGTGCTGGGTAACCCGGTGGACGAAGCCGGTCCGGTTGCGACCGACGCCCGCCGTGCCATCCACCAGCCGGCCCCGAAGTTCGACGAACTGTCGAGCGCGACCGAACTGCTGGAAACCGGCATCAAGGTGATCGACCTGCTGTGTCCGTTCGCCAAGGGCGGTAAAGTGGGTCTGTTCGGCGGTGCCGGTGTGGGCAAGACCGTGAACATGATGGAGCTCATCAACAACATCGCCAAGGCGCACTCGGGTCTGTCCGTGTTCGCCGGCGTGGGTGAGCGTACCCGTGAAGGTAACGACTTCTACCACGAAATGAAGGACTCCAACGTCCTCGACAAAGTGGCGATGGTTTACGGCCAGATGAACGAGCCGCCGGGCAACCGTCTGCGCGTGGCGCTGACCGGTCTGACCATGGCCGAGCATTTCCGTGACGAGAAGGACGAAAACGGCAAGGGCCGCGACGTGCTGTTCTTCGTGGACAACATCTACCGCTACACCTTGGCCGGTACCGAAGTCTCCGCCCTGCTGGGTCGTATGCCGTCCGCGGTGGGTTACCAGCCGACGCTGGCCGAGGAAATGGGCCGTCTGCAGGAACGTATTACCTCGACCAAGGAAGGTTCCATTACTTCCATCCAGGCCGTTTACGTCCCTGCCGATGACTTGACCGACCCGTCCCCGGCGACCACCTTCGCCCACTTGGATGCGACCGTGGTACTGTCGCGTGACATCGCTTCGCTGGGTATCTACCCGGCGGTGGATCCGCTCGACTCCACTTCCCGCCAGCTGGATCCGCTGGTGGTGGGCGACGAGCACTACTCTGTGGCGCGTGGTGTGCAAACCACCCTGCAGAAGTACAAGGAACTGCGCGACATCATCGCGATTCTGGGTATGGATGAACTGTCCGAAGAGGACAAGCTGGTGGTGGCGCGTGCTCGTAAGATCCAGCGCTTCCTCTCCCAGCCGTTCCACGTGGCCGAAGTGTTTACCGGTTCGCCGGGCAAGTACGTGTCGCTGCGTGACACCATCAAGGGCTTCAAGGCCATTCTCAGCGGTGAGTACGACCACCTGCCGGAACAAGCGTTCTACATGGTTGGCGCCATCGACGAAGCTGCTGAGAAAGCCAAGTCCCTGTAACCAAGGAGAGGGCTCATGGCCAAGATGCATGTGGAAGTGGTCAGCACCGAACAGCTCATCTACTCGGGTGAGGCCGAATTCCTCGTGGCTCCGGCCCAGGAAGGCGAGATCGGTGTGTATCCGCGACACGTGCCGCTGCTGACCCGTATCAAGCCCGGCGTACTGCGTTTGACAGTGCCGGGTTCCAAGGACGAAGTACTGGTGGCGGTGTCGGGGGGCATGATGGAAGTGCAACCGACCCACATCACCGTTCTGGCTGATACGGCGATTCGCGGTGAGGATATCGACGAGGCTCGTGCCAACGAGGCCAAGCGTGCCGCCGAGGAAACGTTGAAGAAGTCGGTCGACAGCCTGGATACGGCAAAAGCCCACGCTGCTCTGGCGGTGGCGATTGCCGAACTCAAGGCGCTCGACTATCTGCGCCGTCGTGTCCACTAAAAGCACGCGAGCAAATCGTGTATAGTGCAAGGCTGCCACAATGTGGCAGCCTTTTTTCATTGTTTAACACATAGTCACACGCTCATGGCCCGACTCAGTATCGTCATTCTCGCTGCCGGCAAAGGCAAGCGCATGTACTCCTCCCTGCCCAAGGTGCTGCACCCGATCGGCGGCGAACCGATGCTGGCGCGGGTCATCCGCACCGCCCGCTCGCTCGATCCGGAAACGCTGGTGGTGGTCTACGGCCACGGCGGCGACAAGGTGCGTGCCGTGATCGGCGAAGAGGCGGTGAACTGGGCCGAGCAGGCCGAGCAACTGGGCACCGGCCACGCGCTGAAGATGGCTTTGCCGGCACTGCCGGCCGACGGCAAGACGCTGGTGCTGTACGGCGACGTGCCGCTGATTTCGCACGTCACGCTGGCCGACCTGGTGGCGGCGGCCGGTGACGAAGTGGCGCTGCTGACCGACGTGCTGGACAACCCCTCCGGCTACGGCCGCATCGTGCGCGACGCCGATGGCAGCATCCGTGCCATCGTCGAAGACAAGGACTGTGCGCCTGAGCAGCAGGCGATTCGCGAGATCAACACCGGCATGCTGGTATTGCCCAACGCCCGCCTGGCCGGCTGGCTCAATGCGCTGTCCAACGGCAACGCCCAGGGCGAATACTATCTGACCGACGTGATCGAACTGGCGGTGCAAGACGGTGTGCGCGTGCACGGCGTCAAGGTGCCGGCCTCGTGGCAGGCGGCCGGCGTCAACAACAAGGTGCAACTGGCCGAACTGGAGCGCATCCTGCAGCAGAACCAGGCGCGCGCGCTGCTGGAAGCCGGCGTCACGCTGGCCGACCCGGCGCGTATCGACATCCGCGGCGTGCTGCGCCATGGCCAGGACGTCAGCATCGACGTCGGCTGCGTGTTCGAGGGCGAGGTCGAGCTGGGCGAGGGCGTGGCTATCGGCGCGCACTGCGTGCTGAAGAACGTGAAAGTAGCGGCGGGTAGCAAGATCGCCCCATTCTCGCACCTGGAAGACGCGGTGGTCGGCGCCGGCTGCAAGATCGGTCCCTACGCCCGCCTGCGCCCCGGCGCCGAGCTGGCCGACCAGGTGCATATTGGCAATTTCGTCGAAGTGAAGAAGAGCCGGGTTGGTGTCGGCAGCAAGGTCAACCACCTGACCTATATCGGTGACGCCGAGATCGGCCGTGGCAGCAATATCGGCGCCGGCACGGTCACCTGCAATTACGACGGCGTCAACAAGTTCAAGACGCTGATCGGCAACGATGTCTTCGTCGGCTCCGGCACCATGCTGGTGGCGCCGGTGACGGTGGAAGACGGCGCGACCATCGGCGCCGGTTCGGTGATCAGCAAGACCGCCCCGGCCGAAGCGCTGACCGTGGCGCGCGCGCGCCAGACCACCATCGCCGGCTGGAAGCGACCGCAGAAGAAAGACTGATTCGTCGCACTCGGTGCCCGACCGAGTACACGGCGTCCGGTTTGCTCCACAGGAGGAGCAAGCCGGGCGCCGTTTTCATTTGTGCCGTGGGTGGCTCCTCGCGAAACCGGCGGTGTTGCGTCATGAGCGAGGCCGGCGCCGCGTCTCCGGGCGCAACTTGCCAGCATCAATTCCACGCTGTTATCATCACGAAACTTTCGAAACGAAACAAGTGAATGACGAAGCGAAATACTCAACAGCGACGCCATGCCATTGCGGCCCTGGTTCAGGAGCGCGGCGAAGTGAGCGTCGACGAGCTGACGAAACGTTTCTCGACATCCGAAGTGACCATCCGCAAGGATCTGGCCTTGCTGGAAACGGGCGGACTGCTGCTGCGCCGTTATGGCGGAGCCGTCTCCTTGCCCAGTGAAATGGTGGTCGAAGAAGACGCCGAACAGGTTTCAAAACGAAAGATCGCCATTGCGCGCGCTGCCGCCGAGCGGATTCGCGACCATAACCGCGTCATCATCGACAGCGGCACCACCACCAGCGCCATGATTCCCTTGCTGGGCAACAAGCGCGGGCTGGTGGTGATGACCAATTCGCTCAATGTGGCAGGAGCGTTGCGCGAGCTGGAAAACGAACCGACGCTGTTGATGACCGGCGGTACCTGGGACCCGCATTCCGAGTCCTTCCAGGGACAGGTCGCGGAGCAGGTGTTGCGTTCCTATGATTTCGACCAACTCTTCATCGGCGCGGACGGCATCGACCTGGAGCGGGGCACTACCACTTTCAACGAACTGGTGGGCCTGTCCCGGGTGATGGCGGAAGTGGCGCGCGAAGTGATCGTGATGGTCGAGTCGGAGAAGATTGGTCGCCGCATCCCCAACCTGGAGTTGCCGTGGGGGCGGATTCATACCCTGGTCACTGACGATGCCCTCGCCATGGACGCCAGGGAAAAGATTCGGGCGAAGGGCATCACGCTGATTTGCGCGCCTTCACCCAGTGACAATTCAAGGAGAAAATAATGTGTGGCATTGTCGGCGCGATCGCAGCGCGTAATGTGGTTCCGGTCCTGGTCGAAGGCCTCAAGCGCCTCGAATACCGCGGTTACGACTCGGCCGGTGTGGCCGTGCTGGCAGGCGACGAAATCCGCCGCGTGCGCCGCGTGGGCCGCGTCGCCGAAATGGAAAGCGCCACCGTGGCCGAAGGCCTCGACGGCCAGCTCGGCATCGGCCACACCCGCTGGGCGACGCACGGTGGCGTGACCGAGCCCAATGCGCACCCGCACATCTCGCACGGTCAGATCGCCGTGGTGCACAACGGCATCATCGAGAACCACGAAGAGCAGCGCGAACGGCTGCGCGCCCTGGGCTACCGCTTCGAGTCGCAGACCGACACCGAAGTCATCGCCCACCTGGTGCACCACTACTACCAGACGGCCGCCAGCCTGTTCGAGGCGGTGCGCCGCGCCGTGCGCGAGCTGACCGGCGCCTACGCCATCGGCGTGATTGCGCTGGACCGTCCGGATGAGCTGATCTGCGCGCGCATGGGCTGCCCGCTGCTGGTGGGCCTGGGCGAGGGCGAGAACTTCATCGCCTCCGACGTCTCCGCCATCCTGTCCGCCACGCGCCGGGTAATCTTCCTGGAAGAGGGCGACATCGGCTATATCACCCGTGATGGCGTCAAGCTGATCGACAAGGCCGACCAGCCGGTGGAGCGTGCCGTGCACGTCTCCGACGTCTCGCTGGCCTCGCTGGAACTCGGCCCGTACAGCCATTTCATGCAGAAGGAAATCCACGAGCAGCCCAAGGCGCTGTCCGACACCATCGAAGCGGTGCTCGACGCCGGCTTCTCTGCCGCGCTGTTTGGCGCCAACGCCGCCGCACTGCTGCCGACGCTGGAAGGGGTCAAGATTCTCGCCTGCGGCACCAGCTACTACGCCGGGCTGACCGCCAAGTACTGGATCGAGAGCATTGCCGGCGTGCCGTGCGACGTCGAGATCGCCAGCGAATACCGCTACCGCGATGCCTGGGCCAATCCCAAGCACCTGATCGTTACCATCTCGCAGTCGGGCGAAACGCTCGACACGATGGAAGCGCTGAAGTACGCCAAGTCGCTCGGCCATATTGCCGCGCTGTCGATCTGCAACGTGCGCGAATCGGCCATCCCGCGCGCCTCGGAACTGGTGTTCTACACCCGCGCCGGTGCCGAAATCGGCGTCGCCTCGACCAAGGCCTTCACCACGCAGCTGGTCGCCCTGTTCGCGTTGGCGGTAACGCTGGGCAAGGTGCGTGGCCGCGTTAGCGACGAGCAGCAGGCGCAGTACCTCGACGAGCTGCGTCACCTGCCGGGCAGCGTGCAGCACGCCCTCAACCTCGAACCGCAGATCAAGGCCTGGGCCGACAAGTTCGCCGCCAAGAACGACGCGCTGTTTCTCGGCCGTGGCCTGCACTACCCGATCGCCCTGGAAGGCGCGCTCAAGCTTAAGGAAATCTCCTACATCCACGCCGAGGCCTACCCGGCGGGCGAACTGAAGCACGGCCCGCTGGCGCTGGTCGACAGCAACATGCCGGTGGTGGTGATTGCGCCGAACGACAGCCTGCTGGAGAAGGTGAAGTCCAACATGCAGGAAGTGCGCGCGCGCGGTGGTGAACTGTTCGTGTTCGCCGACCTCGACAGCCACTTCAGCGAGTCGGAAGGCGTGCACGTGATCCGTACCCCGCGCCACGTCGGCGTGCTGAGCCCGGTGGTGCACGCCATCCCGGTGCAGCTGCTGGCCTACCACGCCGCGCTCGCGCTCGGCACTGACGTCGACAAGCCGCGTAACCTGGCCAAGTCGGTCACCGTGGAGTGAACGTGGCGGTGAATGATGACTGCTGTTGTTCAGAAATAATAAAGTGCTTTACCGAAAAATAAAGTTCTTAACCAGCTAATAAAGTTCTTTACTGGACTGATAGGGTACGAAGTAAGCAGCAGCTTCCAGGCAGCAAGAACCCCCGTTTCACGGGGGTTCTTGCTTTTCTGGAGACATGATCTGTTGTTTGCTTAATGTTTGAGCGTCAGATGTTCTAAGGCCATACATCAGATGGCTTCACCAGCAGGTTTAGGTGGTCATCCAGATCGTTAATGAAGGCTTGCCAATCGGAAGCCCCGATGCGAATCGCCGAAAACGCACCCGCCATGTTCACGAACGCCTGCAGTACTGTGGATAGGTCGTCGAGAAAGCCATTTAGCACAGTTACCGCTTGTGCTTCGTATGTCAGGAACAAAGCGTCGCGGTAGTTGGCCTTGCCTCTATAACGAAACGCTTGGTGCATAAAACCAAGGGATTTACCCCGCAATCGGTCGTCGCGCAGTTGTCGAGCTTTAGATGTCCGGAAATTGGTTAGGCTCTCTTTTGCCAGCTCGCGGGCCAATAGGTTCTCGCACACCATCCACTCATGGTACTGCCGGGTGCCAGAGAGGTAAGTCAAGCAGGCTGCATATGCCTCACTGGCGTTACTGGCACGTACTGTCAGGTGATTCACTGATGTTGCATGTTGGCCTGCTAGAACTTGGATTTCCTGTTTTGCATCCACTTCGACCAAAGTGGTCAGCCGAAGGTCAAAAGGTGTAACGGCTAGGCCCATAGCTGCGATTTGGCGATCCCACTGAGTGGCGGTGCCGGTGTGGTCCTGTTGCTGCGAACCATCCTTCGCCGCAATCATCGCGCTGGCGGCGCAGTAGATCCCGTAGTACCAGGACATGATGGCAACGCGTGCCAAATCCTGGTCTCGTCCAGCTTGGCTCATGGCTTTCAGAGCAGACAAATGGTGCAACGCCATCAACAGTTGCTCGAAGACAGTGTTGGCTGCCGGCTCAGTCATGCCGCTGAAGCGCTGGAGATTTTTGCTGAGGTAGAAAGCGCGCATCGACGGCCCGGTGATGCCGTGGTGGCGCACTTGGATCCCTAAGGCATGCATCCAATTTACTGTGGACTGCAACGCAAATCGTGGCTCCGCAGTTCCCTCGGGTTCGGCCAGCGTGCCCGTGGCCCCAGGCTGGCGCTTAGTCATCCGACGATAGAGAAAGGATTCCGAAGACGCCATCATGGATACCTCGATTGAGTTAGATACATATGGTTCATCGGCACTCCCATCATTCGCTCGATTACAGCTTGATCGAATAATTTAGAGAACAAACGGCGGTATTCGTATTGCCGGATGTGATGACAATACACTATACAGATCATTATGATCATGATGTCAGTTCTTGCATGGTACACTTGTGAAAATAATTGACATCCTATTCAACGAATGACCACGATCGAAATCGCCGCCAGCATGGAGTCCTTGACGCAATCGCAGCGCGAGCGCTTGGCATTTCTCGAATACCGTTGTTTTTTCTGCGGTGAGCTTCGACGGGCCGATCTGGAAGCACGTTTCGGGGTGAAAGCAGCAGCTGCCACGCGCGATATCATTGCGTACCGACAACTGGCCCCTAAGAACCTGGCCTACGACGGGTCGGCGAAGGTGTATGTACCTACGACGGAATTCATGCCTATCCTTTCCTTCGATTCGAATCGGGTGCTTACCTGGCTGACACAGGGTTTCGGTGACGGTTTGAGTCTAAAGCTTCGGCGTCCCTTGCAAGGGGAAGCGGTGGGGGCGATCGGAAAGCCCCAGCTAGAAACCCTGGCCGTGGTGACTCGTGCTATCCATCAAGGCAAGGCGATTAGGGTTACCTACCTATCGCTATCTTCAGGGGCCTCTGAGCGGGAGATCGTGCCTCATTCCATCGTGGACAACGGATTGCGATGGCACGTCCGCGGCTACGACCGCGTGCGAAAGCGCTTTTCAGACTTCGTTGTATCGAGAGTGACATCGGCATTCAGCCTTGATTCTCTGCCTGGTGATGAAGAGTGCCCAAGCGCTGATACTCAATGGAACCGAATTGTTGATCTGGAGTTTGTGCCACACCCGGGTTTGAAACACCCGGAGGCCATAGCTGCGGATTATTCGATGGACAATGGTGTGCTAAGAGCCCAAGCCCGTGCTGCCGTGGTGGGTTATGCACTACACCGTTGGCAGGTTGATTGCACCCCAAATCACTCCCTGAATCCGAATGAACACCACCTCTGGTTGCGTAACACCCCGACGCTGTACGGGGTGGAAAGCGCCGTGATGGGCCCTGGCCATAAAAAAGAGGATCTGGGCCAATGACCTGGACAAATCATCAAGCGAAGTATTTCGCCCACGAACTCACACGCCGACACGCTTCGGATAACTCCGCCAAGCTGGCTACCGCCTTGATGGACGCCCAGGTGGACCTGAACCCCCACCAAGTGGAGGCGGCGCTGTTTGCGTTCAAATCCCCATTTTCAAAGGGCGCAATCCTGGCGGACGAGGTCGGTCTCGGCAAGACCATCGAAGCGGGCCTCGTGCTGTCGCAAAAGTGGGCCGAAGGCAAACGCCGCATCCTGATCATTGCCCCATCCAGCCTGCGAAAGCAGTGGGTGCAGGAGCTGCAGGACAAGTTTTTCTTGCCTGCAACCATCCTAGAAGCCAAAAGCTACAACGAAGCCAAGCGTACGGGGCAACGCAACCCTTTCGAGATGCCGGCAAAGAAGCCAAGCTTGGTGATCTGCTCATACCAGTTCGCTTCTAACAAAGCGGACGACCTGATGACCCTCCCCTGGGATCTGGTCGTGATCGACGAAGCACATCGGTTGCGCAACGTATACAAGACGGGCAACAAGATTGGTAAGGCCCTGAAAACGGCGCTGTCCAACGCCCCCAAGCTGTTGTTGACGGCAACACCGCTGCAAAACTCCCTAATGGAACTGTATGGGCTGGTCAGCATCATCGACGACTACGCCTTCGGAGATGCCAAGTCGTTCCGATCCCGTTACGCCCGAGTGACGGATGAGGTCTTCGACGACTTGAAGACTCGTCTCGCTCCGCTCTGTCATCGTACGCTTCGCAGGCAGGTACTCGAATACATCCGCTATACAAACCGCATTCCGCTGACCCAAGAGTTTGTACCGACAGAGGACGAGCAGGCGCTGTACGACATGGTGTCGGAATACCTACGCCGCCCCAACCTGCAAGCTCTCCCGAGCAGCCAGCGCAAACTGATGATCCTGGTGATGCGCAAGCTGCTGGCATCATCCACCTTCGCCATTGCGGGGGCTTTGGATTCGTTGGTGAACAAGCTC
>JACPUY010000147.1 GCA_016192025.1 Pseudogulbenkiania sp. | reverse complement strand
AGGAGAGTCATCATGCAACACCTGCTACGCGTCGAATTGGCCAGCCACGAGCTGTTGGTCATCGAGTTGCCGTCCGTAGGGCAAGTCCGCGCCGTCTCCGGCACGCACTGGCTCACGGTGGATGGACGGGATATTTGCCTGGCGCCGGGGGAAACGGAAATCATCCCGGAAGGGAAGATCCTGGCCGAAGGGCACGGTATGCTAGAGTTCACCCGGCCCCAGCCCCAGCTGCGCAAGCGCTTCGGCCTCTGGCCGCTGGGACGTCCGGCCCAGGGGGCGATGCTGCTGGGTAAAGTCTGCTTCTAACAGGAGGAAAAACCATGCAACTGATCGGCATGCTCGATTCACCCTACGTGCGCCGGGTGGCCATCTCGCTGCGGCTGTTGGAGATTCCATTCGAACATCGACCGATCTCGGTGTTCCGGACCTTCGAGCAGTTCCGCCAGATCAACCCGGTGGTGAAAGCCCCGACCCTGGTCTGCGACGACGGCGAGGTGCTGATGGATTCGACGCTGATCCTCGACTATGCCGAAGCGCTCGCCGCGCCGGGCAAGAGCCTGATGCCCGGCGGCCGGGCCGGGCGCCAGCATGCCTTGCGCCTGATCGGGCTGGCGCTGGCGGCTTGCGAAAAGAGCGTGCAGATCGTCTACGAGCGCCAGTTGCGGCCGGCCGAGAAACAGCACCAGCCCTGGCTGGAACGCGTCGAAGGCCAGTTGCTGGCGGCTTACGGGGAGCTGGAGCGCGAACTGGCGCGCGCTCCGCTCGCGGCTAGCGAGGGGGGCATCGACCAGGCCGGCGTCAGCACGGCGGTGGCGTGGGGGTTCACCCAGATGCTGCTGCCGGAGATCGTCAAGGCGGCCGACTACCCGGTGTTGCAGGCGTTCAGCCGCCAGGCCGAGCAACTGCCCGCCTTTGTCGCCACGCCTGCTGCTTAAACTGTCTGAACCGTCCGCGTCGTCATGACATCGTTAGTTGTGCCGACGTGTCGCCTCTGCCCTGCCATCTCTCCCGCCTTCGCCTACTCTTAAAGCTTCCCGACGAAGCGCACAGGAGGACGATGATGACAAGCCAGGTCAACCCCATTCCCGCCGGCTATCCCGGCGTGACCCCCTACCTGACGGTGCGCGATGCGGCCGCCGCCATCGAGTTCTACTGCCAGGTGTTCGGCGCCAGCGAGATCATGCGGGTGGCGATGGGTGGCAAGATCGGCCACGCCGAGCTGAAGGTTGGCGAGGCGCCGCTGATGCTGTCCGACGAGTTTCCCGAGATGGGGGCGCTCGGGCCGCAGCCGGACGCGCCGTCGCCGCTGTGCCTGCATTTGTATGTGGCGGACGTCGACGCGGTGGTGGCGCACGCCGTGGCCGCCGGCGCGACACTGCTGCGCGAGGTGGCCGACATGTTCTACGGCGACCGCACCGGCAAGCTGCGCGACCCTTTCGGGCATGTCTGGTGGTTGTCGTCGCATGTCGAGGACGTGGCTCCAGACGAAATCCAGCGGCGCGCCGCTGCGATGTTCGGCGGCTGAAGTCCGCGGTGGCAGGCCGGGTCGCTCACTTGGCCGCTTCCCGTGGCGGCACCATGCGCTCGATGGTCAGCGTCGCGCTGTGGGTGCGCTCGGCCAGCTTGCGCACCTCGTCGGCCACCACCGCGAAGCCGCGCCCCGCTTCGCCGGCCCGGGCGGCCTCGATGGCGGCGTTGAGCGCCAGCAGGTTGGTCTGGTTGGCAATCTGCTGGATGGTGACGACGATGCCGGCGATTTCGTTCAGGCTCTGTTCCAGCTGCTGGCGCTGTTTCTGGGCCTCGTTGTTGGCGGCGGCCTCTTTCTCGGTATGGATGTCGATCAGCGCGCCGACCACGCGCAACGGCGTGCCGTCGTTGTCGCGGCGGGTCTGGCCGACGGCGCGGAACCAGCGGTACTGGCCGTCCTTGCACTGCAGGCGGTACTCGACGTCGTAGGGCGTCTGGCCGCTGCGGTCGTTCAGGTGGGCGCCGAAGGCCTGCAGCACGGCGGCCTTGTCGTCCGGGTGCAGGCGCGAGGCCCAGCTGTCGAGCACGTCGGGGAAGTCGCGTTCATCGGTAAATCCGAGCAACTGGCGGAACTGGCGCGACCACCAGAAGGCGTTCTTCGGGTTGAGCGGGTCGCCGGCCACCACTTCCATGTCCCACAGCCCCTCCACCAGCAGCTCCCGGGTCAGCTCGAAACGGGTCAGCGTCTTGTCCAGCTCGGCGTCGCGCCGGCGCTCGGCGGTGATGTCGGCCAGCGAGCCGGCCACGCGCAGCGGCACACCGTGCGGGTCGCGCAGGGTGGCGCCGCGGGCGCGGAACCAGCGGTAGTCGCCGTTCTTCAGCTGCAGGCGGTAGGTCACGTCGTAGGGGGTACGGCCGCTGCGGTCGTTGAGGTGGGCGGCGAAGGCGTCCAAGGTGCGTTCGCGGTCGTCGGGGTGCAGCCGGTTGGCCCAACTGCCCAGCACGTTGGGGAAGTCGCGCTCGTCCTGGAAGCCGAGCATCTGGCGGAACGGCGGCGACCACCAGAAGGCGTTGCCGGCGTTGACCGGGTCGCCGGCCACTACCGTCATGTCCCACAGCCCTTCGCTGGCGGCGGCGTTGACCAGTTCGAAACGGGTCTGCAGTTCGTCGAGGTGCTGCTGCAGCCGGGCCTGCCCTTGCTCGGCCTCCTGCGCGGCGGCGCGGGTGCGGTCGGCTGCCGCGCGTGCCTCGGCCAGTGCGGTGCCCAGCGTGTCGCTGTGGTGGCGCTGCGCCGTCACCAGCGCATTTTCGCGGGCGTGGCGCGCTTCGGGCCAGCGCGGTGGCTGGTCCGCCGTGGCATGGCGGAGGCTGTCGGAGAGGGCGGCAAGAAACGTGCTGCGAACGAACCAGGCCATGGCAATTCTCCATCAGGATCAATACAAGATAGGCTATTTATGACATATGGCAGATTGTTTGCGCCAATGCTATTTATCGCCGATGAGGATGGTCTGTCCGTCATCTGGGCCGCCGTGACCGCGCCGTCAGTAAAACCGGGGGGTGCAGGGGGAAAGAGTGGGGAAAGGAGCTGTTGCAATGCTGCATCAAGTGCGGGCCGAGTCCGGGCTTCGGCCTGGCGGGGGGTGCCTGTTGCCCTGCCGGGCCGGCGGCAGGGCAGGGGCCGGCCGCCGCTGAGGCCGGGTCAGGCCAGCAGGTCCAGCAGGCTGCTCTGCTGCTGGCTGCCTTCACCGCCTCCCAGATCATAGGAGCGCATCAACTGCATCAGCTGCATCATGACGCGGGCGTCGCTGTTGTTGGCGACGCTGCTACTGCTGGCGGTACTATCGGAAGTGCTGTCACTGCTGGTCTGCGAGGCTTTTTCAAAGGCGATGCTCTCGGCAAAGCTCACCTTGCCGTCCCCGTCGCTGTCGGCCTCGTCGAACGAGGCGGCCAGCTCGGCAAAGCGGGTGGCTGCTTCAGTGTCGCCGGCTTCGCTGGCGTCGCTGGCCATCTGGCTGATCTGTTCCTGGCTTAAGCCTTCGTCCTCGTCGCCGGGCGGCGGGGGAGGCGGCATGCCGCCCATGCCCTGCATACCGCCCATCATGCCGCTCATGTCGGTGCGCATGGCGTTGAACTGGCTGTCCAGCTCATCCGACAGCGCTTTCAGCCGGCTGCTCAGTTCGTCCTTGGTGATCTTGCCGTCGCTGTCGCTATCGAGCGAGCTGAACAGCTCGTCGGCCGACAGGCTGTCGGACGAACTACTGCTGTCGCTCAGGGCGGCGCTGAAGTCGCTGACTTCCAGATAGCCCTGGTTGTCGGTGTCGAGTTTCGAGAAGATTTGCTCGGCCATCTGCTCGGCATTGGGGCGTTTCATGCCGCGCGGTCCGCCGCCCATGCCTTGCGTCATGGCCGCAGAATAGCCCCCGACGCTGCTGATTGCACTGCTCATTGTCATTCTCCCAGTGAAGACAGGAATGTCCGCCGCCGGAGGTCGCCAACGGCGGAGCTGTTGCGGGTCATGACATACTACTGACTTGGCGTAGTAAAACTATGTCAATTATGTATCTGGCCTGATACATGGTGATGCTCCGCACGCGGCAGCACCAGCCGGGCGATCAGCCCACCCTGCGGGGCGTTGGCGAGGCTCAGTTCGCCGCCCAGCCGGGCCGCCGCGTCGCGGGCGATGGCGAGGCCCAGTCCGACGCCACCGCTGTGGCGGTTGCGCGACTCCTCCAGCCGCACGAAGGGCTCGAACACCGCCGCCATGCGGTTTTCCGGGATGCCGGGGCCGTGGTCGCGGATCTCGATGACCAGCCGGCCTGCCGTGTCGCAGAGCGTGATCTCGGCGCGCTCGCCGTAGCGCAGCGCGTTTTCCAGCAGGTTGTCGAGGCAGCGGCGCAGGCTGGAGGGCCGCGTGTACAGCGGCTTGGCTTGGCCCGACAGCCGCACCGGCTGGCCCTGTTCCGCGGCGTCTTCGCTGATGGCGCCCAGCAGGGCCTGAATATCCAGCCATTGCCACGGTTCGCTGTGCGATTCGTCGCGCAGGTAGTGCAGGGTGGCGTCCAGCATCGCCGCCATGTCGGCGATATCGTCATTCAGGCGGTTCTTGAGGCCGTCGTCGGTCAGCTGCTCGGCGCGCAGCTTGATGCGGGTAAGCGGTGTGCGCAGGTCGTGCGACACCGCCGCCAGAAAGCGCGAGCGTTCGTCGAGCTGGCGCCGGATCTTGTCCTGCATGTGATTGAACAGCCGGGCCGCCTGGCGCGTTTCTTCCGGGCCGCTTTCTTCCAGCGGCGGCGCGTTGAGATTGTCGCCCAGTTGTGCCGCGGCGTGGGTGAGCCGATGGATCGGGCGCACCAGCCGGCGCGCACTGTACCAGGCAGCCAGGGTGACCAGCACCAGTTGCAGCGTTTGCGCCAGCCAGAATCCGGGCTGCAGCGGTGGCGGGGGCGGCGGCGGACCATGGCGTGCCGGGCCGAAGCCGTCGGGCGGCGGCGGGGGACGGTCGCCGGCAAAGGCAAAGAACAGTGCGGTGAAGATCAGGTGGGTCAGCAGCAGGGCGGTGAGCACCAGCCCGAACAGGCGGGTGAAGATGGAGTCGGGGATCAGGCGTTTCATCGGCTGACCTTGCCATCGAACAGGTAGCCCTCGCCGCGCACGGTCTTGAGCAGGCGCGGCGAGCGCGGGTCGTCGCCGAGCTTCTGGCGCAGTCGTGACACCAGCAGGTCGATGCTGCGGTCGAAGGCATCGAAGCTACGACCGCGCGCGGCGTCCAGCAGCTGTTCGCGGCTGAGGATGTGCTGTGGCCGGTCGAGAAAGGTCAGCAGCAGGCGGAATTCGGCGTTGGACAGCGGTACCAGCAATTGCTGAGGCGTGGTGAGCTGGCGCTTGAGCCGGCTGAGCGTCCAGCCGTCGAAGCGGAGCTCGTCTCTTTCGGGCGCCGGCGGCTGCGCGCGGACACTGCGGCGCAGGATGGAGTGGATGCGCGCCACCAGTTCGCGCGGGTCGAACGGCTTGACCACGTAGTCGTCCGCACCCAGCTCCAGCCCCACCA
The DNA here is from genome assembly GCA_016192025.1 of Pseudogulbenkiania sp. Taxonomy (GTDB): domain Bacteria; phylum Pseudomonadota; class Gammaproteobacteria; order Burkholderiales; family Chromobacteriaceae; genus Pseudogulbenkiania. The sequence goes on along the minus strand of JACPUY010000147.1, from coordinate 1,555 downwards.
CACGGTCGGTGGCTTCGCCGCGTGCGGTCAGCATGATCACCGGGGTCTCGCTGCGCTGGCGCAACTGCCGGCACAGCGACAGCCCGTCTTCGCCCGGCAGCATCAGGTCAAGGATGATCAGGTCGTAGCGGGCGCTGGCCAGCGCGGCCTGCATCGCGCGACCGTCGTCGGCGCCGTCGCACTGCATGGCAAAGCCCTGCAGGTAGTGGCCGAGCAGTTCACGGATGTGCGGGTCGTCGTCGACGATCAGGATACGGGGGCTCGGGTTCATGGCGAAAGGGAGGAGTGGTCGTCTCACCGATGATAACGCCATCCGGCCGGCGCGGCAGCCCGACTCCCGGGGGGCGCGTCTGCCTTGCCTGGCTGTTTCCGGCGATGGGACCGATAGTAGCTATAACTCAGTTACGGGGAGGGCTGCCGCCGCAGGAGTCGATCCGGTGGCGGCAGGGGGTCATCCGATGGGGCCGGGCGCCGACGGGACTGCCGGGTGATCCACCGGCGAGCTGCCCGGCTGCGTCTACGGAGTGGGCATGAACAAACCGAACATCAAGGCCCAGCGTCTGGCGGCACTCTTCCTGCTCGGCGCAGCGCTGTTCAACTATCCGCTGCTGGCCCTGTTCAACCGCTCCGGCCTGGTGTGGGGGGTGCCGATTTTGTATGCCTATGTGTTTGTCGCCTGGCTGCTGCTGATCGTGCTGCTGGCGCTGGTCATCGAGAAGAAGTAGCGGCCATGCGGGGCGGCTGTTCGTGGCGGCCGGCCAAGCCCGAGGACTGAATCTTGCCTGCCTGGATCATCGCGGCCGTCGGCGCCGCCTACCTCGGACTGCTCTTTGCCATCGCCTATCGCGGCGACAAGGCCGCCTTGGGTGGGCACAGCCTGATCGCCAACCCCTATGTCTATTCGCTCTCGCTGGCGGTCTATGCCACCGCCTGGACCTTCTACGGCAGCGTAGGACGCGCCGCCGGCAGCGGCATCGGCTTCCTGCCCATCTACCTTGGCCCGACGGTGATGGCCGCACTGTGGTGGGTGGTGTTGCGCAAGATCATCCGTATCGCCAAGGACAACCGCATCACGTCGCTGGCCGACTTCATCTCCTCGCGCTACGGCAAGAGCGCGGCGCTGGCCGGGCTGGTGACGGTGATCGCGGTGGTCGCCGTCACCCCCTACGTCTCCCTGCAGCTCAAAGCCATCTCTACCAGTTTCAACGTTTTGCGCGGCTACCCTGACATCCTGCCGCTGGCGCAGGAGGCGTCGGAAACGGTCTTGGGTGACACGGCGTTTTATGTGGCCCTGATCCTGGCCGCCTTCACCGTCGCTTTCGGCACCCGCCATCTGGACGCCGCCGAGCGCCATGAGGGCATGGTGGCGGCGATCGCTTTCGAGTCGTTGGTCAAGCTGGTGGCCTTCTTGGCGGTCGGGGTCTTCGTCACCTGGGGCATGTACGACGGCCTGGGAGACCTCTTCGCCAAGGCGGCAGAGATGCCGCGCATCGCCGAGGTGTTCATCATCGGGGGCGGCCCGAGCGACGTCTACCACAGCTGGGCCTCGCCGTTT
>JACPUY010000146.1 GCA_016192025.1 Pseudogulbenkiania sp. | reverse complement strand
TCGTCGGTGGCGCTGGCCGAGACGACGATGATGGGGATATGCTGCAGCTCGCGGCGCTGGCGAAGCCGGCGCGTGGCCTCGATGCCGCCCATCACCGGCATGACGATGTCCATCAGGATCAGGTCCGGTTGCAGCGCCTGCGCCTGCAGGATGCCTTCCCGTCCGTTCTGCGCGACCGCGGTCGTGAAGCCGACCAGTTCCAGCATCTCGGCCAGCACCCGGCGGTTGGCCTGCACGTCGTCAACCACCAGCACCGTTCTGGCCGGGCCCCGGTAACCGATGACGCCTTGGGCCGCGGGCGTGGGTTCCATGTCGCGCGGCACCAGCGGCACCGACAGTTCGAAACAGAAGCGGCTGCCCACGCCCGCCTGGCTGCTGACATGGATATCGCTGTTCATCAGCTTCACTAGCTGACGGCTGATCGACAGGCCCAGACCGGTGCCGCCAAGGCGGCGCTGGGCCTCGCCGACCTGTTCGAACGGCCGGAAGATGGTTTCCAGCTGATCCTGATCCATGCCGACGCCAGTATCCTGTACCGCGAAGTGCAGCCTGATCCTGCCTTCGCTGTCGGCCGCATGGCTGACTTGCAGACAGACCTGTCCCCGGTCGGTGAATTTCACGGCGTTGCCCAGCAGGTTCAGCAGCACCTGACGCAGGCGCTTCTCGTCGAACAAGACGGTGCACGGCAGGTCCGGTGGTGTTTCGCACTGGAAGGACAGGTTTTTCTGTTCGGCCCTGACCCGGATGATATCGGCGATGACTTCCAGGAACGCCGCCAGGTCGACCTCGGACAGGTAGAGTTCGAACTTGCCGGCCTCGATCTTGGCCAGGTCGAGGAGGTCGGAGATCAGCGTCAGCAGGTGCTCGCCGCTTTGCTGGATGGTGGTCAAGCCGCCGACCTGACGCTCGTTCAGGCTCGGGTCGCGCTTGAGAATCTGGGCGTAGCCCAGGATGGCGTTGAGCGGCGTGCGCAGCTCATGGCTCATGGTGGCGAGAAAGGTGCTCTTGGCCTGATTGGCGGCTTCGGCGGCTTGGCGCGCTTGGCGCTCGGCTTCGGCCTGTTTGCGTTCGCTGATGTCGAGCACGTAGGCCACCCCCTCTTCGCGGGATTCGGCGAAGAAGGCCCCGCCGGCCAGCACCGGAATGCGTCCGCCATCGTGGTGGATGAACTGCTTTTCATAGGGCCGGCAGGCGCCGCTTGCCTGCAGCTCTTCGATTGCCTGGCGATCGGCTGCGGCGTACTCCGGTGGCGTCAGCTGCGCCCAGCCGACGGTTCCGTCCAGCAAGTCCTGCCGACGGTAGCCGAGCATGGCGAGGAAGGTATCGTTCGCTTCGCTGATGCTGCCGTCCAGCCGCCAGAAGAAGACGCCCATGAGGTTGGATTCGACCAGCCGCCGGATGCGTGCTTCCCGCTCCCGCAACGCCGCTTCCGCCTGCTGCTGCTGCTGGGTGCGTTGCTGGATCTTGGCGCTCATGGCATTGATGCCTGCCTGCAGATGGCCCAGTTCGTCGCGCACCGGGATGGGGGCAATGCGGGCGGACAATTCCCCTTGCTCGATCCGGTGGACACAGTCCAGCGCCGTGCCGATGCGCCGCAGCAGGCGCCGCGCGAACAGGCTGGCCACCAGCGCGTTGAGGCACAGCAGGACGAAGGTGATGCCGCCCACGGTTCGCAGGAAGTCGGCCCGCTGTGCGAGCATTTCCCGCTGGCTGATGGAGAGCCCGATCAGCCAGTTGATCGGGTAGACGGTGGTGAAGACGGCGTAGGCGGCGTGGGCACTGTCTTCGAGTGCGCCGTCTTTCTGCTGGAACATCTGGTCGATGATGCCGGAGGGAAACCTGTCGCCTTCATGCAAAACCGGGTGGTAGAGCACCCGGTTGTCCGTCGCTTCGACGATGTACAGCTGTACGCTGTGCAGGCCGTCCTTGTCTCGCAGTTGCTGTTGCAGGTCGGCCGCCAGTTCGGTGGCCGACCTGATCCCCGAGCGGTGCAGGCGCTGCAGAATCGCCTGGCGCGCGTTGGCCAGTTCCAGCCGCAGGATCTGTTCTTCGAAGCGGTACAGGATGTCGGTGATGATCAGTGTGCCGACGCCGAGCACGGCGATGGTCATGATCAGTACAACCCCCAGCGACAGGAGATTGAATTTGGTCATGATCTTCATCAGTACTGATCCCTTTGCTGCCGCCGCTAGAAATGGTAGTTGTCCACGTTGTCCTTGGTGAAGATCATCACCGGCAGCGCCACCTGCATGTTCAGGGCGTCTTTTTGCGGGGTGACGTTACCCAGGCGCCCGGCCTTGAACGGCGCTTCCGGCTTCAGTCCTTCGCTGAGCAGGCGGTAGGCGCTGTAGACGGTCAGGTAGCCATGATCCGGCGCATTCCACAGCAGGACCTTCTTGACCGTGCCGTCCTTGAGGTAGTCGCGCATCAGGTTGGGAGTGGAGTTGCCGACCACCGCGATCTTGCCCATCCGGCCGGCTTCCTTGACGGCCCGCGCCGCGCCGGGCAGGTTCGGCGCCCCCAGCGCGATGATGCCCTTGAGGTTTGGGAGGGTTTTCAGGTAGTCCTGAGCGATGCGGTACGACTCTTCGGTACTTTCGCCGGCCGGGCGGATGTCGACGATCTTCAGGCCGGGGTACTTGGCGTAGATGTGCTTCTTGATGGCGGCGATCCAGCTCGACTGGTTGGGTGCGGTGAACGACGTGGTGATGATGGCGATGTCGCCCTTGGGGCCGGTCTCGGCTTTGGTGGCTTCGACCATCTGCGCGCCGAAGTCGTCGAAATTGACCAGGTTGACGAAGAACTCGCGGAATTGACTGTCGCCATCCCAGCTCATGACGTGGATGCCGGCGTTCCGGGCCTTCTTCAACACCGGGACGATGGCCACCGGATCGTTGGCGGCGACGGCGATCACGTTCGGTTTGCTGGGGATGAGCTTTTCGATGATCTCGATCTGTTTTTCAACCTGGTCCTGGGCGGGACCGGTCCAGGTGACCTGCATCTGGGGCAGTTCCCTGGCGGCGGCATCCACACCCTGTTTCACCGCATCGTAATAGCCGATGCCGACCAGCTTGGGCATGATGACAATGCGGTATTTTGCGGTGGTGGCGGCGCTAGCGGGCAGGGACGCGGCCAGTATTAGCAGGGAACTGGTGACAATGGCATGCAGAAACCGGTTCATTCCTCATTCTCCTTGTGAAACGCCAAATCACACTGTTGTCGTGGGAGCGCCTGAGCGCTCCGGTAGGGGGTGATGCGTTTGCCGGGCGTCTCTGCCGTAATGGGAAGCGGGGGGCGCAGGAGTGGGGCTTCTTAAGCCGCCTTATGGTTATTGCCCTGTCTTCTATACTATCAATGTAGCATGCTGACGTAATCATGGCGGGTTGTTCGTGTCTGTAGGGCCGGCGGGACAGGGCACCGACGGCGAGTTGCTATCGGTTGTCGTTAATACCTTTTAACAAGCTGGGCCGCGGGCGACACAGATCAGACAAACTTGCGCCTTAAGCTGCAAGCACGTCCTCACTGCAAAGGAAACCCATCATGAAACGTGCCTTGCTTGTTGCCCTGTGTCTGCTGCCGCTGGCGTCCTTTGCCAAGGACGGCATGGGCGACCGTATAGATCAGCCCGATCGTGCTTATTACCAGTCTTATCCGTCTTACCGTTCTTTCCAGGTGCGGATCGAGCGGGGCGTGAGAGACGGTTCGCTGACCCGCTGGGAGGCGCGCCGGCTGCAACGTCAGCTGGAAGATCTCAAGGATCAACGCCGGGCCTACCTGGCCGATGGCTACCTGTCCCGCTATGAGCAACGTCATCTGGAGCGTAGCGAGCAGGCGCTGTCGGAGGAAATTTACCGCCAGCGACACGATGATCAGAGCCGTGACCACTACCGCGGCTATGCCGAGCCGCAACCGCGTTATGACTACCGGGACTCTCCCGGCCAGTACTGATTTTTACGCTGCACTGTTGCTTCCATCCTCATTCGGCCGTCCCTGCGGATGGCCATTTTTTTGCCGCGCGGGGGCCTAGCCCGCCGCCTCGGGGTAGTAGCGCGCTTGCATCCGTTTAGCGTAGGCGCAGAGGTTGGCGTGTCGTTCGACTTGTGTGCGTAGCGCGGTCTCGAACACCGGGCACAGCAGCCCGGCGACGAAGGCGTACACGCTGGCATCGGCTCCGCACGGCGTATCACCGAGCAGGTAGGGTTTGTCGCCGAGCAGTGCGGCCAGCGCGTCGATGTCGCGGCAACCCAGCGTGTCGATCTCGGCCGGGCTGTGGCGGCCCAGGCCCTGCGCCTGCAGGGTGTTGATGACCTTGCGCCGGACCATGGCCTTGATCAGCGGCCGCAACGGCGCTGGTACGGCGGCGAAGAAGCGGGCCGGCCCGCGTTCGAAGTTGGCGGCGACCGCCCAGCGTGCGTGCACCACGGCGAAGTAGAGGTGTTCTTCCAGCATCTTTTCCACCGCCCATGCCAGTGCGCGCTCACTTTCGCCGTAGCCGGCATCGAAGTCGATGGCGTACTTGCGCTCCAGGTGGAAGCGGATCAGGGTGGAGTCGGCGATGCGCTCGCCGTCGTCGTCGAGGTAGGGCAACTTGCCCTTGGGCGCCTGGCGGAAGCCGTGGCTGTTGCACTGGTAGGGCAGGCCGGCCATCTTCAGCAGCAGCTCGGCTTTCATCACGAACGGGCTGAGGTCGGGCAGGCCCAGTGCCGGACCGAAGGTGTACAGCGTGATCATGACAGGCCTTTCGTGGTGGGGATTGCCTGTCATTGTAGGCCGGGATTCATGCAAGGAGCATGTTTGGCGGGACGGCTTCGGCCGACCTTGGCTGGGGCCGGCAAGGCAGGCCGAAGCAGGGAGACTGGCTCAGTAGACGAAACGTTCGCGCAGCTCGTCCAGGTTCAGCTCGTGCAGGATGCTTTCCAGCCGCTGCTCGGCATTCTTGCGCGGTGCCCCGGTATGGCGGGCGATGATCAGCTCGTTCTTCATCGAGTGTTCCCATCCGACCAGTTCCGTCACCGTTACCCCGTAGCCGTGTGACTCCAGCAGCAGGCAGCGCAGCACGTTGGTGAGGTGGCTGCCGAATTCGCGGGTGTGGATCGGGTGGCGCCAGATTTCCGAGAGCGGGGTTTTGCCGAACGACTGGTTCTTGTGCTTGTTCAATGCGGCAGCCACTTCGGCTTGGCAGCAGGGCGCCAGCACGATGAACTGCGCCTGCTTGTGCAGCGCGAACTTGATCGCGTCGTCGGTGGCGGTGTTGCAGGCATGCAGCGCCGTGACGACATCGACTTGCTCGGGCAGTTGCGGTGAGTGGATGGATTCCTCCACCGACAGATTCAGGAAAG
>JACPUY010000150.1 GCA_016192025.1 Pseudogulbenkiania sp. | reverse complement strand
TGTGGCATCGGGTGGCGCAAAAAAATGGGGCGCCGCAGCGCCCCCAAGTCCCTTACCACAACAAGACAACTTGCTGATCTTTTGTCTTACTCCACGCGTTCGCCGTGGAGTACCACATCCAGCCCTTCGCGTTCTTCTTCATCGGTGACGCGCAGCCCGATGACCATGTCGATGAGCTTCAGCAGGACAAAGCTGGCGATACCGCAGTACACCGCGGTGGCCACGACACCGATGGCCTGGGTGGCGAGGCTGCCTTCGACGCCGCCGATCTCCTTTACTGCGAACACCCCGGTGAGCAGGGCGCCGACGATACCGCCGACACCGTGCACGCCGAACGCGTCGAGCGAGTCGTCATACTTCAGTGCATGCTTCAGGCCAGTGGCTCCCCAGTAGCACACCACGCCGGCGATCAGGCCGATGGCCAGAGCGCCCTTGGCATCCACGAAGCCGGCAGCCGGCGTGATGGCCACCAGGCCGGCCACGGCGCCGGAGGCGATGCCCAGTACCGACGGCTTGCCCTTGGCGATCCACTCGGCGCTCATCCAGGCCAGCGCGGCCATGCCGGTGGCAATCTGGGTCACCATCATGGCCATACCGGCACGGCCGTCTGCGGCTACCGCGGAACCGGCGTTGAAGCCGAACCAGCCTACCCACAGCATGGAGGCACCAATCAGGGTCAGTACCAGGTTGTGCGGGGCCATCGCTTCCTTGCCGAAGCCGACGCGCTTGCCCAGCACCAGGGCGGCAACCAGGCCGGCCACACCGGCATTAATGTGCACCACGGTGCCGCCAGCGAAGTCCAGCACGCCCTTGTCAAACATCCAGCCACCCGGAGCCCATACCCAGTGTGCAACCGGCACGTATACCAGCAGCGCCCACAGGGCCATGAAGACCATCATCGCGGAGAACTTCATGCGCTCGGCAAAGGCACCGGTGATCAGCGCCGGGGTGATGATGAAGAAGGTCATCTGGAACATCATGAACACCGGCTCCGGGATGGTCGGTGCCAGCGGATTGATGGTCAGCTTGCCCTCATCCTTCAGGAAGGTCAGCCCTTCCATCAGCACGCGGTCGAAACCACCGATCAGCGAGTTACCCGGGGTGAACGCCAGGCTGTAGCCGATGACAGTCCACAGCACGGTCATCAAGGCGCAGATGGCAAAGCTCTGCATCAGCGTTGCCAGCACGTTTTTCTTGCGAACCATGCCACCGTAGAACAGAGCGAGGCCGGGGATGGTCATGAATAGCACCAGCGCCGTCGAGGTCATCATCCAGGCGGTATCGCCACCGCTGATGGTCGAGGCTGCAACCAGGGTCGGTCCATCTGCGGCAAGTGCCGGCAGGGAGGAGAGCAGGGCAAGTGTGCCCAGTGTGGCCAGATTCCTTTTCATTGGCATACCCCTTCTGTTCCGTTATGGATTAAACGGCATCGGCACCGGTTTCGCCGGTACGGATGCGCACGACCTGCTGCAGGTCGAACACGAAAATCTTGCCGTCGCCGATCTTGCCGGTGCGGGCGGACTTCTCGATCGCCTCGACCACTTGATCCAGCAGGGCATCGTCAATGGCGATTTCCAGTTTTACCTTGGGCAGGAAGTCGACAACGTACTCCGCACCGCGATACAGCTCGGTATGACCTTTCTGACGGCCAAAGCCTTTTACCTCGGTAACGGTAATGCCTTGAACACCGATGGACGAGAGGCCTTCACGCACTTCGTCAAGCTTGAACGGCTTGATAATTGCTGTGACCAGTTTCATGTGCATTCCTTTCTGACGTATCCGAATCGTATTTTTGCTGCTGTACCTGATTCAAGCAGGTTTCATGCCAGCCCTATCGGATGGGTCTGTTTCGTGCTTTAACTGCAGTGTGGGCGGCTATGAAATGATTGGCGATCATATTTGGCACCGTCTTGGCGCAAGCCATGCCCTGGCTCTGCACCAACCCTGTGCGGCCGCCCAGCACTGCAGCAATAAATCCTTTTTGCTACACTCAAGCCTGTGCTACATGACGCAGTCAAGGAGGCCTCACATGCTGAGCCAGAAATTGTTCGAAGAAATCAGTGCCAAGATCAGCGAGACTATTGCTGCCAGCCCGGTCAAGGACGTTGAGAAAAACGTCAAGGCCATGATGGCAGCAACGTTCTCCCGCATGGATCTGGTGACCCGCGAAGAGTTTGACGTACAACAGGAAGTGCTGCTGCGCACCCGTGAAAAGCTGGAACTGATGGAGGCACGCCTGGCTAGCCTGGAGGCCGCCGTGTTCCCGGACAAGGCGGCAGAACAGGTTGACACCCAAGCCACCCTCGGCCATTCCTGATCGACTGCCGATGACGTTGGCCATCGTACATAGCCGGGCCTTGTCTGGTATGGAGGCCTCGGAAGTCTCCGTGGAAGTGCATATGGCCAACGGGCTGCCGGCGTTTACCATCGTCGGCTTGCCGGATACGGAGGTGAAGGAGAGCCGCGACAGGGTTCGTGCGGCCATCTTGACCTCGGGATTCAGTTTTCCTGCCAGGAGGATCACCGTGAACCTGGCTCCGGCTGATCTTCCCAAGGATTCCGGTCGCTTTGATCTCCCGATTGCCATCGGCATCCTCGTCGCGTCCGGCCAGGTCCGTGGGGAATCACTGGCTGGCTATGAGTTTGCCGGCGAACTGGCGCTGAGCGGGCAGCTACGTGCCATTCGTGGCTCCTTGGCGATGACGTGCCATGCCCGGCGCGTCGGACGGGCGTTCATTTTGCCGGCGCCCAGCGCGACCGAGGCCGCGTTGGTGTCGGGTGCCATGGTGTATTCGGCCACGACGCTGCTTGAGGTGTGCGCTCATCTGAACGGTTTGCAGGTGTTGCCCGTGGCGCTGGCGGTGCGCACCGATGTGGTGCCCGGTTATCCCGACCTCGGTGATGTCAAGGGGCAGGGGGCTGCGCGCGAGGCGCTGGAGATCGCCGCGGCGGGAGGACACAGTCTGCTGTTGGTCGGCCCGCCGGGAACCGGGAAATCCATGCTGGCTTGCCGCTTGCCCGGGATACTGCCGCCAATGCTGGACGACGAGGCGCTGGAAACAGCGGCCGTCCAATCGCTCGGGTCGCAGGGCTTCTCTCCACATGCCTGGCATGTCCGCCCATTTCGTGCTCCACATCATACTGCCTCCGCCGCGGCTATGGTGGGGGGCGGCTCCGATCCTCGTCCGGGGGAGATCAGTCTGGCCCATCAGGGGGTGCTGTTTCTCGACGAGTTGACGGAGTTCGACCGCCGGGTGCTGGAGGTGCTGCGGGAACCGCTGGAGAGCGGGGTGGTCCATATCTCCCGCGCAGCACGGCAAGCCTCTTTTCCCGCCCGTTTTCAGTTGGTGGCGGCGATGAATCCCTGCCCCTGCGGCTATCTCGGGCATCGCTCCGGCCGCTGTCAATGCACGCCCGAGCAGATTGCCCGCTATCGCGGTAAAATCTCCGGCCCCTTGCTCGACAGGATCGACATGCACATCGAAGTGCCGACCCTGTCGTCGGAAGAACTGCTGAGTCAGGGGCAGGGGGAGAGGAGTGCCATTGTGCGCGAGCGGGTGATGTCGGCTCGCCGCGTGCAGCTGGCGCGCCAGGGGAAGGCGAATGCCGACCTGTCCGGTACTGAACTCGATCAGTACGGCTTGGCCGAATCTGCGGCCCTGGAGGCGCTGCGCCAGGTGGTGGAGCGGCTTCATCTCTCCGCACGCAGCTATCATCGCATCCTGCGCGTAGCCAGGACCATTGCGGACTTAAAGGGGGTAGAGCGGATTTCACGCAAGGAGGTGTTGCAGGCAGTGCAACTGCGGCGTGCCGGCTTGCAAAATACCTGAGCTTTTCCGCGGCCCGGCCTTAATTATTGGATAATGTGGCAATTGCATGATGCATCATCGAGCCCATGGGTAACCTTGATTTGAAACATTCTTCTCGTTCTTCATCGCCGCGCCGCAAACCGTCCGGTGTCTCGCGCAGTGGCGGTGGCGGCTTGATGGCCGGCATCGTCATCGGTCTGATTGTCGGGGTGGCCGTGGCCATCGCCTTGGCCATGTATCTCAACCAGTCAGCCTCGCCATTTGCGACGCCGGCTAAGTCGGGTCAAAAACCCGCCGCCCAGCCACCGGAGCCCACCCTGTTGTCGCCAGGGAGCAAGATCGCCGAGTTGCCTGCGGCGCCATCCGCGCCCGCGACGCTACCGGAATCACCGGCTCCCGCCAGCAAACCAGCGCCTGCGGTCAACAGCAAGGACGAGCAGCGCTTCGATTTTTACAAGATTCTCCCGGGGCAGCTGGACGCCGTACCCGGCGAGAATGGCAAGCAGGCCAAGAACGGGGAACCTTCCGCACCGGCCGTGGTTCAAAAGTCCTACCTGCAATTGGGGGCGTTCCAGAATGAAGACGAGGCGGACAACCTGAAGGCCCGCCTGGCCATGCTCGGGGTCGAGGCCTCGATACAGTCGGTCACCATTCCGGAAAAAGGATTGGTGCACCGCGTCCGCGTCGGGCCGTTCACACGGCAGGAAGATCTCGACCGGGTTCGCGCCCAACTCAAGCAGGATGGTCTGAATGGTGCTGTCGTCAAGGCCGGCAATTGATCTTAACAAGGGGATAACATGAAAAAGTGGTTGCTTGTGGGGCTGATGCTGATTAGTTCCCTGGCCAATGCAGCGATCGAACTGGGCAAGGATTATACGGTGCTGGCCAATCCGCAGCCGGTAGCGACTCCTGGCAAGGTAGAAGTGATCGAGTTTTTTTCTTACCACTGCATCCATTGCTTTCATCTTGATCCAGCGCTGACGGGGTGGAGCAAGAAGCTGCCGGCCAACGTCAGCTTCCGCCGTGAGCAGATCGTCTGGGATAAGCAGATGGAAGGCTTGGCACGGCTGTTTGCTACTTTCAATGCTACCCGTACGCTGGACAAGCTCCATGCACCGGCGCTGAGTGCCATGGTGGAGAAGAAGATCAACCTGGCCAACGAGGCCGAGATGAGCAAGTGGCTGGCGACCCAGCCCGGTATCGACACCAAGGCCTTCATGGCG
>JACPUY010000149.1 GCA_016192025.1 Pseudogulbenkiania sp. | reverse complement strand
TTCTGCTCAAGCCCAACAGCAACGTCGGTGCGCAGGTCATCGTGCAGGGCCGCGCCATCGGCAATATGGAAGCCAGCGTCTACCACCGCTACAAGCCCGAGGCGATGAAGGCGGTGCTGCAATCGCACCGGCGCCTGGCCGGGCAATACGACTGCATCGTGGTGGAGGGGGCGGGCAGTCCGGCGGAAATCAATCTGCGCGAGGGTGACATCGCCAACATGGGCTTTGCCGAGGCGGTCGACTGCCCGGTGATCCTGGTCGCCGACATCGACCGCGGCGGCGTGTTCGCGCACCTGGTCGGCACGCTGGCGCTGCTGTCCGAATCGGAACGGCGCCGCGTGGTCGGCTTTGTCATCAACTGCTTCCGTGGCGATGTCGCGCTGCTGCAGCCGGGGCTCGACTGGCTTGAACAGTACACCGGCAAGCCGGTGCTCGGCGTGCTGCCGTATCTCACGGGACTGCACATCGAGGCCGAGGACAGCCTGTCGCGTCAGAACGCGCCGGGCAGCGAGCGCGCCGCCGAGCGCCTGCGCGTGGTGGCGCCGGTGTTTCCGCGTCTGAGCAACCATACCGATTTCGACCCGCTGCGGCTGCACCCGCAGGTCGAGCTGACCTTGGTCGGGGCGGGGCAGGCGATTCCACCGGCCGACCTGATCGTGCTGCCCGGCAGCAAGAACACCCGCAACGACCTGGCTTGGCTGCGCGCCAACGGCTGGGAGCCGGCGATCCTGCGCCACCTGCGGCTGGGCGGCAAATTGATCGGCATCTGCGGCGGCTTTCAGATGCTGGGCCGCGAGCTGCACGACCCGCACGGGCTGGAAAGCGAGGCCGGCAGCACGCCGGGGCTCGGCCTGTTCGACATGGAAACTACGCTGACCGAACACAAGCGGCTGGAGCGGGTGGAAGGCCGGCTGAGCGTGGACGATGCCGCGGTCAGCGGCTATGAAATCCATATGGGGGTGTCGAGCGGCCCGGCGCTGGCGCGGCCGGCGGTGAGCCTGGCTGAGGGCAATGAAGGCGCGTTGTCGGACGACGGCCAGATCTTCGGCACCTATCTGCACGGCCTGTTCGACCATGCTGACGCCTGCCGCGCGCTGCTTGGCTGGGCCGGGCTAGAAGAACCGGCGCCGCTCGATTACCGCGCCGAGCGCGAGAAACACATCGACCGGCTGGCCGATTCACTGGAGCAACACCTGCGCCTCGACCGCCTCGCTGCGTTGCTGCCGCTCTGACCTGGCCGCTTTGGCCAACATTGGCTGACCAGCCGGCGCATGAAAAGCCCGGGTAGAACCCGGGCGCGGTGCTTATGCCCTTAGCGGGCCATCTCCGACATGTCCTTGTCGGGTTCCTTGCGTTCCAGCTTCAGGTAGGCATCTGCTGCCACGATACCGAACACCACATGGGCAAACAGCGTCGTCCAGCTGCGGGCCTCGGCGAACCACGGGAAGAACTGGGTCATGCCGTAAAAGTTGACCACGTACACCGCTACCCCGAACACGGCTCCGACGACCGAGGCCATGCCCCAACTCGAGTCGAAGTGAAACGGTGCGATGATCAGACCCAGGATCAACCCCATGCCGATAGCCAGCGCAAAGTGCACGATCAGAGCCACCACTACGATGCCGATGTCAAACATGGCTGGCGACCCCAATGCCGAATTGCCCATGACGATGGCGGCGATCATGTGCGTGGGCTCCCACGCGCTCCCTCCCGCCATGACCATGGCCAGCATGTCCAGCAGCAGGAATACCACCCCCGCGACAACCCCGGCCACCGCCGCGGCTCGCCAGTCGGGCAGCCGATGTGTCAGCTGATGCGAATGCATGTGAAGATCCATAGCAAACTCCTTTCAGCACTCAATCGAACAGGGCGCACATTGCGCCATTGATTAGACTGGCCAGGGGCAGAAAAGTGCGATGCCAAGCGGCAATGCTGCAGTGGTTTTTCTTGCCAAATCATTGGCTTGCGATAGGCTTGGCGCAATTTTTCGTCGCTTTGTCGGGAACAAGCCCGGCCTCCCGCCTTTCTAATTAGATGGAGGTTTCCCATGGTCGATGGGGGCCAAAAAGGGAGGGCGAAACGATGAAAGCCACAGAGGTAAAATACCGCGTGGGTCATGCCGGCTACGTATCGCCGTTCACCGAGTTCATGGACGGCTTTCTGGCCGAGCACCCGGAAGTGGTCGAAGACCAGCGGCGCGGCTGGTATCTGTTCTGGGACCACAAGGCCGACTTCGAGGATATGAAAGAAGCCAGTAAGGATAGCGTGCCGGTGAAGGGTTACGACTATTTCTAGGTTCTAAGCGCATCCCCCGCCACAGCGTGGCCGTGCCGGTTCGCACGCATGACGGCACGGTTACGCTACTGAGGCGGGGGATGCGCCTTTTTAATTTTAGCCACTAAAACGGCTCCGTCCATGGCCTCAGGTCCAGCTCGTGCGTCCAGGCGCTGCGCGGCTGGCGGAATAGCTGGTAATAGGCCTCGGCGATGGCGGCCGGGTCGAGCATGTCATCGGACTGGGGCGCGCCGCCCAGTTGCCCTGGCGACTGCGGCCGAATATGGCCGTCTAGCACTACATGGGCGACATGGATGCCCTTGGGCTGCAGCTCGCGCGCCATGCTCTGCGCCAGCGCCCGCAGGCCGAACTTGCCTACCGCCAGGTTGTGGTAGCCGGCGCTGCCGCGCAGGCTGGCGGTGGCGCCGGTGAACAGGATGGTCCCGCCCGGCCCGCCGCGTTCCACCATGCCGCGTGCGGCGGCGCGGCCGACCAGGAAACCGCCGAGACAACCCACCCTCCAGCAGCGTTCGAATTCCTCGCGGCTGGTGTCCAGCAGGCTGGCCGGGGCAAAACGGCCGGCATTGTACACCACCACGTCCGGCTCGCCCAGGTCGCGGCGGATGTTCTGGAACAGCGCCTCAACCATCGCCTCGTCAGTGGCATCGCAGGCGTAAGCCCGGCCGGCGTGATGCACGCCGGTGCAGTCGGCCGCCAGCCCCTCCAGCTTCTTCACGTCGCGCGCCACCAGCGCCACGTGCATCTCCGCGTGCGCGAAACGTTGCGCCAGTGCGCAGCCCAAACCGGGGCCGACGCCGACGATGACCGCAATCTTGCCTGTGTCCATGGTGTGCTCCTGCCTGTCGGTGCTTTCATCTTAGAAGCTCTGGCGGCGCCGTGTGGGGCGGGTGAGCCGAAACCCGGCGACGGTCAGCAACGCGCCCGAGTTGATGAGTTTCCGGAATGAGGTCAGCAAAATGCATCGCTTGAGCCGCCGCTCGGGAAGGCAGAGACTTGCCCTAACTTCGCTCGCTCACACCATTCCACCCCCGGCGAACGAGAACCGGCCACGGCGCGACAGCCGGGCCGGCTTGCGTTTCACACATCATGGGAAAGGGTTGTCATGCAGGACATCAAGGTGCCGCGCAACGGCGGACGGATTCTGGTCGAGTCGCTGGTCAAGAACGGCGTCGAGGCGGTGTATTGCGTGCCCGGCGAGAGCTACCTGCCGGTGCTCGACGCCCTGCGCGACGAGCCGGGGGTGCGCACCGTCGTCACCCGCCACGAGGGCGCGGCCTCGTACATGGCCGACGCTTACGGCAAGCTCACCGGCCGCCCCGGCATCTGCTTCGTCACGCGCGGGCCGGGTGCTACCCACGCCAGCAACGGCGTGCATACCGCGATGCAGGATTCGACGCCGATGATCCTGTTCATCGGCCAGGTCGAGCGCGCCTTCCTCGGCCGCGAGGCGTTCCAGGAAGTCGATTACGTCAAGATGTTCGGCGGGCTGGCCAAGTGGGCGACGCAGATCGACAGCCTCGAGCGCATCCCCGAAGTGGTGGCGCGCGCCTTCAGCGTGGCCCTGTCCGGCCGTCCCGGCCCGGTGGTGGTGGCACTGCCGGACGACATCCTGTTCGGTCAGGGCGTGGCCGGGCCGGCCGTGGCGGCGCAGCCGGTGCAGGCTGCCCCTGGACCGAGCGACATGAGCGAGCTGCGCCGTCTGCTGGCGGCGGCCCGGCATCCGCTACTGATCGTCGGCGGCAGCGGCTGGGATAGCGACGCCTGCCAGGCGTTGCGCCGCTTCGCGGCCGCCAACAACCTGCCGGTGGCCACCGCCTTCCGCCGCCAGGATCTGTTCGACAACGCCAACGCGCACTATGCCGGTCACCTCGGCTTCGGGCTGTCGCCGCAGCTGGCCGAGCGGGTGCGAGGCGCCGACCTGATCCTCGCCATCGGCACCCGTCTGGGCGAGATCACCAGCAACGGCTACACCCTTATCGAGAACCCGCAGCCAACGCAGACGCTGATCCACGTCCACGCCGACCCCGAAGAACTGGGCCGCGTCTACCACGCGCGCTTGCCGATCAACGCCGGTGTGCAGGCCTTTGCCGCCTCGCTCGCCGCGCTAGAGCCGGTGGACAGCTCGGCATGGCGGCAGTGGACGCAAGATGCCCACGCGGAGTACCTCGCCTTTAGCACCCCGCCTGCAACCTCCGCGGAGCATGCCGGCGTCGACATGGGCAAGGTGATGACGCACCTGCGCGAAGTGCTGACGGAGGACGCCATCCTCAGCAACGGCGCCGGCAACTACGCCGTGTGGGTGCACCGCTTCTACCGCTACCGCCGGCCCGCCACCGAACTTGCCCCCACCAACGGCGCCATGGGCTACGGTCTGCCGGCCGCTATCGCCGCCAAGCTGCTGCACCCCGAGCGCCAGGTGGTGTGCTTCGCCGGCGACGGCTGCTTCATGATGTACCCGCAGGAACTGGCCACGGCGCTGCAGTTCGGCGCGGCGGTGGTGGTGATTGTGGTTAACAACGGCATGTACGGCACCATCCGCATGCATCAGGAGCGCGAGTACCCGGCACGCCCTTTCGCCACCGATCTGCAAAACCCGGATTTTGTCGCCCTGGCACGGGCATTAGGCGCCCATGCCGAACTCGTAGAGCACAACGAGGACTTCCCGGCGGCGTTCGCGCGCGCCACGCAGTCCGGCCGCCCGGCGCTGATCGAACTGAAAGTCGATCCGCGCCAGATCACGCCGCAGGCACGGCTGGCCTGACCGGGCTGCCGCCCGTCACAGTAGAGGAGGGCGGTTGACCGACGCCGGGGCAGCAAACCGGCGCCGGCCCCGCCGTCAGCCCTCCAGTCGCTTCGACCAGTCTTCCACCGTTCCGGTGTCGAGGCGCCGCCGGAACGTGCGCTTCCAGTTCTCGGCCAGCGGCGCCAGCTCCGCCGCAGCCGCCCATTTCGCGGCTAGGCTGGGGTCGCGTTGGAACAGCAAGCCCATCACCCTGCTCAAGGGCCAGTCAGGTTCGGGGCGGTCGGCGAGCACGAGCGCGTCGCCGGGGGCGATCAGTCCCGGCTCCAGCACGCGGTAATACCAGCCGGTCTTGCCCATGTCCTGCATCAGCCGGGCCGCCCCCTTGTGTCCCATCCGGGCATTCAACTTCCAGCACGGCTGGCGCCCCTGCGACACCTGCACCACCGCCTCGCCCAGCTCGAACACGTCGCCCACGCATACCAACTCCTCGGTGAGGCCGGTGGTCGACAGGTTCTCGCCGAAAGCACCGGGCGCCTCCAGCAAGGGCGTGGAGCCCAGATGCTCGAGCCAATGGCGGTAATGCTCCCGCGGGTAATGGTGGATGGCCTTCTCCGGGCCGCCATGCACCCGCCGGTCCGCCTGCTCGTCTCCCTCAAGCCCCCCCGCCGACAGCCACAGCGGCGCGGCGACGGGGGTCTTGTGGATGCCGCTCAGATGAGACGTGCCCGCCAGCGGTGCGGCCTGGCCGACCAGTACCGCATCCAGCCGTATCCTCATCTCGCCGTTTCCAATTGTTGCAGCCAGGCGCTCAGCATCGCGCTGCCGGCCTGCGCCGCCTCGTCGGCGAAGCGGTGGCTAGCGGCACGCAGCTCGGCAACCGACAGGCCGGCGTGTTGCAGTTCGCCGCTGTGCCCAATCAGCCACGCCTCGATCAGGTGGCCGTCGACCTCGGGATGGAACTGGAGCGCCAGCGCGTTCCGGCCGTAGGCAAACGCCTGATGCGGCGTCAGCTCGGTGGAAGCCAGCCATTCGGTGCCGGCCGGCAAGTCGAAGGTATCGCCATGCCAGTGCAGCACCGGCGCCCCCTGCAAGGCCGACAAGCTGGATCGGGCACCGGTGGGGGAGAGCGACACGACACCCCATCCGATTTCCTTGGCCTTGCCAGGATAGACCCTGGCCCCCAGTGCCGTGGCCATGATCTGTGCGCCCAAGCAGATGCCCAGCGTGGGAAGGCCCTTGGCCAGGCGCTTGGCCACGGCGTCGATCTCGCCGCCCAGCCAAGGGTAATCAGCCTGTTCGTAGACGCCGATCGGCCCGCCCAGCACCACTACCAGCTCGCTGCCCAGCCAATCGTCGTCGGTCATCCTGTCGATGCCCGCCTGCCGGTACTCGACCTCATACCCATGCTGTTTCAATACGGCGTCGAAGATGCCCAGATCCTCAAATGCCAGGTGTCGCAATGCCAAGCACTTCATGCAGATACCTCCCCGTCAGGATAATAATGTGCCCCTGTCACGCTGGCCGCACGGGCAGAGCAGGGCGCGTTCTAGTTTAACCACCCTGGCGCCACTTTTGCCCGGTATCGGAAGGAGTTATCAACTACTCTCCGAGTACAGCCACTCGGCATGTGTACGCCGTTATGACCGATCATAGGGAATGGGTTTTCCAGGCCACCGGCCTCACCAAGATCTATCGCATGGGCGAGGTCGAAGTGCCAGCCCTGCGTGGCATCGACCTCGAACTCTACGCTGGCGAGCTGGTGGTGCTGTTGGGCCCCTCCGGCAGTGGCAAATCCACCCTGCTCAATATTCTGGGCGGGCTCGACGCCCCCACCAGCGGCGAGGTGTATTACCTCGACCACAAACTCACCGGCGCCACCGAAGCCGACCTCACGCGCTTTCGCCGGGAGCACGTCGGCTTCGTGTTCCAGTTCTACAACCTCATCCCCAGTCTTACCGCGCGCGAGAACGTCGCGGCGGTGACGGAAATTTCCGCATCCCCGATGCGGCCGGAGGAGGCGCTGCGCTTGGTCGGGCTGGGGGAGCGGCTGGACCACTTCCCGGCACAGCTCTCCGGCGGCGAGCAGCAGCGAGTCGCCATTGCCCGTGCCATTGCCAAGAACCCCGCGGTGTTGCTGTGTGACGAACCGACCGGCGCGCTCGACTCCGCTACCGGCGTGGTGGTGCTGGAGGCGCTGGAGAAAGTTAACCGGGAGCTCGGCACCCTGACCGTGCTGATAACCCACA
>JACPUY010000128.1 GCA_016192025.1 Pseudogulbenkiania sp. | reverse complement strand
GCGTTCCTGCACCAGGGCGAGGCGCGCGGCGGCGTCGAGCTTGCGCCACTTGGCGGTCTTGCCGAGGAAGCCCTCGTCCGGCACCAGATGGTACGGCACCCGCTGCTGGCCGACCGCGATCTCGCCGTGGACCGACAGGGCGTAGCTGCCCTCGGTGGTGACCAGTTTGGCTCGGTGCAGGGCCAGGTAGTCTTCGAGGGCGGTGGTGTCGGCGATAGTGATCAGGGTGTCGGTCATGAGGGGCAGGGTATGGAGTGAGGCAACAGTGCCGGAATGATAGGGCAGGATGACGCGCGCGAACAGTGCGGTGCAGCAAAAGACGTGGCGGGAGGGGAGCCCGAGGCGGGCCGCCGGTGTTTGCCATAGCGGCCCGGCCGGGATGAGGACGGTCAGCGCAACACCACGGTGCGGTTGCCGTTGAGGAACACGCGCCGCTCGAGGTGGAAGCGTACCGCGCGCGCCAGCGCCAGGCATTCCATGTCGCGGCCGGCGGCCAGCAGTTGTTCCGGACGGTAGGCGTGATCGACCCGTTCTACCACCTGTTCGATGATCGGGCCTTCGTCCAGGTCGTCGGTGATGTAGTGGGCGGTGGCGCCGATCAGTTTGACGCCGCGCTCGTGCGCCTGGTGGTAGGGCTTGGCGCCCTTGAAGCCGGGCAGGAAGGAATGGTGGATGTTGATGGCGCGCCCTGAGAGCTTCTTCGACATCTCCGGCGACAGCACCTGCATGTAGCGCGCCAGGATCACCAGTTCGGAGCGGGTTTCACGCACCAGGTCCAAGAGCGCGGCTTCCTGCTGCGGCTTGGTGTCGGCGCTGACCGGCAGGTGGTGGTAGGGCAGGCCATGCGCGGCGGCGATCGGCGCCAGGTCGGCATGGTTGGAGGCGACGGCGGTCACTTCCATGTCGAGGTCGCCCATCTTGCAGCGGTAGAGCAGGTCGTTCAGGCAGTGGTACAGCTTGGACACCATGATCAGCACGCGCGGACGGGTGTGCGAGTCGTGCAGGGTCCATTGCATCTCGTAGTGGTCGGCCATGTCGGCGAGGCCGGCTTCCAGCGCGGCGCGGTCGAAGCCGTCCGCGAGCGGGTGGAAGGTGCAGCGCACGAAGAAGCGCTTGGTGTCCTCGTCGTCGAACACCGCCAGCTCGTCGATATAGCAGTGGTGCGAGTCGAGCAGTTGCGAGGCGCGCGCGATCTGGCCCGGCGCGCTCTTGCAGGTGAAGGCCAGGATGTATCTGTGTTGTTGCTGGGACATGTCGGGTCTGTTCGGTCACCGGCTGGCGGTGCACCGCTCCTTTAGCTATCCGTTGGTCGACGCGGCCGTGATCAGCATGCTGATAGGCTCCGCCTCACCATAGCGCGCGCGCGTAGGGCGTTCTGGCCGCCAGACGCCAGGTTTTGTCGTTTTTTGGACATGGGGTGTTGACGGAGCAAGGTGGGGTCTTCGGCCAATCTTGGCCTGCGTGCCAAGGTTCTCAGGGGTCGGGAGAGGGTAAATGTCGGGTAAATGATCTGGGTCAAGGTGCACTTTGTCGTAAATCGGCAAGTGATCGTCCTTTCCAGTCAATCGGGACGGGGCCGGCTCGCCAAGAATGAGCTCACCTTGGCACCTCATACGGACCCGTCCCATGGCAAACCGTTACTCCTTCTGGAGCCTGTTCAAGCACGGGCTCAAACATCATGAAAGCTGGCAGCCGGCCTGGCGTAGCCCGCAACCGCGTTCCCGTTACGATGTGATCATCATCGGCGGCGGCGGCCATGGTCTGGCAACAGCTTATTATCTGGCCAAAAACCACGGCGTGAAAAACGTCGCGGTGCTGGAAAAAGGCTATCTCGGCGGCGGCAACACCGCCCGCAACACCACCATCGTGCGTTCCAACTACCTGTGGGACGAATCGGCGCATCTGTACGAGCATGCGCTCAAGCTCTGGGAGGGGCTGTCGCAGGATCTGAACTTCAACGTAATGTTCAGCCAGCGCGGGGTGATGAACCTCGGCCACACGCTGCAGGATATGCGCGACATCGAGCGCCGCGTCAACGCCAACGTGCTGAACGGCATCGACGGGGTGATCCTTTCGCCGAAGGAAATCCAGGACATCGTGCCGCTGATGGACATCAGCAACAGCACGCGCTATCCGGTGATGGGTGCCAGTTACCAGCCGCGCGGCGGCGTCGCCCGCCACGATGCGGTGGCCTGGGGCTTCGCCCGCGGCGCCAGCGAGCAGGGCGTCGATCTGATCGAGCAGTGCGAAGTCACCGGCATGATCATCGAGAACGGCCGCATCAAGGGCGTGCACACCACGCAGGGCGATATCTTCGCCGACCGCGTCGGCTGTGTCGCCGCCGGCAGCACCTCGACGCTGGCCAAGATGGCCGGGGTACGGCTGCCGCTGGAGAGCCACCCGCTGCAGGCCTTCGTGTCCGAATCGATGAAGCCCTGTCTCGACACCGTGGTGATGTCCAACGCCGTGCACGGCTACGTCAGCCAGTCCGACAAGGGCGAGCTGGTGATCGGCGCCGGTATCGACAGCTACCTCGGCTACGGCCAGCGCGGCAGCCCGCACGTGATCGAGCACACCGCG
Organism: Pseudogulbenkiania sp.; assembly: GCA_016192025.1. Classification (GTDB taxonomy): domain Bacteria; phylum Pseudomonadota; class Gammaproteobacteria; order Burkholderiales; family Chromobacteriaceae; genus Pseudogulbenkiania. Next base: position 5,873 of record JACPUY010000128.1, on the reverse strand, counting down.
GCGGCCATCATCGAATTGTTCCCGAGCTTCTCGCGCGTGCGCCTGAACCGTCAGTGGGGCGGCATCGTCGACGTCGCGCCGGATGCCTGCCCGATCATCGGCAAATCCCCGATCAAGGGTCTCTATTTCAACTGCGGCTGGGGGACCGGCGGCTTCAAGGCCACGCCGGGTTCGGGCCACGTGTTCGCCCACACCATCGCCAACGACGCGCCGCACCCGCTCAACGCCGCGTTCGCGCTCGACCGCTTCAATACCGGTCATTTGATTGACGAGCACGGCGCCGCCGGCGTGGCGCACTAGGAGAGCCCCCCATGTTTCAGATTCATTGTCCGCACTGCGGGGCGACCCGCGAGGAAGAAGAATTCAGCTACGCCGGCGAGGCCTACATCGCCCGTCCGGCCAACCCGGAAGAAGCCAGCGATGCCGAATGGGGCGACTACCTGTTCATGCGCAAGAACACGCGCGGCTGGTTCTGGGAGCAGTGGCAGCACACCGCGGGCTGCCGCAAGGTGATCGCCGTCAAGCGTCACACCGGCAGTTACGAGATCGCCGGCTCGTGGACGCTGGCGGAAGGCAAAGAGCATTACCTGAAGGAGAGCGAAGCATGAGCGGTTACCGTGTCCATCGCAACAGCCAGCGCATCAACGCGCAGGCACCGTGCCAGTTCCGCTTCGACGGCAAACAGCTCAAGGGGTTCGCCGGCGACACGCTGGCCTCCGCGCTGATCGCCAACGGCACCCGGCTGATCGGGCGCAGTTTCAAGTACGGCCGTCCGCGCGGCATCGTCGGCCACGGTTCGGAAGAGCCGAACGCGCTGATCCAGCTGGAAACCGGCGGCTATACCGTGCCGGACCTCAAGGCCACCCAGGTCGAGCTGTACGACGGCCTCAACGCCACTACCACCACCGGCTTCCCGTCGCTGCACTTCGACCTGAAGGGGCTGGCCGGCACGTTCAGCCGCTTCATGCCGCCGGGCTTCTACTACAAGACCTTCATGGGTCCGATAAAAGCCTGGCCGTTGTACGAAAAAATCATCCGTAAGGCCGCCGGCTACGGCCGCGCCCCGGTCGACCCGGATCCGGAGTTCTACGACCACCTGCACCACCACGTCGACGTGCTGGTGGTGGGCGGCGGCGCCTGCGGCCTGTGGGCTGCCACGCTGGCCGGCCGCGCCGGTCTCAAGACCTTGCTGGTGGACGAGCAGAACGAGGCCGGCGGCTGGATGCTGTCCGACACCTCCGCGCAGATCGACGGCAAGCCGGCGCTGAAGTGGGTGAGCGAGCGCCTGGCCGAGCTGAACAGCCTGTCCAACGTCACGGTATTGACCCGCACCACCGCCTTCGCCCACCACGAGCAGAACCTGGTGCAGGCGCTGGAACTGGTGCAGGATCACCTGCCGCTGGCCGCACGCGACAGCCACACCCCGCGTGAGCGTCTGCACAAGATCCGCGCCCATCACGTGGTGCTGGCCTCCGGCTCGATCGAACGCCCGCTGGTTTACGGCAACAACGACCGTCCGGGCGTGATGACCGCCGCCGCCGCGCAGACCTACCTCAACCGCTACGGTGTGGCGGTGGGGCGCAAGGTGCTGCTGATGACGCACAACGACGCCGCCTACGACGCCGCGCGCGATCTGGCCCAGGCCGGCAGCCGCGTCACCCTGATCGACACCCGCCTGCGCGGTGCCGCCGACTGGCGCCAGCATGAAGCCAAGAGCGCCGGCGTCGCGCTGATGCTGGGCTACGGCATCGCCGAAGTGCACGGCAAGACCTCGGTCAGCGGTGCGCGCCTGGTGCAGCTCGACCCGTTCACCAACACCGTGCGTGCCCGCGGCCCGCGCCTGTCGGCCGACAGCGTGCTGTCCTCCGGCGGCCTGACCTCGACCGTGCACCTGTTCTGCCACAACAACGGTCGCCCGTACTGGAACGAGAACAGCCAGTCCTTCGTGGTGCCGGACGAGGGCCGCCAGGGCATCAGCTGTGCCGGTTCCATCACCGGCCGCTGGGAGCTCTCCGCTGCGCTGGCCCAGACCCACGCCGCCGTCAGCGCCATGCTGCTGGGCTTCGGCCGCTCCACCAACGGCGAGTGCCCGGTGAGCGACGAGCGCGAGCTGGCGCCGACGCGCCGACTGTTCCGCGTGCCGGACGGCCTGCCGGAAGGTCACGGCGCCAAGGCCTTCGTCGACTACCAGAACGACGTCGCCGCCGCCGACATCCATCTGGCGGTGCGCGAGAACTACCGCTCGATCGAACACGTCAAGCGCTACACCGCGCTGGGCTTCGGTACCGACCAGGGCAAGCTGTCCAACGTCAACGGCTTTGCCATCGCCGCCGAGGCTCTGGGCAAGCCGATCGCCGAGGTGGGCACCACCACCTATCGCCCGGCCTACACCCCGGTGACCTTCGGTGCGCTGGCGGGCAGCCATGTCGGCGACACCTTCGACCCGCGCCGCTATACCGCGATGCAGTCCGCCCACGTCAAGCGTGGCGCGCTGTTCGAGACCGTCGGCCAGTGGATGCGCCCGTGGTACTTCCCCAAGGGCAAGGAAACGATGCACCAGGCGGTGGATCGCGAGTGCCTGGCGACGCGCAACAGCGTCGGCGTGATGGATGCCTCGACGCTCGGTAAGATCGACGTCAAGGGCCCGGACGCGCGCGAGTTCCTCAACCGCATCTACTCCAACGCCTGGAGCAAGCTCGACCCGGGCAAGTGCCGCTACGGCCTGATGCTGGACGAGAACGGCATGGTGATGGACGACGGTGTGACCGCCTGCCTCGCGGACGATCACTTCCACATGACCACCACCACCGGTGGCGCCGCGCGCGTGCTGAACTGGCTGGAGCGCTGGCACCAGACCGAATGGCCGGAACTGAAGGTGCGCTTCACCTCGACTACCGACCACTGGAGCACCACCGCCGTGGTCGGCCCGAAGAGCCGCGCCGTGCTGCAGAAGCTGTGCAGCGACATCGATCTGTCGGCCGACGCCTTCAAGTTCATGGACTGGCGCGAAGGCACCGTCGCCGGCGTGCCGGCCAAGGTGTTCCGCATCTCGTTCTCGGGCGAACTGGCCTACGAGATCAACGTCGACGCCTGCTACGGCCACTACATCTGGGAACAGGTGATGCAGGCCGGTGAAGAGTTCGGCATCACCCCGTACGGCACCGAGACCATGCACGTGCTGCGTGCCGAGAAGGGCTTCATCATCGTGGGCCAGGACACCGACGGCTCGATGACCCCGATCGACCTCGCCATGGGCTGGGCTGTCGGTATGAAGAAACCGTTCAGCTTCCTCGGCAAGCGTTCGCTGTCGCGCTCCGACACCGTGCGCAAGGATCGCAAGCAGTTGGTCGGCCTCTACACCGAAGACCCGAAAGTGGTGCTGGCCGAAGGTGCGCAGATCCTGTCCACCTCGGACGACGCGCCGCCGGCCAATATGCAGGGCCACGTGACTTCGAGCTACCACAGCGCCTTCCTCGGCCGCTCCATCGCCATGGCCGTGCTCAAGGGCGGTAGCCAGCGCGAAGGCGACACCGTCTACGTCTGGGCGCATGGCAAGAAGTACCCGGCCAAGGTGGTTTCCTCCGTATTCGTCGATCAAGAAGGGGTGCGTCAACATGCCTAACTTCCAACCCTACCTGCAGTCGCCGCTGGTCAACTTCAACCTGCCGGCGCAGACGGTGCCGGCCGAGGCCAGCCAGAAGGTGCGCGCCAACGAGCTGCCGCTCATGGGCTACATCGTGTTGCGCGGCGAACTGGCCGACACCGCCGTGGCCCAGGCCATCACCAAGGCCACCGGCCTTGCGGTGCCGACGGCCTGCCGCTTCAGCAGCGGCGATGCCGGCGTGCTGATCTGGCAATCGCCGGACGAATGCCTGCTGGTCACCGCCCGCAACTACGTGCCGGCGCTGCTGGCGGCCTGCACCGAGGCCTTCGCCGGGCTGTTCGCCCAGGCGGTGGACAACAGCGGCGGCCTGACCACGGTCTACCTGTCCGGCGTCGAGCACGTCACGCTGCTGCGCCATCTCGGCGTGTACGACTTCGAGTCGGTCACCCCGGGCGACGTGGCCAGCACCGTGCTCGGCAAGGCCGGCGCGCTGGTGTGCCGGGTCGACGGCGACGGCGTGTTCCTGGTGATCCGCCGCAGCTTCGCCGATTACCTGTGGTTGCTGATCACCAAGGCCGCGACGCCGTACCGCTTCGCCGTGGCCAAACTGCCCGCGGCCGGCAAGAGCCCGTTCCTGCGCCTGGTCGATGCCGGCAGCCCGGCCAAGCGCCCGGTAGCGGCCTGACCTTTTCGACTGAATCTGAACGGTGCCAAGCCGGCAGCGATGGCCGAGGAGTGGGTGGGTGCCAACGGCAAGCGCGTGGTCGGCTGGTTGTAACGATCTGTCCCGGGTGGTGAATGCCATCTCTTGATGCCCCTTCGGGGGCTTTTTCCATTTGGCTTGGCGCCGCGCGTGCTGGCCTTCGATTTGCGCCATGCCATGCCATGTCGGACTGCGGCAAAAACCGGTCGCTGCTGCCGAGGTTGCCCGAAACCGCCTCGTGCACCATTTCCAAAGGCGGGTAGGGTGCCCGCAAGGAGAAAAAATGTCACTGCATAACGACAGCATCGTCATCGACGGCCTGATCATCGCCAAGTGGGAACGCTCGGTGTTCGACGACATGCGCAAGGGCGGTCTCACCGCCGCCAACTGTACCGTGTCGGTGTGGGAGGGCTTCACCGATACCGTCGACAACATCGCCGAGATGAAGCAGAAGATTCGCGACTACAGCGACATCCTGTCGCTGGTGCGCACCACCGAGGACATCCGCCAGGCCAAGCGCGACGGCAAGACCGGCATCATCCTGGGCTTCCAGAACGCCCACGCCTTCGAGGACAACATCGGTTACATCGAGGCCTTCGCCGATATGGGCGTGCGCGTGGTGCAGCTCTGCTACAACACGCAGAACCTGATCGGTACCGGCTGTTACGAGCGTGACGGCGGCCTGTCGGGCTTCGGCCGCGAGGTCATCGCCGAGATGAACCGCGTCGGCATCATGGTCGACCTGTCGCACGTCGGCAGCCACACCTCGAAAGAGGCCATTCTCGAGTCGAAGAAGCCGGTGTGCTACTCGCACTGCCTGCCGTCCGGCCTGAAAGAGCACCCGCGCAACAAGAGCGACGAGGAGCTCAAGTTCATCGCCGACCACGGTGGCTTCATCGGTGTCACCATGTTCCCGCCGTTCCTGAAGCGCGGCATCGAGGCCACGGTGGACGACTACGTCGAGGCGATGGACTACATCATCAACCTGGTGGGCGAAGACTGCGTCGGCTTCGGCACCGACTTCACCCAGGGCTACGACAAGGGCTTCTTCGACTGGATCACCCACGACAAGGGCCGTTACCGCCGCCTGACCCAGTTCGGCACCATCCTGAACCCGGAAGGCATCCGCACCATCGGTGAGACGCCGAACCTGACCGTGGCGATGGAAAAGGCCGGCTGGGGCGAGCGCAAGATTCAGAAGGTGTTGGGCGAGAACTGGATGCGCGTTTTTGGCGAGGTGTGGGGCGCCTGATTCCGGGCCCGATTTCGGCATGCATAGGAACGGCGTGGGTGGCGATGGATATCGCCCTCCACGCCGTTTTTGTTATTGCCGGCTGGAAATGCCAGGGCAAATACGGAGGAAAGAAAATGAGTATGAATAAGGGGGTGCGCCGACGTTAAAAAGCCCGGTCAGGCACTGGGGCTTGACCGGGCCATGTCCGGGCCAAGGACGAAGCACTAATGCAAGTGCGCCCCTGGACCGGGGATGGGCTTACTGGCCGATACCGATGCCAACACCGCCTTGGGTTTTGACGCCTGCGGCTCCGCCGCTGCTGCTGCCGGCGC
>JACPUY010000127.1 GCA_016192025.1 Pseudogulbenkiania sp. | reverse complement strand
TGAACACGCTCAACGTCGAGTACCGCAAGGTCGAGGCGCTGATTCCCTACGCCCGCAACCCGCGCACGCACACCGACGAGCAGGTGGCCAAGATCGCCGCCAGCATCGTCGAGTACGGCTGGACGAACCCGGTGCGGGTGGACGGCGACAACGGCATCATCGCGGGTCACGGCAGGCTGGCTGCCGCGCGCAAGCTGGGTCTGGATCAGGTGCCGGTCATCGAACTGGCCCATCTGTCGCCGACGCAAAAGCGTGCCTACGTCATCTCCGACAACCGGCTGGCGCTCGATGCAGGCTGGAACGAGGAACTACTGACGCTGGAACTGGCCGAGCTGTCCGAGGCCGGGTACGACCTCGCGCTGACCGGCTTCGAGGATGCCGAAATCGAGGCATTGCTCGCGGACGACGTGTCCTCCGACGAGGCCGACCAGGAGCAGGATGCCGATGAACCAGACGCCGCAGACGACGTGCCGGAGGCCCCTGTGGTGCCGGTGTCCCGCCCCGGCGATGTCTGGGCCATCGGCCAGCACCGACTGATCTGCGGCGACGCCACCGATCCGACCGTGGTTGTCACCCTGATGCAAGGGGATGCAGCCCGCCTATGCTTCACCTCGCCACCTTATGGAAACCAGCGCGACTACACATCGGGCGGAATCGCCGATTGGGATGGCCTGATGCGCGGCGTGTTCGGGCATCTGCCGATGGCGGACGACGGCCAGGTGCTGGTCAATCTGGGGCTGATTCACCGCGACAACGAGGTCATCCCGTATTGGGATGCTTGGCTCGGTTGGATGCACACCCAAGGCTGGCGGCGTTTCGCGTGGTACGTCTGGGATCAGGGACCGGGGATGCCCGGCGACTGGGCGGGCCGCTTCGCACCGAGCTTCGAGTTCGTATTCCACTTCAACCGGCAGAGCCGCAAGCCCAACAAGATCGTGCCCTGCAAGCACGCAGGCCAGGAGTCCCACCTGCGCGCCGATGGCTCGTCCACGGCGATGCGCAGCAAGGATGGTGAGGTGGGCGGCTGGACGCACGCAGGCCAGCCGACGCAGGACACCCGGATTCCCGACTCGGTGATCCGCGTGATGCGTCACAAGGGCAAGATCGGGCAGGACATAGACCACCCGGCCGTGTTCCCGGTGGCGCTGCCGGAATTCGTGATCGAGGCCTACACGGACGCGGGCGACATCGTGTTCGAACCCTTCGGCGGCAGCGGCACGACGATGCTGGCGGCCGAACGCACCGGTCGGATCTGCCGCAGCGTGGAGATTGCGCCGGAGTACGTGGACGTCGCAATCAAGCGCTTCCAGCAGAACCACCCTGGCGTACCCGTCGCGCTGTTGGCCACGGGGCAATCCTTTGACGAGAGCGCCAAGGAGCGTCTGGCCACCACGGAGGCCGAGCAATGAACGCCTCCTGGTTTGCCGACAAGATCGAGCAGTGGCCCACGAGCAAGCTGCTGCCCTACGCCCGCAATGCGCGCACCCACTCGGATGAACAGGTGGCGCAAATCGCTGCGTCGATTGCCGAGTTCGGGTTCACCAATCCGATCCTGGCGGGTAGCGACGGCGTGATCGTCGCCGGGCACGGTCGGCTCGCCGCCGCGCAGAAACTCGGGTTGGAGGCGGTGCCGGTGGTCGTGCTCGATCACCTGACGCCGACCCAGCGGCGGGCCCTGGTGATCGCGGACAACCGCATCGCCGAGAACGCCGGGTGGGATGATGAGATGCTGCGCATCGAGATCGCGGCCCTGCAGGACGATGACTTTGACCTGTCGCTGACCGGCTTCGATGCCGACGCGCTGGCCGAGTTGATGGCAGGCGACGAGCCGGATGCTGAGGGCGAAACCGATGACGATGCGGTACCGGAGATGTCCGAGACGCCGATCTCGCGTCCGGGTGATGTCTGGCTGCTGGGTGGCCACCGCCTGCTGTGCGGGGACTCCACCGTGGCCGAAAGCTTCGACCGGGTTCTCGACGGCGAGCCGGTGGACATGGTCTTCACCGATCCGCCGTACAACGTGAACTACGCCAACAGCGCCAAGGACAAGATGCGCGGCAAGGATCGCGCGATCCTCAACGACAACTTGGGCGATGGCTTCTACGACTTCCTGCTGGCGGCGCTGACGCCCACTGTGGCGCATTGCCGTGGCGGTATCTACGTCGCGATGTCCTCCAGCGAACTGGATGTGCTGCAGGCTGCCTTCCGTGCCGCCGGTGGCAAGTGGTCGACGTTCATCATCTGGGCTAAGAACACCTTCACGCTCGGCCGCGCGGACTACCAGCGCCAGTACGAGCCGATCCTCTACGGCTGGCCCGAGGGGGCGACACGCCATTGGTGCGGCGACCGCGACCAGGGCGACGTCTGGAACATCAAGAAGCCGCAGAAGAACGACCTGCACCCGACGATGAAGCCGGTGGAACTGGTCGAGCGCGCGATCCGCAATTCGAGCCGCCCCGGCAACGTGGTGCTCGATCCCTTCGGTGGTTCCGGTACGACGCTGATCGCCGCCGAGAAGTCGGGGCGGCTGGCGCGGATGATCGAACTCGACCCCAAGTACGTCGATGTGATCGTGCGCCGTTGGCAGGACTGGACGGGCAAGCAGGCCACCCGCGAGGCGGATGGCGTGGCGTTCGATCAGGCGGCGAGCGACTCGTCGGTGATCTCGCAGTGAATCACGAACCCGATGAGGTAAGGCAGGCCGCGCGGGATGCCGTAGTCCTTGCTGGTCTGGCGTCCGATCTTCCAGCTCATCCACTGCCGCGTCGCGGCGTCGATGGCCTCCCGCAGGCTCTGGCCCCGACTCAGCCCGTTCTGCACATCGTCGGCGAAGTGCCGCCCGTGGCGGCTGTCGAGGAAGATGCGTACCGAGTCGAGAGGCTGGTGCGTCGCGTCAAAGATGGCAACCATCGCCAGGGGCCAGGCGGCGCTGGCGTGTTCGTTCATCGTGCCCCAAAAGCCCC
>JACPUY010000047.1 GCA_016192025.1 Pseudogulbenkiania sp. | reverse complement strand
CGGAGCATGAGCGCGCCCGGCACTCACATACGGTGGGTGCGGAAGTCCATCGATCGGCGGTGACGAACCAGGGGCATTAACGGCTTGTCGGGGTCTCATCGGCAACCCAGCGCGCCGCCGTCCAGTCGCCCCGGTCGATGGCGTTTTTCATTTCGGAAGTCAGCGCCTTGACCACACAACTGACGGCCAGCGTCACCCGCCGGGTGTTCGGCAGGGCCAGCACGATTTTCCGCTGCAGCTCGGGAGACGTCAGCGGGGCGGCCTTCAGCAAGCCCCGGGCGATGTCCTCGACCACGGCAATGCTGGGCAGGATGGTCAGCCCATGCCCTGCCAGCACCAGGCTGCGCTGAACACTCATCGCATTGGTTTCCGCCACCACTTTCATTTCCTGCTCCGCTAGGGCAAAAGCGTGTTCGACCAGTGTGCGCAGCGCATGAGGCGCGCTCGGCAAGATCAAGGGCACACCGGCCAGTTCGGCCCAGCTCACCGGCCGCTCGGCCGCGAAATCGGACGCGGCCGGCCCGACCACCCATAAATTCTCCTCCAGCAGCGGCGTCACATTCAGCACGGGTGACGGCTTGGGATCGTACAGCAGCGCCGCATCGACTTCCCCGCTCTCCAGCCAGCTCTGCAGGTGGCCGGCAAAGCCGAACGAAATGCGCAGCCGCACCCCCGGATAGAGCGACGACACCGCCGTCAGCAGCGGGCTCGCCAGCAGATCGGCGGTGCTGGGCAGCAGACCTATCGTGACAATGCCCTGGATCGTGGCGGCGGTCGGCTGGATTTCCGCACGGGCACGGTCGAGCTCGCGCAAAGCGCGACGCGTGTACTCGACCAGAATCTCCCCCTGCTCGGTCAGCTCCATGCCATAACGCCCGCGTTCGAACAGGGCGGCGCCGATATCCTCCTCCAGCAGCCGCAACTGGCGTGATACAGCGGGCTGCACCACATGCAGAATTTCCGCCGCCCGCGTCACGCTCCCCGTCTCGGCCACGGCGATCAAGGCACGCAATTGCTTGATGTCCATACGCCTCCTCCATGTATCTGGCAGGTATCTGGAACGCTGATGATTCCATCAAAAATGGTTATTTCAAGAAACAAGCTATCACGGATTAGGATACCTGAACATATCGCAAGTGGAGAAACGTATGAGCTCGACCGCAGTACAGCCACCGCAGTGGCAACAGGAAATTTTCAAGGTGCTGAAAGAAGGTGGCGTACACCAGATCGCCTATGTTCCGGACGCCGGCCACTCCCATGTGATCCGTAGCGCCATTGCCGATCCGGAGATTCAGGACGTGGTGCTCACCACCGAGGAAGAAGGGGTTGCCCTGGTCAGCGGCGCCTGGCTCGGCGGCCAGCGCGCGGTGCTGCTGATGCAGAGCAGCGGTGTGGGCAACTGCGTGAACATGTTCTCGCTGCTGCAGAGCTGTCGTTTTCCGTTTCTCACCCTCGTCACCATGCGTGGCGAATACGCCGAATTCAACCCCTGGCAGGGCCCGATGGGCAAGAACACCCAAGGCGCGCTGGAGCTGATGGGGATCACCGTGATGCGCGCGGACGATCCGGAGAACGTGGGCGAGATCGTGAGCGCCGCCTACGACGCCGTGTTCCAGGCCGGCGAGCAAGTGGCCGTGCTGCTGTCGCAAAGCCTGATCGGCCGCAAGAAATGGGAGAGAAACTGATGAGCAAGCTTGATCACACCATCGATCGCCGTGAATTCGTTGCCAAACTGATTGCACAACTGCCCGACGCCCTGATCGTCACCGGCCTGGGCTCGGCCTCCTACGACGTGTTCGCAGCCGGCGACCGTCCTGAAAACTTCTACCTGTGGGGCGCCATGGGCGGTTCCACCTCGCTGGCGCTCGGCCTGGCGCTGGCCCAGCCCAACAGATCGGTCGTCGTCATCACAGGCGACGGCGAGCAACTGATGGGCATCGGCAGCCTCGCCTCCGTCGGCGCCAAACAGCCGGCCAACCTGACCATCGTGGTGCTGAATAACGGCCACTTCGGCGAAACCGGCATGCAGCAGAGCCACTGCAGCCTGGGCACCGACCTCGTCGCCGTGGCCAAGGGCTGCAGCATCGAGGATGCCTTCCATGTCGGCGATATCGCCGATACCGCCAAGATCGCCGAGCGCGCCAATGCCCGCGCCGGCACCGTCTTTGCCCAAGTGGCGATCACGGCCGAGGAGCCGCCGCGTGCCCTCCCCCCTCGCGACGGCGTGTACGTAAAGAACCGCTTCCGCGAGGCTCTCGGCTTCAAGCCGTTCTGACCGTCGTCCAAAGCATGGCGCACAGTTTCGCGTGCGCCATCGAGGCCCACTTTCCAATTCATTTTGAGCCAACCAACTTTGAGGCACCTATGGAACGCTACGCGTTATTCATCGATGGTGACTTGCGTGAGCCCAGCGGCGGCAAATGGTTTACCACGGAGAACCCCTACACCGGTGAACCGTGGGCCGAGATTGCCCGTGGCAACGCCGCCGACGTCGAACAGGCGGTCCAGGCCGCGCAACGCGCCTTTACCCAAGGCCCCTGGCCGGAGCTGTCCGCCAGCGTACGCGGCTTGCTGCTGCATCGCCTCGGCGACCTGATCGCCGAGCATGCCGAGGAACTGGCTCGCATCGAGGTCCGCGACAACGGCAAGCTCTTCTCCGAAATGCGCGCCCAGCTCAACTATGTCCCCAAGTGGTTCCACTACTACGGCGGCCTGGCGGACAAGCTGCAGGGCAGCGTCATTCCCATCGACAAGAAAGGCTACTTCAACTACACGCGCGACGAGCCGCTCGGCGTCGTGGCCATCATCACGCCGTGGAACTCGCCGCTGATGCTGCTGGCCTGGAAGCTGGCGCCGGCGCTGGCCTCCGGCTGCACGGTGGTGATCAAGCCCTCCGAGTTCACCTCCGCCTCGACGGTCGCCTTCGCCCAGTTGGTGGCCAAGGCGGGCTTCCCGGCGGGGGTGGTCAACGTGGTGACCGGTTTCGGCAACGAGGTCGGCAGCGAGCTGGTGGCCCATCCACTGGTGCGCAAGGTCACCTTCACCGGGGCCGACTCCACCGGGCGCCGCATCAGCGAACAGGCGGCGCGTGATTTCAAGCACGTCAGCCTGGAACTCGGCGGCAAGTCGCCGAACATCATTTTCGCCGATGCCAATCTGGACGACGCCGTCAACGGCGCCATCTCCGGCATCTTTGCCGCCACCGGCCAGACCTGTATCGCGGGCTCCCGTCTGCTGGTGCAGGACGCCATCCACGACGAAGTCGTCGAGCGTCTGCTCGCACTGGCCAAGACCGCGCGTATGGGTGACCCGATGGATCCGGCGACCCAGGTCGGCCCCATCACCACGCCGCCGCAATTCGAAAAGGTGCTGAGCTACATCGACATCGCCAAGCAGGAAGGCGCCACGCTGGTGCTGGGTGGCGGCGCGGCCCAACGGCCCGAATGCGGCAAGGGCTGGTTTGTCGAGCCGACCGTGTTCACCCATGTGCACAACGACATGCGCATCGCGCAGGAAGAAGTGTTCGGTCCGGTGCTGTCCATCATCCGTTTCAAGGACGAACAGGAAGCGGTGGCGATCGCCAACGATGTCCGCTTCGGCCTGGGCGCGGGGGTCTGGACGCAGGACATGGGCAGAGCCTTCCGCATGGCCGAGCGCATCCAGGCGGGCACAGTGTGGATCAACACCTACCGCGCGGTCAGCTACATGTCGCCGTTCGGCGGCTACAAGGACTCCGGCATCGGACGGGAAAACGGTATCGACGCGGTCAACGAATACCTGCAGAGGAAGAGCGTCTGGATCAATACCGGCGCCGAAACCGGCAATCCGTTCGTGATCCGATAAACGTTGAACTTAAGGCGGGGTTGTCCATGAATAGTGCATCGCCATTGCCAGACAAGGTATTGCTTCCGGGAAGCACGGGCCTGATCGAGGTGCTGTGCGACAAGCCCGAGGGTGGGCCCAAAGGTGTCGCGGTCATCACTCACCCCCACCCTCTGCTCGGCGGCACGGCCCAACACAAGATCCCGCACCAGCTCGCACGCCTGCTGCAAGCCATGGGGTACGTCGCCTTGCGTCCCAACTTTCGTGGCGTCGGCAAAACGGCAGGAACGCACGATTTGGGTGTCGGAGAAGTCGACGACACCCTCGCCGTGGTTCATGCCTTTGCCGAAGCCATTGCGCCGGCCCGCCTGATTCTCGTGGGATTTTCATTCGGCGCTTATGTGCAGGCGAAAGTGGCGGAAAAACTTGATAAGACCAAGCACCCCCTATCCGCCTTGGTTCTTATTGGAACGCCATTCGGGGTAATCGGCGGAGAGCGAGCCTATGACACACCGGCCGTCCCACGCGACACCATCGTGATTCACGGAGAAAAGGACGAAGTCGTTCCTCTGGCACGGGTCATGGATTGGGCCCGTCCTCAAGCGCTCCCGGTGGTCGTCATTCCGGGCGCCAACCATTTTTTCAGTGGAAAGCTCATCGAATTGCAAGCCACCGTGAAAAGCCATCTCGAAGCGGCTCTCATGCCGCCTGTTTCAGCCCGGTAAATCACGTTTGCAACCGGCCTTCGAGACCAACCACTCGGGACGAAGAAGCCCGAGCGCTCATGGCGCAACGTCTCGAGGCCACTACAACCCATAGCGTTGTCAACAAAGGAGAAATACCCATGCGTTTGTCTACCAGCTTGATGTCCGCCGCCGCTCTGGCCATCGCCGTAACCCATCCTGCTTTCGCTGCCGGGGAAAGCGGCACATTGAAAAAGATCAAGGAATCCGGCGCTATCGTGCTTGCCCACCGCGATGCGGCCATCCCCTTCTCCTATCTCGACAACGACCAGAAACCGATCGGCTATTCCTGGGCGATCGCCAATGCCGTCGCCGAGCAAATCAAGAAAGAGCTGAACATGCCGGCCCTGGAGGTCAGAACCAACCTGGTAACCGCTCAAACCCGCATCCCGCTGGTCCAGAACGGCACCGTGGATCTCGAATGCAGCGCCACCACCAACAACGTCGAACGCCAGCAACAAGTCGACTTCTCGGTCGGCATCTTCCAGGCGGGTACTCGCCTGTTGACCCGGAAGACCTCCGGTATCAAGGACTTCCCGGATCTGAAAGGTAAAAACGTGGTGGTCAACGCCGGTGCCACCTCCGAGCGTCTGATCAAAGCCATGAACGCCGACAAGCAGATGGGCATGAACGTCATCTCGGCCAAGGACCTGGGCGAGGCTTTCCTGATCCTGGAATCCAACCGCGCCGTCGCGTTCATGGTCGATGACGTACTGGAGGCCGGCCTGATCACCCGATCCAAGAACCCTTCCGAGTGGGCGATTACCGGCAAGCCGCAGTCGTTCGAGAACTACGGCTGCATGCTGCGCAAGGATGACCCGGCCTTCAAGAAGGTGGTCGATGACGCCATCAAGGGCCTGTACAAGTCCGGCGCGATCAACAAACTGTACGTCAAGTGGTTCCTGAGCCCGATTCCGCCGAAGGGGCTGAACATGAACTTCCCGATGTCGAAGGAACTGAAGGCTCTGATCGCCAAGCCCACCGACAAAGCGGCAGAGCAGTTGTGATCGACACGAGTTCTCTTGTAGCTCCTCCCACGTCCTCCAGGGCTTACGCACTCGGATGACATAAATAGCTAAGCAAGATTGGCTCACATTGCATGGCTACAGCGTTTGGTGTTCACTTCACGGGTTTTTGCCCCACCAGAACGTGAACACGCCCGGAGTCAGCCTGATGCAAGCCATT
>JACPUY010000126.1 GCA_016192025.1 Pseudogulbenkiania sp. | reverse complement strand
TGCTGGTCAAGCCTTAGGTTAAAAGCCACGCCACGCGCAGCAACGTCGCCCGGCATGTGCCGGGCGGTTCTTTGTCGGGACGTTGCTTGCGTATGCCGTGTCCAGCCGGGGGGCAATCATTTCCGGGTGACGATGTCCGCTTTCGTCTTGCCGACGATATCGAACAGTTCCTTCTGCTCGGCCTCCGCGACCTTGAATTTGTTCAGGGTTCTCTTGAACTCCTTGGCCATGACGCCCCACTCCTGCTCACTGATGTTCAAATGGACGTGGGACTCCTTCATCGTCTTGCCGGTGTACTTGCACGGCCCACCGCTCGCCTCGCAAACCAGTTGCGAAACCTGGAACTTGAGGTAGGGAGCCGGGGAACTCTTCCGGCCGGCGTTGATGGCCGGATTTTTGTTCAGCGTCCGGTTGCTCACGAGCCGGTTGATGAAGTCATCGACCACCTCCGTAATGCCCTTCAGCCCCCCCAGCCGGTCATAGAGAGGGGCCTGAGCCTCAGGCTGTTGCGCCGATACGGCCGGCGCGAACGAAGCGCCCAGCGTGACCGCCACCGCCAGCAAAGCCATCCGCGATATCTTCATTTTTCACTCCTTCGCCGATTTTGGGCCAACGCTTCATGCCGCTGCCATGGGCCCGGAACACGGCAGCGCAGAACGGCTTGCATCAACAGCGCCGCCTCCTGCCCCGCACGGCCAGGGGCCGCCGCCCATGGCTCAAGAATAGTACGAAAGCCGGCTCCCGACGCCGGGCACCAGCCCAGACAAAACCCCCGCCCTCCTTTCGGAGTGAGGGGGGTGGTTTGGACTGGCGTGTCGGCCAACGCTGACCGAAGGGTAAAGGATGGCATCGGGGAGCGAAGGAAGCGGACGGAGCGCCCAGCTCCATCCACGGGCAACAAGCCAAGCGTCTTGCCATGGCGGCCCGTGGGTTATGGCAACAGCGCAGCTTCAGGGAGGCGGCAGGCGGCTGGCGTCTGCGATTGAAGAGCGTTCTGCCGATCCGTCTGTTTGATCAGCCCCCACTCATCCCGGCATCGCTTCTAAAGCAGCGGCACGACCAGAATGGACACCACCAGCGCCCAGATCAGTGCACCGAACGAAAAGATGGTGTAGGCGCGCGATAACGTCGTCAGCGACTTGTTATGCTCGAACCAGCCATCCAGACCGTGGTAAATCAGTCCGCCGGATGCCAGCAGACCAAGTAACGCGACCGCCACGTTGAAAGCCAGCGACGGCACGAACAGCGACAGCGCCGACAGCCAGATGGGAATCGGCGCATAGGCGGCCAGGCGGAAGCCGTCCCGGTACTCGAGCGGGTGATCGCGGCTCTCCACGGACTGGATCAACCCACCCATCGCAAAGACACAACCCCACTCCACCACCAGGAAAACGGCAGCGATCCACACCCAATCCATCAGCGCAGTGTCCGGGGCGTACACCGAGCGGTTCCAGGAGGCGGCGTACAGAATCATGGCGATAGGCAGCAGCGACAAAGGCAGTACCACCTTGAAGAAGGTGGCCATCACCGAAGGATGCCGCTTGGCCAATTCAGGCCATCCGTCCTGCGATGACCAGATCATTTTGGGGGCATTCAGCAGGTTCATGGCAACCCTCCTCTTGGCAAAAAATAGCACGATCTACTTTAAAGCTATCGCAACAGGGCATGAATTCAAGGGGGGATCCGTTGGCGGGCAAGAATGCGGCCAGCCGATCATTTTCTCGACCAGACAGACGCGGCGCTCAAGTGCGAATCCAGCACCGGCTTACGCCTGCGACTGAATATAGTTCGGCAAGCCCATCAGTTTGATCAGGCCGAGCTGTTGCTCCAGCCAATGGGTATGGTCTTCCTCGGTGTCGTCCAGCATCCCCTCCAACAGCTCGCGGCTGACGTAGTCACCCTGCTTCTCGCAGACGGCGATCGCGGCGCGCAGCAAGGCGACGGTGTCGTATTCCAGTTGGAGGTCGTTGGCCAGCATCGACTCGACATCCTTACCGATGTTGAGCTTGCCGGGGCTCATGCCAGGCGTGCCCTCGAGGAACAGAATGCGGCTGATCAGCCCGGCGGCGTGGCCGGTTTCTTCCTCCATTTCGTGGTTCAGCCGCTCGAACAGCTTGTCCAGCCCCCAATCGTGGTACATGCGCGAATGGATGAAATACTGGTCGCGCGCCGTCAGCTCACCGGCCAGTTGCTTGTTGAGCGCCTCGATAACCGCCTTGTTACCTTTCATGTTCGGTCTCCTGGAGGAAAGAGAAAATGCCGGGTTGGAGCTGTGGACGGCATGGGCATCGAGCCCCGGCACGGCCCCGGCCCAGACGTGATCTACCCAACTGTAGTCAGAGTGCGCGGGGATTGCCAGGGAGGGAACTCGCTCAGCAATGGCGCGGCGCTTCGATTGCGCTACCGCGTATTGCAGGTTACCCCTTGGCACCCCACCCGCGATCTCGGCTCACCGATCCCGCATCAGATTGATTTTCATCATAATGTCGTCACTCCACTTCCCGTAAACGAAAAACGCCAGACTGCCGATTTCGGGGTGGTTACGACGCAGGCCGGCGTAGATTTCGCGATATTCCTCGTCCGACCAATGGACATCAAAGGCAGGAATGACCGCTTTGCCCGCCGCTTTGCGCCGGGTTTGCGCCGTAATGCCCTTGTCGTCGTAAACCCAGCGTGGCTCGAACCCCCAATCACGGAAGTACGCCATCGGGGACACGAAATCGACGTAATCCTTGAACTTGGCCAAGTCCTGCCCGACTTCACCGAATTCCGGCGGCAGGATATATATTCCCACGGAGATATCCGGCTTGATTTGCCGGATGTCGTCCCGCACCGCTTTGACGTAGGTACCGATTTGATCGGTCCGCCATTCGCTCCATTGCTTGCGTTTGTCGTTGTCGGTTTTCAAATCGATCGAAATGGGGTCAACGCCGAACTTCTGCTGGTAAGCCCGCCGCGTAGCGTCGCTCATATCCATATTGAAGCCGTCGAATCTCAGCCAATCGAGGACGATGCCGTCCACCTCATAACGGGTGACAACCTCTCTGATAATCGACCGCTCGTAGGCTTGCACCTCGGGATGAAGGGGATTGACGAAATATTCCATACTGTCCGCCCCCGCACCCTGAAACGGGACGGCTTCACCGTTCACTTGTGACATCATCTGCCATGCGGCGTTTTTTTCGATGGCGGCCTTGTCGTGAAACTGCGGAATCCATGCCCGTACCTGCATGTTGCGTTTATGCGCCTCATCGATGACGTCTTTCAGAACATCAAAATGGTGGTAACCGTCCGCTTTTGGCGCAATGTAACTGTCGTAGAATACGTACCCGGATGGGATGGCGCCGTCCTCGTCTTGCTTGACGTCCAGATTGACAATGGTAACGTTATTGCGTTCAGCGGCATTGAAGAAACTGACGACATCTTCATGGGAATGGAAGTTTTCCGCCGTTCTGACAATGACTTCCGTCGCATAAGGCTTTTTGTCGCTGCATGCCGTCAATCCGCCGACCATGGCCATAAGCAGCAGTGGGACCAGCAACAACTCCGCTATTTTTTTCATCTCAAGATCCCCCCTTGCTTTATTTCGATGGAAACAACGCGTAGTAGTCGATCTTCAAACGGGTTAATGCTTGCCAACATGTAGGGCGCACTCGAAACGCAGCGCAGTGCGCCACAATGCGTAGTGCCACAATGCAAGGCTCAGCTGGTGCCTTACGGTTTATTGATGGTGATGGCCGTGGCTTCGCCCAGTGGCGATCAGGCCGTCACCAAGACTTCAGTTCCCGTCATGTCTTTACATAGCGGTGATCGCAGCTCGGGCAGTTGGTCGCCGCCTCGATGGTCCAGTAGACGTGAGTCAGCGTCCTGGAGCCGTCCCGGTTAAACCTCTCGTAGATTGAGCTGCGCCCGTTGGTGGACTGGCGTACCAGCATGCCCCAGCTGCGCGGGTCATCGGTAATGTCTACGTCGGCCGCTGACGGGGCCGTTGTGGTCGATGCGGCGACGGTGGTCGTGCTGTCAGTATGATCGTAAATAGTCGCCAGCTCCTCGAAGTCATGCGCGTTCGGCCGGGTGCTCAGCGAGCTACCAGCGTTGTCGCCGGTGTTCGAGAAGTAGTCCATGCAGGAATTCTGTGAACTGCCGTCTTCGGACTGATGGTCGAGTCCGAAGGTATGGGCGATCTCCTGGCACATCACATGCTGCTTCTCGTAGGGATTGTTGTAGGTCGCCAAGTTGAAGTAGGTGTCATTCATCTTGGCCGTACCCTGCGTGATGTGGGTGCCGCCGGTGATGTTGATCGACGCCAGACCCAGCCAGCCAATGGCGCCATATTTGGCGTTACAGACCTGAGTGGTGCCTTTGACCATCGAGCAATTCCGCTTTGACTGGCCGGTAACGATGGAAGTCAGTAGCGGAGTCGAAGCTGCGCCGAACAACTCAGGGCTGTTCCAGTCGCTGGATGCCTGCGAGAGGAGCAACCTCCAGTCATCAGTTGTCAGGTTATTGCCTAATTTCAACGTGAACTCGGCGGTAGTGCGCGCCCAATGATAGCCACCCCATGAATGATCCGCCTGGCTCAGCCCCGGGAGCGCGGCCAATGCCAGCCCAACAACCAGTGGCATCAGTGAATGTTTATACGCCGTGTCGAACATGGTGGCTCCCTCTACAAAATGGCATTGGCAAGAACAACGCACTCGCGGCGCCGGCGGTGGAAAACGGCTCCTTCCAATCGGGAAAGCCTGACTTTTGTGCCCTTGGTCTTTCAGCTCTCCTTTTCAGTATTTATAGCGAATGGCACAGCCAAAGAAACCAAAACAAGACGTCGAAATAACACGCTGTACTGTTTTCCGCCCGCCCCGAAGCGGGAGCAAAGCCAGCACGCTGGCCGCTACGCAGACGCCTCCGCTCAATGCAAAACCCCCGCCCTCCTCTCGGAGCGGCGGGGGTTTTGTCAGTCCCGGCCTTCGGCCACTCTCGGCCGAAGCTTCAACCCATCAGGCCAGCGCTTAGCCCAGGCGGCGCAGCACTTCCTCCTTGCCGATCAGCGCCAGCACGGCGTCGACTGACGGGGTCTGCGTGGTACCGCACACCAGCACGCGCAGCGGCATGCCGAGCTGGCCCATCTTGATGCCTTCGGCGGTGCAGAACGGCTTGAACAGGTGGTGGATCGCCGCGGCGTTCCACTCAGTCAGCGCTGCCAGCTGCTCGGCGAAGCGCGCCATGCGTGCCTTGCTGTCGTCGGCTAGGTGCTTCTCGACGTCGGCGGCGGCCGGCTCGCGTTTCTTATAGAAGTAATCGCACTCGGTGGCCAGCGCGTTGAGGTCCTGTACGCGCTCCTTCACCAGCGCGATGACGTCGCTCAGGCACGGGCCGCTGGACGGATCGATGCCGGCATCACGCAGGCGCGGGGCGATCAGCTGCGCCAGGCGCAGGTTGTCGGCCGCCTTGATGTGCTGGGCGTTGAGCCACAGGAACTTCTCGTTGTTGAAGCGGCTGGCCGAGGGGCTGACGTCCTTCAGGTCGAACCATTCGACGAACTGCTCCATGGTGAAGAACTCGTCGTCGCCGTGGCCCCAGCCGAGGCGTGCCAGGTAGTTGAGCAGCGCTTCCGGCAGGATGCCCTTGGCGGCGTAGTCGACCACGCTCACCGCGTCGCGGCGCTTCGACATCTTCTGGCCGTCCTCGTTGAGGATCATCGGCAGGTGGCCGTACACCGGCAGCGGCGCGTCAAGCGCCTTGAGGATGTTGATCTGGCGCGGGGTGTTGTTGACGTGGTCGTCGCCGCGGATGACGTGGGTAATGTTCATGTCCCAGTCGTCCACCACCACGCAGAAATTGTAGGTCGGGCTGCCGTCCGGGCGGGCGATGATCAGGTCGTCCAGTTCCTCGTTCTGGAACTCGATGCGGCCCTTGACCGCGTCGTCCCACGCCACGCTGCCGCTCAGCGGGGTCTTGAAGCGCACTACCGGCTGCACGCCGTCCGGCGGCGGCGGCAGGGTCTTGCCCTCTTCCGGACGCCAGCGGCGGTCGTAGCGCGGCTTTTCACCGTTGGCTTCCTGCTCGGCGCGCAGGGCGTCCAGTTCTTCCTTGCTGCAGTAGCACAGGTAGGCGTGGCCGGAGGCCAGCAGTTGCTGGATCACGTCCTTGTAGCGGTCGAAACGCTGGGTCTGGTAGAACGGACCTTCGTCGTAATCGAGGCCGACCCAGTGCATGCCGTCCAGGATGGCCTTCACCGATTCCGGCGTGGAGCGTTCCAGATCGGTGTCTTCGATGCGCAGCACGAAGGTGCCGTGGTTCTTGCGGGCGTACGCCCAGGAAAACAGCGCGGTACGGACGCCGCCGATGTGCAGGTAACCGGTGGGGCTGGGGGCAAAACGGGTGCGGATCATGATGGCCAGGGTCTGACGAAAGGACGAAAGCGCTATTGTACGCTGCCGGCAAAAAAGCCCGCAAACGCGGGCTCGATCGTCAGCGTGGAAACATCAGTGCCTCACACGAACGGCACCATATCCATCGCCGCCGCCGGCAGCGTGTCCGCCACCAGCCACAACGCCATGCCGGCGAGCAGGCTCGCCATGACCCAGTTGAACGCGGCCAGCCGGCGCGGCGAGCCCAGAAAGCGCGCCATGGCCACGCCGCCCCAGGCCCACACCCCGATGCACGGCAGCGCCACCATGAAGGCGACCACGGCGAACAGGCCGCCGGCCTGCCACAGCGGCATGCCGGACGGCAGGAACAGCAGCGCCAGGTTGACGCTCATCAGCCAGACGTTGGGGTTGAGCCAGTTGAACAGCGCACCGCCGGCAAAGCCCATCGGCCGCGCCGCCGCGTCGGTCTCGCCCGGCTGGCCGGCGCGTGTCATCTGCCACGCCAGCCACAGCAGGTAGCCGCAGCCGGCCAGTGCCAGCCACAGTTGCAGATCGGCCATCAGTTCCTTGATGTGGCCCAGTGCCACCGCCAGGATGGCGATCTGGCAGGCCAGCCCCAGCGCCATGCCGAACAGCGCCGGCAGCGTGCGACTGAAGCCGAAACGGACGCCGGACGAGGCCAGTACCAGGTTGTTGGGACCGGGGGTGATGGTCATCACCATCAGATAGAGCGTCAGCGGGACGAAGTTCATGCGGACTCCAGCAAAAACCATTGTTTTTCGATGGAGACATGGTAGCGAGCCGGCGGCTACAATAACAGATTCAAAAAAATCACATTGCAACCATAACAGTTTGGACATTTCAAAACTGTTATGGTCGGCTTTGCCGCCAACTGTACCGCTTGACGCCAACGGAGCCCCCATGAGCCACGAGCCCCTCTACCAGCAGCTGGTGAACGAATGGATCACGCAGATCCAGAACGGCGTGATGCGTCCGGGCGAGCGCCTGCCCTCGGTGCGCCAGGCCTGCGCCATGCACAAGGTCAGCCCGTCCACCATCCTCGCCGCCTACCGTGCGCTGGAAGACCGCGGCGTGATCGAGGCGCGGCCGCAGTCGGGCTTCTACGTCAAGTCGGCAGCCAACCTACCGTTGCCGCGCATGCGCCGCCAGAGCACGACGCTGCCGACCAGCGACGACGTGCTCGACCATATCGAGACCTTCCTGGCGGCGCAAACCCACGCCGACTTCATCGACCTGTCGCTGGCCAGCCCGCGCGGCAGCGACTTCTACCCCACCGGCCGCATCAAGCAGATCCTCAACCAGCTGATCCGCCAGCAGCCCGAGCTGGCTACCGACTACCCCTTCCCGCCAGGCTCGGCACGCCTCAGACGCCAGATCGCCCAGCGCGTGATGAGCTGGGGCTGCGTGCTGGCGGCGGAAGACCTGATCATCACCAACGGCTGCTCCGAGGCGCTGTCGCTGGCGCTGCGCGCGGTGTGCAAGCCGGGCGATACCGTCGGGCTGGAATCGCCCACCTACTTCGCGCTGATCCCCTTGCTGAAAAGCCTGGGGCTGTCGGCGATCGAGATCCCCACCCACCCCACCACCGGGCTGGCGCTGGACGCGCTGGAGCTGCTGCTGTCGGAACAGCGCCTGAACGCCATCGTCGCCATGCCCACCGTGCACAACCCGCTCGGCTGCAGCATGCCGCTCGAGGCCAAGAAGCGGCTGGCCGAGCTGGTCAACCAGTACCGGGTGCCGCTGATCGAGGACACCCCGCACGCCGAACTGTTCTACGGCCAGGCGGTACCGGACGCGGTCAAGGCCTACGACCGCGACGGCTGGGTGCTGCTGTGCTCGAGCTACAGCAAGACGCTGGTGCCGGGCTTTCGCATCGGCTGGATCGCGCCGGGGCGCTATCTGA
This sequence comes from Pseudogulbenkiania sp., assembly GCA_016192025.1. Lineage (GTDB taxonomy): Bacteria > Pseudomonadota > Gammaproteobacteria > Burkholderiales > Chromobacteriaceae > Pseudogulbenkiania. Next base: position 8,093 of record JACPUY010000126.1, on the reverse strand, counting down.
AGGAAGTCACACGGCTCAAGGTGGCCAGCACGCTGGGGCAGCCGCGGCTGCTGGAAGAAACGGTGGCGGAATACCTGGAAAGCGGCGGCTACGACCACCACCTGCGCGGCCTGCGCCGCCACTTCATGAGCCAGATGGAGCGGCTGCGCGGCATGGTGGCCAGCCACTTCCCGGCCGGCACGCGCGCCACCTCGCCCTCCGGCGGCTGCCTGTTGTGGGTGGAGCTGCCCTCCGCCACCGACACCCAGCAGCTGTTCCGCGCGGCGCTGGCCGAGCGCATCACCGTGGCACCGGGCACCATCTACTCGGCCAAGGGACGCTACCGCCACTGCCTGCGGCTGTCATGCTGCTACCCGTGGAGCGATGCCTTCGAGCGGGCGCTGGTGCGCGTCGGCGAGCTGGCCGGCCAGAGCTGAAGGCGGCTGGACGAAAAAAAACCGCTGCGTCGATGGCAGCGGCTTGTCTTCAGGCGAACGCCCGGCTCTCACACCTTCGCCGGCTTTTTCACCGATCGGGGCTCCAGCTTGTTGACCGTCTCCGGCTGCAGCGCCGGCGCAGCAGGAGCGACGTCGGGCGACGCCATCTCGGGCACGGGGGCCTTATCGCCGGGATTCAGCCAGCGCAAGGCCGACAGCTCTCCGCTGATCCTGGCCTTGTCGGGCGCCTTGCAGCTCAGGCATACCGGCTTGCCGTTGCGCACCCGCAGTGCCAGATCCACCCGCTTGCCATGCACCGCCACCTGGCGGTTGGCCTGCCAGGACAGCAGCACCTGCGCCAACTGCTCGAACGACGGGTCGTCGAGCTTGTACGGATTCTTCAGCGCGGTCAGCCACAGCTCGCCGGCCTCGTCCTCGTTCAGCAGCACGGTCTGGTAAGCCACCGTCACCGCCGCACCGGGGGACACGGTGCTGGCCAGTTCGTCGATGTCCTCGTTCTTCAAGCGCACGCAGCCGTGACTGCGGAAGCCCGGCACGCTGGTCGGCGCATTGGTGCCGTGCATGCCTAGGCCCAGCTGGGGTTCGCCGAAACGTACGAACACGTTGCCAAGCGGATTGTCCGGTCCCGGCGGCACCGAGGTCTGCACCGGCTTGCCCTGCAGCTTCATTTCTTCCTGGATCGACTTTGGCACGTACCAGATGGGATTGGGGTAAATGCCGGTCACAGCGTAATTGCCGGTCGGGGTCTGGGTCAGCATCTTGCCTACCGCCACCGGGTAGGACTTGAGCAGCGAACCGTCGCGGTACAAAAATAGCCGGGTCTGCGGCAGGTTGATCACCACGTGCAGACCGCTGCCGTTGACCAGCACGTCCGGCGCGGGCACCTGCGCCCAAGCCAGCGACACGGCGGCCAGCATTGCACTAGCGATAACAAGCTTCCCTCTTGCACCCACCATACCATTCCGTTCCATCAATAAACTGGTCACGCCATTTTAGCAGAAACCTCGCCTTTCACCCGCCTGCAAAAAACCCTGCGCGACGCGGCGGTTTTTGCGAAAATTGCTCTTTTACCGTTTTGATTTGACACGGAAAACGATGAATCAATCCCAACCGGTTGCCCTGGTAGAATCGCTCGACTACGAAGGTCGCGGCGTCGCCCATGTCGATGGCAAGACGATCTTCATCGATGGGGCGCTGCCTTATGAAAAGGTCAGCTACAGTTCCTATCGCAAGAAGCCCAGTTACGAAAATGCCGACACCAGCGTGGTGCTGAAGGAAAGCTTCATGCGCACCGAGCCGCGCTGCCCGCACTTTGGCGTGTGCGGCGGCTGTTCGATGCAGCATGTCGAGTTTTCCGCCCAGGTCGCCATCAAGCAGCGCATACTGGAAGACAACCTCAAGCACATCGGCAAGGTCAGAGCCGAATGCATGCTGACCCCGATCGCCGGCCCGGCCTGGGGCTATCGCCACCGCGCCCGCCTGTCGGCGCGCCTGGTCGAGAAGAAGGGCGGCGTGCTGGTCGGCTTCCACGAAAAGCGCTCCAGCTTCATCGCCGAGATGAGCGAATGCCACATCCTGCCACCGCACATCTCGGCAATGATCGTGCCGCTGCGCCAGATGATCTACACGCTGTCGATCAACGACCGCATGCCGCAGGTCGAAGTGGCCGTCGGCGAGAAGGTCGACATCCTGGTGTTCCGCAACATGGACGCCATCAGCGCAGCCGACGAAGCCATCTTCCGCCGCTTCTCCGACACCCACTCGCAGCCGGGCCGCCCGCTGCAGATCTGGCTGCAGCCGAAAGGGCCGGAAACCTGTTATCCGATCTACCCGCTCGACGCGCCCAAGCTGACCTACACGCTACGCGACTTCAACGTCGAAATGCCGTACTACCCCACCGAGTTCACCCAGGTGAACCCGGAGATCAACAACGTGATGGTGTCGCGTGCGCTGAAACTGCTCGACCCGCAACCGGGCGAGCGCATCGCCGACATGTTCTGCGGCATCGGCAACTTCACGCTGCCAATCGCCCGCAGCGGCGCCGACGTGCACGGCATGGAAGGCAGCCAGCCGCTGGTCAAGCGCGCCATCGAGAACGCCCGCCACAATAGCCTCGAGCACAAGGTCAGCTACGAGATGGCCAACCTGTTCGAAGTCACCGAGGAAAGCTTCGCCGCGCTCGGGCATTTCGACAAGATGCTGGTCGACCCGCCGCGCGACGGCGCCGTGCAGCTCTTCAAGGCGCTCACCGACGACACCGCGCCGCAACGCATCGTCTACGTGTCCTGTAACCCGGCCACGCTAGCGCGCGACGCCGGCATCCTGGTCAACACCAAGGGCTACACGCTGAAGACGGCGGGCATCATCAACATGTTCCCGCACACCGCCCACGTCGAGTCGGTGGCCTGGTTCGAGAAGACCGGCCCGTGCAAGTCCCGTGCCGAGCTGGACGCCATCGAAGCCGCCGAGACCGCGGCCAGAGAAGCCGCCAAGGCGGCGAAGAAGGAGCGTGAAGCCCAGGCTGCCCAGGCCAAAGCGGAAGGAGAGGCCGCCCGAGTCGCCAAGAAGGAAGCGCGGCGCCAGCACTATCTGGACAATCAGGCCTACTACGACGCGCGGAGTGCGGCGAAGCAGGTCGAGGGCGAGTAAGGCATGTAACCCTTTCCTGTCGTGCTCGACCCCGGTTTCACCCCGGAACGAGCCGTACAATGGCATCCGTCCCCTCCCGGCCGGGAGGGGACGGCGGCGTCCCCCACAGTCCATGCCGGCGCGGCATCTGGCATTCTTTTGCAAGCCGCCCGCCTCAAACGGCTGTTTTGTCCGATAATAGCGTCCCTTAGCCTGTTCCTTGCCGACCACCATGAGCCACAAACCCCTTACCGACAGCGACTACCAGCGCCTGGGCGCGACCCTGGCCCGCTTTCGCGACCAGCAGTGCATGAGTCTGGAGCAGCTGGACGGTTTCTTCGCCGCGCTGCTGTGCGGACCGGAGCCGATCAAGCCGAGCGAGGTCTTGCCGCTGATCCTCGGCGACGCTTTCGACGATGAAACGGCGTTCAGTTCGCCGAAGGCGCTGGAGCAATTCGTCAGCCTGCTGATGGGGCACTGGCTCGACATCGCCGACACGTTGTACTCGGGGCGGGCGTTTCACCCGTGGCTGGAGCCCGACGAGCACGGCGTGGTCCACGGCAATGACTGGGCGCAGGGCTTCACCACCGGCATGGAACTGCTGAACGAGGACTGGGGCTTGCTGTTCGAGGACCCGGAACAGGCGCAGGTGCTGGTGCCGATCATGGCGCTGGCGTTCGAGCACCACCCCGACCCGGACATGCGTCCCTACATGGATAGCGCCGATGCCGGGCAGCGCGAGCAATGGCTGGCCGGCATCTCGCCGGCGGTCACAGCGATCTACCGCTTCTTTGCCGCCATCCGCCAGCAGCGGGAGCAGGAAAGCGGCGAAGCCGAACAGGATGAAGCCACCAAACCCGCCGCCCAGACTCCGCGTCCGGAACGTCCGGGCAAGAAGGGCAAAGGCGGTGGCCGGCGCTAGCCGCAGGCGGGGATGAAGCACCATTACAAGACCATGGACATGGCCGAACCAGGCCGCCGGCGAGCGGCCAGACATAGCAAAAGAATCACGAGCGATGACACTATTGGATGCAAGAAAACCGGAGCAGCGCCTGTCGCCTGATCTGGCCCGGCGGGCCACGGCGATCATCGAAATGCCCGACGGGGTGCTGGTGGCCGCTCCGCGCGGGGGGCGCTACCACTTGCCGGGCGGCAAGGCCAATCGCGGCGAGCTGCGCTCGCAGGCGCTGATCCGCGAGGTGCGAGAGGAAACCGGCCTGCGCATCAATTCGATGCTCTACCTGTTCGACCACATCACCCCGCACGCCGCGCACAAGGTCTACCTGGCGATCGCCCAAGGGCAGGCCAGGCCACAGGGCGAGATCGAGCGCATCGCGCTGGTCACGTCCCCCGACAGCGAACTCGACCTGATCCACGACGCCCGCGCCATCCTGCGCCGCTACTCGCGCGTGCGCAGCGACGCCTCACCCAAGGGCGAGGCATTGCGCGCCTTTCTCGGTCTGGCGCGCTATATCGCCAAGGTGGAATGAGCCCTGCCACCCTGCCCTGGCTGGAACTGGACGAGTTCCGCTTTCACCATGTCCTGCCCACCCTGCCCGGCGCCACGCTGGTGCTGTTCGGCCAGCCGCATTGCGGCGCCTGCCGGCTGTGGCACGCCCGCCTGCCTCGGCTGCTCCCGCCGCAGATCCGCCAGCTCTGCTACGTCGACATCGCCGTCAGCAGCGCGCTGGCGCACGAATTCGAGCTGTTCCACCTGCCGGCGCTGGCCTTATACGACAACGGCGCGTTTCACACCATGGTGAACGCGCCGTTGGAGCGAGCAAGTTTGGCCGAAGCGATTCAGACCGCGCTGGCGTCGCCGCCGTCGGAAGCCCCCTGAGCCGGCTGCTGCAGTTCGATGCCCAACTCCTCCGGCACCTTGACCCAGTCGAGCGAGGCCGCCAGCGACAGCGTCGACCCCATCAGCAGCATCGCCAGCGGAGAGAACAGCAACACCCCGAGCAGGATCCGCTTGCGCGACACGCCGGACACCGTGGCCAGCGCGTGCACCAGCACCATGATGGTCAACAGCGACAGCGCAAAGGCGCCGGCCAGCGCGGCATCGTCCGGCAGCCAGCTGGTCAGCGGCTCGATGATCTGCAGGCCATTGGCCGCCACCACCAGCCCGAACAGCGAACCACTCGGTTTCCACTTCCCCAGCCGTAACCACAGACCCATGAACTGGGTGAACAGCAGCGTCTCCAGCCAGGTGAACAGCAGGAAAAACGCCACCCTCCCCTGCACATTGTCGCCCAGCCCCTCGGCCCCGGCGCTGGCGATGATGCCGAGCGCGGTCAGCAGCAGCGCCGGCTGCCAGAACGAATACTGGTAGTACTGCAGCGGCCGCACACGAAAGCGCACCAGGTCGAGGGCATCGTCAAAGAGGATTCGCATGGCTCAATCGAACACCACGGTTTTGTTGCTGTAGGACAGCACGCGATCGTCCAGATGCCAGCGCACCGCACGCGACAGCACCACTTTTTCCAGATCGCGCCCCTTCTGCACCAGGTCGTCCACGTCGTCGCGGTGCGAGATGCGGGTGACCTCCTGCTCGATGATCGGACCGTCGTCCAACACCTCGGTGACGTAATGGCTGGTGGCACCGATCAGCTTCACACCGCGGGCGAAGGCGCGGTGGTAGGGCTTGGCGCCGTCGAACGCCGGCAGGAAGCTGTGGTGAATGTTGATCACGCGGTGCGGGAAACGCTCGACGAAGGTGTGCGACAGCACCTGCATGTAGCGCGCCAGCACGATCACATCCACGCCGGCTTCCTCCAGCAAGCGCCACTGCTCGGCCTCGGCCTCGTCCTTGTTGGCCTGCGTCACCGCCACCACGTGGTAGGGAATGCCGTTGAATTCGGCGATGCGACGGCAGTCCTCGTGGTTGGAGATGATCAGCGGGATGTCGCAGTTCAATTCGCCGATGCGCCAGCGGTGCAAGAGGTCGACCAGGCAGTGCTCGTACCTCGACACGAAGATCGCCATGCGCGGCTTGCGGCTCGACAGCGACACGCGCCAGGTCATACCGTGCTTGTCGGCAATCGGCTGGAACGCTGCGGCGAAGCTTTCCATCGGCAGCGTGAAGCCGTTGAGGTCCCACTCGATGCGCATCAGGAACAGGTTTTCGCTGACATCCTGATGCTGGTCGGCATGCATGATGTTGGCGTTGTAGGTCATCAGGAAGTTGGCGATGGCCGCCACCAGCCCCTTCTTGTCCGGGCAGCTGATCAGCAGCGTGGCCGAATTCTTGTTATGACTCATGTACCCTCCGAGGGACGAAACCGGCATGCCGGCAGCTCAGGCGTTCAGATTGGCCGAATCCAGCGTGTTCTGCAGCAGCGTGGCCACGGTCATCGGGCCGACGCCGCCCGGCACCGGGGTGATGAAGGCGGCGCGTTCGCGGGCCGCGGCGAACTCCACGTCGCCGCACAGCTTGCCGGTATCGAGACGGTTGATGCCGACGTCGATCACCACCGCACCCGGCTTGATCCATTCGCCCTTGATGAAGTTGGGGATGCCCACCGCCGCCACCACGATATCGGCCCCGGCCACCGCGGCCGGCAGGTCGGCGGTAGCGCTGTGACACACCGTCACGGTGGCGCGCGCCAGCAGCATTTCCAGCGCCTGCGGCCGGCCGACGATGTTGGAGGCGCCGACGATCACCACCTTCTTGCCTTTCGGGTCGATGCCATACTCTTCCAACAGCGTCATCACACCGCGCGGGGTACACGGACGCAGCAGCGGCATCTTCAACACCAGCCGGCCCATGTTGTAGGGGTGGAAGCCGTCCACGTCCTTCTTCGGGTCGATGCGCTCGAGCACCGACTGCGGCTCGATCTGCTTGGGCAGCGGCAGCTGCACCAAGATGCCGTCGATGTCGGCGTCGGCGTTGAGCTGGTCGATGATCGACAGCAGCTCCTCTTGCGAGGTGGACGCCGGCAGGTCGTAAGCCACGGAGCGGATGCCGGCTTTCTCGCACGAGCGCTTCTTGTTGCCGACGTACACGCCGGAAGCCGGATCGTCTCCGACCAGGATGACGGCCAGTGCCGGGGCACGCTTGCCCGCCAGCAGGCGAGCTTCCACGCCTTCGCGTACGCGCCCGATCAGTTTTTCTGCTACTGCTTTGCCATCAATGAGTTGTGCCGTCATGCTCTGTCCCGAAACCAAACCAACTGAAAACGCCATTTTCTCATTTTTCACCCCCCAAGCTCAACGGGTATTGACAGAGATATGCCTGATCCGTATAGTTGCGCTCTCTGTCGTCGGGGTGTAGCGCAGCCTGGTAGCGCACCTGATTTGGGATCAGGGGGTCGAGAGTTCGAATCCCTCCACCCCGACCAGAAACTCCGCGCACTCGGTGCAGGATGCGCCCGTAGCTCAATCGGATAGAGCACCGGCCTTCTAAGCCGGGGGTTACAGGTTCGAGTCCTGTCGGGCGCGCCAGTGTTTTCGACGGTGGATATGGCTCAGTTGGTAGAGTCCCGGATTGTGATTCCGGTTGTCGTGGGTTCGAGTCCCATTATCCACCCCAAAATTCTTGATTGAAGCGCCAGCTTCAGTCGTACCGCTTTCAGCGGTGGATATAGCTCAGTTGGTAGAGTCCAGGATTGTGATTCCGGTTGTCGTGGGTTCGAGTCCCATTATCCACCCCAGTCTTGCAAAAACCGGCCACACGCCGGTTTTTTTGTTGCTCCCCGCTGCGGTTTTGCTTGTCTCCCCTTCCCCGCTCCGTAATAATTGAATACATTTTCATGTATCCGATTGACTGACAGAGCTTCCACCCCATGACCACCCTGCAGCCGATCAAGCGCCAGACGCTGACCAGTGCCGTAACCGAATCCCTGCGCCAGCGCATCCTGGCCGGCGAGTTTGCCGACGGCCAGCAACTGCGCCAGGAAGCGCTTTCCAACGAATACGGCGTCAGCCGGGTGCCAGTGCGCGAAGCGCTGCGCCAGCTCGAGGCCGAAGGGCTGATCCAGATCATCGACCACAAGGGCGCGCTGGTGTCCAAGCTGTCGCTGGACGACG
>JACPUY010000125.1 GCA_016192025.1 Pseudogulbenkiania sp. | reverse complement strand
TGCCGCCGTTGGGCTGGTCGGCGCCGGCAATGATCTCCATCGCGGTATCGATGGTCTTCACATTGGTGAAGGGCATCATCTCCATCACGACGTTGGTGCCAACCTGGCGGCCTTCTTCGCACAGACGGGCGAACTCGTCGCGTAACAGCGGAATATCGGGCGGGCTCTCTTCAAACAGGGCCGGCGAGATCTTGAAGTTACGCGCACCCAGTTCGGCGGCGGCTTCAAACAGCTCTCGACGGGCCTGATCGGAGGCTTGGCGACGCGGGTCGGACGGGTCGACGAACCAGTCGGACAGGAATTCGACCTCGACATGCTTGATGCCGTTATCTTCCAGGACACGCTTGATGCCCGAGAGGCCCATGATTTCGGCGTTCGCCGCCAAGTCGGCATGGACCAGGCCCATGCCGGTGTAGCCCGCTTTGGACGCGGCCTGCGCACGTTCCTGCAATGAATAGGGGCTGACCTCGGTCGGAGCACCCGGATAGACGTCGCCGGCCAGAGTCCAGTAGGCGGCCAGCAGTTCAGGTTTTTTCTTGCTCACAGGAATACCTCTGCACCTGCATTTTGGGAGGAAGCGAACAGGGCTTCGATCAGCGTGCTGATGTTGAGCGCCTGTGTCGCGGGAATAACCACTGGCGCACCATGGCGCACCGAGTTGTGGAAGGCGGCGAGTTCCCGGTCAAAGAAGACCGGGTTGCCAATTTCAGCCAGTTCCGGCGAGTACACCGTCTTTTTGGAGGCCCAGTTGATGGGGAAGCTCGTTTCGTTCCACTCGGTCCAGCCTTCGGGGAACCCTTTGTTGCCCTTGTCGTAGATGCGGTAGCTCGACGGCGAGGGGCAAGTGCTCATCACCCCTTCGGTGCCATAGGCGGTGATGTCCCAGGTTTCCAGCCAAGGCAAGGGATCCCATGAGAAGAAATCGACGACGACGATCTTGTCTTCGTAGTTGAGCACAGCACCTGCAGCATCCTCGCGGGACGTAGGTCCCATCACATTCGGGAACTTCGTGATGCGGGCATTAACCGATTTAGGCATGCCGAAGTGGTGGATCACGCGGTCGAACAAGTGGCAGGAGATGACGAACATTGCGCCGCCGATGTCTCCCGGCTGCTTCATGTGGTTCGTGTCTGCCTCGTCGTGCGAGCAGCCGCCATGAGCGCGCACTTGCATCACCTTGCCCAGACGCCCACTCTTGAGCACTTCTTGCATGGCATCCACCGAAGGTGAGAAGCGCCAGCAATACCCTACCTGCACAATGCCGCCCGTGCGCTCGACAGCCTCCACGATACGGCGTGCATCCTCCGAGTTGCGCCCGGCCGGCTTTTCGCAAAGCACCGCCTTGCCCGCTTCGAGCGCCTCGATGGTAAGGTCTGCCATCGCATAGCTCTTCGAATGAACATAGACCGCATGCACATTCGGATCGTCGAGGATGTCCTGTTTGCTGCGCGCCTCCAGGCCCAACGCTTCGACGAAGGGCTTAAGCAGCGGGCTGTCGTCCCAGGCGCCCATCATGCGAGCATTGGTCAGTCGCTGGAGTGCTCTGACCCGGCCGGAGGTATGGGGATGGGTGATCCCGAGACACGCGACACCCAAGGTTTCAGTAGGACCAAGCTTCAAAGCCATTCTGTCTCTCCTTAGTTTTGCTGCGACGCTCGCGTCGCGATCGCCCTTTAATGGGTAAGTGCTAGAAATGGGGCTTTATGATGAGACCGGAGGTGAGCGGCGAAGATCGCCGCTCGACCTTCGTTACTCAGCGTTTTGAAGACTCTTGCAATGCGCAAGGGAGAAATCCCAATCCACCGACCAGAAAGGTGCAGCCAAGCCCACGCTTTGCGCTTTTTGCGCGTCGTCGACCTTCTTGAAGTCAGCGATCAGCTCACTCTTCACGCCGAATACCGTGTCTTCGCCGAGGTACTGGCAGTCGGGCGCAAAGATGTGCGTGATGATCGGGTCGTATCCGGTGGCGGTGACGATAAAGTGGAGATGGGCAGCCCGGTTGGGATGACGGCCGAGGCTACCGAGCAGCTTGCCGACCGGACCATCGGCAGGAATCGGGTAGTGACGGGGCTTCACCGAACGGAACCAGTACTTGCCTTCTCGATCGGTGGTAAACACCCCGCGCAGGTTGAAGTCCGGCTGGATGCCCTTCTGCTGCACGTCGTAGAAACCATCGTCATTGGTCTGCCAAACCTCGATCGATGCGTTCGGCAGGGGCTGCCCGTCGGTATTCAACACGCGCCCTGCGACCAGCAGCGGTTCGCCCTTGCCGTCCAGGCAGATATTCGCGCCGTTTTCGTAGCGGGGTGCGTTGGAAAGATAGAAGGGGCCAAGGATGGTGTTTGGCGTAGCGCCGCTAGGCCGGCGATGGTTGATCGCATCAACCAGCATCGACACACCGAGCACATCTGAGAGGAGGATGAATTCCTGCCGCCAGTCACTACACATCTGGCCTGTCTCCGTCAGGAATTTGATTGCCGCAAGCCATTCCTCGTGAGTCGGCTCGATCTCTTTCACTGCGGCGTGCAAATGCTTGACCAGCACGGTCATGACTTCACGCAATCGCGGGTTGATGTTCTCACCCATCCGTGCGTTGACCACTTCTGCGGAAGAGGCTTCGTCGAAGTAGGAGCCCGAAGCGGGCCCTTGGGGGAATTGCGCAGACACGATCACTATCTCCTCGATTATCAACCATTGTGGGTGGTTTTTTATCGCTTATGAGGTCAGTATAGATTCACAAAAAATGGAAAAAAATGCCAGAATAGAGAATGTCTCTTGCAGTTAGTGGGAAAATAAGATGGATCAGTTTCGTGAAATTGAGCTCTTCGTCCAGGTAGCCGAGTCGGGCAGCATCAGCAAGGCCGCAGAGGTCCTGGATCTATCGACCTCGGCGGCTAGCCGTTACCTGGTCGCGCTCGAAAGCCGGCTTGGAGTGCAGCTCGTCCAGCGCACGACGCGCAGACTGTTTCTGACTGAAGCGGGGGCCGAGTTCCATCGGCGATGCAAGGGGGTACTGGCTGACATGCGTGAAGCCGAGGCCACCGTGATGGAGACAGTCGTCAACCCGACTGGTCTGCTACGGGTCACCGCCTCCTTGTCCTTCTGCATGCTCCACATTGCTCCCCTGCTGCCTGAGTTCACCGCCCGCTATCCCGACATCACCGTCGACGTCGTTGCGGCCAACAGGTATTACGACATCATCGACAACGGTGTGGATGTCGCCATCCGCACACGTCAGTTCGAAGCGGACAGCAACATCACCATCCGGAGGCTGGCGGAAACTCGCCGCATTCTCGCGGCCTCTCCGGCCTATCTGGCACAGCATGGCGTGCCGACATCGCCGGAAGACCTGCATGCACATAATGTGCTCACCTATGCTTATGCAATCGACCCCCATGTACTTCCCTTCAAACGGGCAGGAAAGACGACGGTGGTCAAGGTCAAGCCGCTCCTCGATGCGAACGATGGGCAAATCCTGCGCAACGCCGCCCTAGACGACATGGGCATACTGGTGCAACCCAAATACATCGTGTACGACGACATCGTTCAGGGCAGGCTTGTGCCGGTACTGGACGACTGGGATCTGCCACGCTTGACGATGAACATCGCCTTTCAAACACGAAGACATATGCCGGCCAAGGTACGTCTGTTCATCGATGCCTTGGTGGAACGATTCCGGTCCCACGATTTTGAGCGTCTGTGGACAGCGTAGCTTGGCAGGAATGACTCTCCCTTGGCAAACTTCCCGGCGTCTGGACTGGCCGGACTTGCACCATCAAGCTGGCGAGCCCTACCGGGCACAATCGGGTAGGAGGCGGGGTCACCCCCGCCGTCCCCCCACACCACCGTACGTGCGGTTCCGCATACGGCGGTTCAACTAACACGCTGAAGTCCGATATTGACCTTCCCTGACCTATGGCATCACCGCCAAGTGAGCTATCTGGCACTGTTAAGGCGACCAACCGGAGGCCCGATACCGTGTCGCTCGCTGGGCGCCACAACAGGCTAAAGTTAATAAGAAATGAACTGCGCCAAATCTGGGTGGGGGCAACAAGTGCAAAGGAAACTTGTGTGGGCTTTTGTGAGACTGGTTGCGCGTTTCGCGCTATGCGCCGGCTGCTCGGCTGTACTGGCAACCTCACAGTCCCATGCTGCCCACATGGTTCACTACGTCATCTACCCACACTTCGAGGAATTCAACGAAACCCGATTCCCACCGTATATTGAACTCCTCCGGCAAGCACTCGACCGCACCACCGCGAAATATGGCCCGTATAAGCTAAAGCCATCGAAACTACCAATGAACGCGTCACGCTCTATCCGCGAATTACAGTCGGGCACGATCGATGTGCTCTGGACCTCCACGACTGAAGAGCGCGAGCGGGTGTTGCTGCCAGTGCGCATTCCCATCGAGAAGGGTTTGCTCAGCTATAGGGTGGCGTTGATTTCCCTAGACCGGCAGCCGGCGATCGATCGTGTGCAGACATTGGCCGACTTGCGCAAATTGACGATAGGACAAGGCATCGGCTGGGGTGACATCGATGTTTATCGCTACAACGGGATCAAGGTTACCGAGGCCAATTACAGTTCACTGTTCGTGATGGTGTCCAGTGGACGGTTCGACTTATTTCCGCGTGGTGTGGGAGAGGTGTTCGACGAGTACGATACCTATTCGGGAAGCAATCCCGAACTGGCGATAGAAAAGAATCTAGCGCTTTATTACCCATGGCCTTACTACTTTTTCTTCAATCGCAAGACCGGCCAGCATTTGGCCAAACGGGTAGAGGATGGGCTGCGGATGATGATTCGCGACGGCTCATTCGATGCGTGGTTCCAGAAGCATTATGCAGCAGCGATTCGCCGTGCCAACCTGGTCCGGCGCCGCATCATTCGCCTGGAAAACCCATTGCTGCCCAAGGATACACCTCTGGATGATGCCTCCCTTTGGTTCAGTCCCGCCACAACACATGCCAAATAACCAGCCTGATGGGCAGTACGTGCAGTCCCGGGCAAATCGACCTTCAATGCTGACCAAGACTTGTTTTCGACTTTAATATCCTGAATCCGCCAAATAAAAATGGCACCTCTTGCGAGCTGCCGTTTTGCCTAGCGGCCAAGCAATCCGACCTTCTCATCATGGAGAAGCCGAGATTTGGCTGCATTGTGGCGGATCGCCCCGCCTTGCGGGGCATCCGCCCTGCTTAGTTGCGTTCCACCTGCGACACGTCGCGCACCGCGCCGGTGTCGGCCGAGGTGGTCATCGCGGCGTAGGCGCGCAGCGCCGCGCTGACCACGCGTTCGCGGTCCAGTGGCTTCCAGGCGCCCTTGCCGCGCGCTTCCATCTTGGCGCGGCGATGAGCCAGTGCCTCGTCGGACACGGCAAGGCGGAT
>JACPUY010000119.1 GCA_016192025.1 Pseudogulbenkiania sp. | reverse complement strand
TTTTTAGGATGTCGACATCCTGGCGGAGCCGGCGGTTTTCTTCTTCCAGTTGGCGGATGCGCTGTTGGTCGGCCGTCAGTGGCGAGCCGATGCCGCTACCGCCACTGAGTTCGCCTTCGTACTGCTTGAGCCAGCGCCTGACCGCCGTCTCGCCCAGCTCCATGGAGCGACAAACCTCGGGGACATGCAGCCCTTGGTCCTTGATCATTCTGACGACTTCGAGCTTGAAGCCCGCATCAAACTTTCTGCGCATTCTTGTCATTCATCTTTCCTCAACAGGTGATTATTCCACCTATCGAGGTGTCCGAGATCATTAGACCACTGCAAAGCGGCCAGCGGCCCCACCTGTTTAGCGGGATTGTTCGGCGGATAGGCTTTGCAACGGGAGCAATTCGTCGATGCGGCTAACCTGTTCTTGCACTATGCATTTGATCGGTGGATGCAGCGCAACCACCCGAACAAGCCGTTCGAGCGGTACGCCGACGATGTGATCCGGCATTGCAAATCGCAAGCGGCAGCCAAACGACTGCTGCGGGAGATCGACCAACGGCTGGCCGAGTGCGGGCTGGCGAGCTGGACGAGAACGCGATCTGCTCCTCTGGAGCATGGGCCGAGCCGAAGCTCGGAATCAACGCGAGTTGTGCACCCACGCTTTGGAAAAACGATAGAGCGCCGAAAGTGCAACCTCAGAGAGCCAGCGCCGGCACGACGATGAAATAGGCGCTCAACATGTAAAGCCCGGCCAGAATCAACAATAGCGCATCAAGCGTTTCGAACGGCTTGCGCAGTGGCGCAAGTTTGCTGGCGTTTTCCAGAGGTAACACCAAGGTCAAAGGCTGTCCTTACATGACCTGCAAGCGCGGACAATACCAACTTACCGCATCCGACCTCCGGATGACTGGCTTGTCGCCACGTACGGGATCTCAGGGCGGAACAACCAGAGGGAGGCAATGGCAACCGCCAGCTCAACGGTCGCAAATATGCCTAATGCGGTTCCGAAGCCGAAGCGAAGTAGCTCTCCGAAGATGAGACTCCCCAATCCGAAGCCAACGAACAGGGTGAAAACGTTCAAACCCATCGCCTGTCCTGGTCGCTTGTCCCCGAGTGACGTGACAATGCCCGCGAAAAGTGGCTGAGTCATGTCGTAGCCGAGAGAAAGGATCGTTATCGCTATCGCAGCGACGACCAGCGGCAGATCCAGGAGCAGGCCAGCGGCAGCGAGGGTGCTGAGTCCGAGTCCGATCGGCAGCAACCTGGCACGCCCCCACTTATCTGCTGCGCGGCCGATCAGCGGCCCGAACAGAAAGCCTGGGACGCCGTAGCCGAGCAACGCCAAACCGATTCCGACCGGCCCAAGGCCATAGCGTCGTTCGAGATACACGCCGAGCCAGGTGAAAACCCCCGAATGGAACACGGAGTTCACGAACACATTGCCGTAAGTGCGCTGCCCGCGTGGCGTGCCGAGCAGGTTCATGTAGCCCCGAATCAGGTCGCCGAGCGTACCGCCGACCGGCTGCATTGCAGCGGCAATGATGCGGCGATAGGGCAGAAACAGCAGCAGGGCAATACCGCCTGCCGCCCCGACTAGCAAAAAAAGTCCTCGCCAGCCAATAAAGGGTTCTAACACAGCGCCCAAGGTCGACCCGAAAGCCATGCCTCCGGCCATTGCGCCAAACAGCCAGCCGAGTGGTCGTCCGCGTTGTTCATAAGGGAACAGCCGGCCAACCAGCACGAGCGCGAGCGGCACGACACCGCTGGCACCCAGGCCCGTCAGAACGCGCCACAGCGCGATCTGCGCTATGGACATCGATGTCGCCGTCAAAGCCGTGAGCGCCGCGAATGCCGCCAGGGAGGCAAACATGACCCGCTGAACGCCGATCCGATCCGCCAGCAGACCGTAGACCAGCGTTGCGATCCCATAGAGAATCAAGTAGGCCGGCACCACCAGGCCGACCGTTTGCACCGAGGCCTCGAAAGCGTTCGAGAGAGCCGGTATGATCGGCGCGACCATGTACGCTTGGAAAAAAATCATAAAAGTGGCGACCGCAAGCATCCGCAGCAAGCGTTCCCGTTCGTGATGCGCCGGGCTGTGCGCGACGGCGTTATGCAACATGTTGATTTCTCCGCTCAGTAGGAATGAGTGAGGCCTGGCTAGATGGCCAGTTGTGGAATGATGAAAAAATACGCATTAAGCATGTACAGGCCGGAGAGGATCAGTAGAATCCCGCCGAAGACTTCAAAGATCTTGTGGAATCTGCTCAACCCCGACAGGTTTTCCAACCAACCGACGGCAATCGCGCCAAGCAAGATCGGAATCGCTCGCCCCAAGGCAAAAGCCAGCAGCAGTGCTGCGCCAAAAACGGGTGAGCCAATGCCAGCGGCAACGCCAAGCAGAACAACCAGGGCCGGCGTGCAAAACGGGCAGATCGCCACCGAGAACGGCACGCCCAGCGCAAAGGCCCCCCACGCTCCTGTTACAGGTTTGGCTCGTAACTTCAATGCCGGTAGTGGCAGGCGCAGCCATCCCAGCCAGATCAGGCCCAACACGATCAACAGGGGACCGAGCATCCCCCCCCATGCACGACCAAGCAGGTGTTGCACCCCGCCGCCGCCCAGACTGGCTGCCAGGCCCAAGGCCACATGAGTCAGGATCATGCCCAGGACAAAGAGACCGCCATAGAGCGTCGCCTGGCGCGGGGAACGGGATGTCGTCACATAGGCGAGCGAAACGGGGATCGCGGCCAGCGCGACCGGATTGAAGCTGAACACAAAGCCTGTCACCAATCCGACCCACAGCGCCCCGAAGCCGGCCTGAGTCACCACTTGGCGCAATGCTTCGGCGTCCATCAGCAAGACGCCAGGGTGGTCAGCATGGTACGGAATTGCTCTGGGGTAGGCAGCGACGAAAACCTCAATTCGCCATTCACGGCGATGGCCGGCATGCTCAGTACGCCGAGAGAGACCGCGTAATCGAGTTCTTCGAGCACGCTGACCTCGCGCCAAACCAGGCGATCTTCGCCCAGCACGGACGCCGCAATCGCGCGGAGTTCGCCCTGTGCGCTTGCACACTTCCTGCATCCCGGCGCAGCAATAACCTCGATTTTGATTGTCACAGGGACACCTCGTGCAAACTGTTCTCCAGCGCAGCCAGGATGGGACAGTCGTCGGTTGCTGCCTCGCCGCCTTCGCAGCCCTGGATCAAATCATCGAGGGCGCGCGACATGGCCTGCAAGGCCCGGAGTTTGTGCTCGATGTGCAGCTTCTTCTCGATAGCCAGGCTGCGCACGTCCTCGCAACAGGCGCTTTCGGCCTGCTTCAGCGTCAGCAACTCTTGAATGTCAGACAGCGAGAATCCGCAGTGCTGGGCGGTTTTGATGAAGCGGATGCGGCGCACGGCTTCATCGTTGTACAGCCGGTAGCCCGCAGCGGTTTTCGATGCGGGCGTGATCAGACGCTCCTTTTCATAATAACGCAGCGTGTCGGGACTAACCCCCGCCAGCGTGGCTACTTTACCGATGGTGTACATGGCGCACTCCAAGTCCTAACCATCAACATAAACCTTGGAGCTAACACCAGGGTCAAGCGTTCATCCCAAAGAATTTGTTTGAGCGGCTCCCGGCGAGGGCCGCAGCCCCTCGCCGGGAGCATGATTCAGGCTTGGCCGAGGCCCGCAGCGCGAAGCGCCTGTTCCTCGACACCTGCACCCGAGCAGCAGGATGCCAACTGGCCGTTGATGGCGACGGCCGGCACCGAGCGTACCCCCAGATCGCGGGCACGTTTCGCGTCATTGATATCGTTCATATCGAGGATCGAGATCTCGCACGAACTGCACTCCAGGCGATTGACGAGTTCGATGGCGGTTTGGCAGGCGGGACAGCCCGCGCTGAAAACTTCGACTTTGCGTTTGGTAGTCATGGCATTTCTCCAGGTCAATGAGGTGACAGTGCGCGAGAACTACCGGCCTGAGAGGCCATAAATCCCGCGCATTATCACGGTAGCCCATGGACCTTGCTCCAAAGTCAAGCACTTTGCCGATGCAACTATCCCGCACAGCAGGAAAGCTGCTTCACGTCCTTGGAGAAGGTCTGCGCCGCCAGCTTCAGCCCCTCGACCATCGTCAGGTACGGGAACAACTGGTCGGCCAGTTCCTGCACCGTCATCCGCGCCCGAATCGCTAGGGCGGCGGTCTGAATCAGTTCCCCCGCTTCCGGGGTTACCGCCTGCACGCCGATCAGACGGCCCGAGCCCGCCTCGGCGACCAGCTTGATGAAGCCGCGCGTGTCGAAGTTGGCGAGCGCGCGCGGCACGTTGTCCAGCGTAAGCAGGCGGCTGTCGGTCTCGATCCCGTCGTGATGCGCTTCCGCTTCGCTGTAGCCAACGGTGGCGACCTGCGGATCGGTGAATACCACCGCCGGCATTGCGGCCAGATCGAGGGCCACCTCGCCGCCGGTCATGTTGATCGCCGCGCGGGTGCCGGCCGCTGCCGCCACATAAACGAATTGCGGCTGGTTGGTGCAGTCGCCGGCGGCGTAGATGTGCGGCACGCTGGTGCGCATGGCCTGGTCGATAACGATAGCACCCTGCGCGTTGACGGTCACACCCGCCGCTTCCAGCGCCAGGCCGCGCGTGTTCGGCACCCGGCCGGTGGCGACCAGCAGCTGGTCGGCACGCACTTCGCCATGCTCGGTAGTGAGCACGAATTCCCCGTCCGCATAAGCGACGTAGCTGGCCTGGGTATGGTCCAGCACCTCGATACCCTCCATGCGGAACGCGGCCGTGACGGCCTCGCCGATGGCCGGGTCTTCCCGGAAGAACAGCGCATTGCGCGCCAGGATCGTCACCTGGCTGCCCAGCCGGGCGAACGCCTGCGCCAGCTCCACCGCCACCACCGACGAGCCGATCACGGCCAGGCGCTCGGGAAGCGTGTCGCTAACCAGCGCCTCGGTGGAAGTCCAGTACGGCGTCTCTTGCAGGCCCGGGATCGGCGGCACGGCCGGGCTGGCGCCGGTGGCGATCAGGCAGCGGTCGAATCCAACCTGGTGCTCGCCGCCGTCGGTCATGCTCACACTGAGGCTGTGGCCGTCCTTGAAGCGGGCCTCGCCGCGCAGCACGGTGATGGCCGGGTTGCCGTCCAGGATGCCTTCGTACTTGGCGTGGCGCAGTTCATCGACGCGCCCCTGCTGCTGGATGAGCAGCCGCTCGCGCAGGATCGCCGGCGGCGTGGCGGCCATGCCGTCGTCGAACGGGCTTTCCCGGCGCAGGTGGGCAATGTGGGCGGCGCGGATCATGATCTTGGACGGCACGCAGCCGGTATTGACGCAGGTGCCACCGATGATGCCGCGCTCGATCAGCGTGACCTGCGCGCCTTGCTCGACCGCCTTCAGCGCCGCCGCCATCGCGGCCCCGCCGCTACCGATGACGGCGACCTGTAACGGGCGTTCGCCGTCGCTGCCCTTGTCGGCAGCCCCTATCCAGCCGCGTACCTTGTCGAGCAGACCGCTACGGCTCTCCATCGGCGGGGCATCGGCGAGCGTTGCCTGGTAGCCGAGTCCAGCCACAGCGGCGGTCAGCGCTTCCAACGGCGTGCCGGGCTCGGTGGCGAGTTGCGCCGCACCCTTGGCGTAGGACACGTCCGCCGACTGCACGCCCGGCACTTGCTCCAGAGCTTTCTTGACATGTGCCACGCACGAGTCGCAGGTCATACCGCTGATCTTCAGATAGGTCATGTATTCGTTCCTTTCAAATTTCGGCAGCAGCCGATGCCGTTGCCGTCAACTGCGTTTCAATGGCGTTTGCAGCCGGCTGGTCCGCAGCGGCGGTTCGCTGGCGAAACAGTAATCCCAGATTGATACCCCGGCCTTGTCGGCGATGCGCGTGATCAGGCCCATGATGTCGCTCCCGAATCCCGTTCACTGCATCAGCGCTTGACGCTGGATGGATAGCCCGCGTTCTCAGTCGCCTTGGTCAGCTTCTGGACGCTGGTCTTGGCATCGTCGAAGGTGACGACGGCTTCGCGCTTGTCGAAACTCACGTCGATCTTGCTCACGCCTTCAACCTTGGAAAGCGCTTTCTTGACCGTGATCGGGCAGGTTGCGCAGGTCATACCTGGCACTGACAGCGTGACGGTCTGGGTGGCGGCCCATACGGGAGCAACGACGGCGGCGAGAGCCAGGGCGGCAAACAGTCTTTTCATGGCGAACTCCTGATTAGTAGAAAAAGGGCATGACGTAGGGGAAACCGAGCGCGACAAGGACCAGCACCGCCACGATCAAGAAAATGAGCTTGTAAGTGCTACGCACCTGCGGGATCGCGCAGACCTCGCCCGGCGTGCAGGCCTGTGCGGGGCGGAAAATGCGCCGCCAGGCGAAGAACAGCGCCACCAGCGCTGCGCCGATAAAGAGCGGGCGGTACGGCTCCAGTACCGTCAGGTTGCCGATCCAGGCGCCGCTGAAACCCAAGGCGACCAGCACCAGCGGCCCCAGGCAGCAAGTGGAGGCGAGGATGGCGGACACCCCGCCGGCGAAGAGTGCGCCGCGCCCGTTTCGTGGCTCAGACATGCGCTTATCCTTTCGAATTCTTGGTTGGTAATGTAAGCTTAGTTCCGTAGTTATGTACGGAGTCAAACGGCATGGAGAACATTCTGGAGAATTTAACCATCGGCGCCTTCGCCAAAGCCGCCGGGGTCAACGTGGAGACCATCCGGTTTTATCAGCGCAAGGGTCTGTTGTCGGAACCGGACAAGCCCTATGGCAGCATTCGCCGCTATGGCGAGGCGGATGTGACGCGGGTGCGGTTCGTGAAGTCGGCCCAGCGGCTGGGCTTCAGCCTGGACGAGATCGCCGAGCTGCTACGGCTGGAGGACGGTACCCACTGCGACGAAGCCAGCAGCCTGGCCGAGCACAAGCTCAAGGACGTGCGCGAGAAGCTGGCCGACCTGGCGCGCATGGAGGCAGCGTTAGCCGAACTGGTGTGCGCCTGCCACGCGCAGAAGGGAAACGTTTCTTGCCCGCTGATTGCGTCGCTGCAAGGAGAGGATGCGCCTCGCAGCACCAGCGCTGGATAGGCGAGCGTTCGCTATGGCTTAGCGTACGATTTTTTCCGAATTCTGCGAACGCCCCAAATAGGGCGTTCCAGCTTGACCTTACAACGGTGGGAAGGTCTAGCCTTGAAATAGTTAAATGACTTGAAGAGAACCTGTCCAACAGGAAGCCAAAAATGACCACTGCGCTTGCCAAGACCCCGACAACTACCCCGACCCACCTTACCCAGCAGTGGGCTTTGGGCATCACCGGTATGACCTGCGCGTCCTGCGTTGCCCGCATTGAGAAGATGCTGGCCAAAATACCTGGCGTAGCCACCGTCAGTGTCAATTTGACAACTGAGATGGCGACCGTCGAAGCCTCCTCCGATGTGCCACTGCTCGCCTTGCTCCAGGCCGTGAGCCGGGCCGGATACGGAGTAAAGGAAGATGACATAGCGTTGAACATCACAGGCATGACCTGCTCGTCGTGCGTTGCGCGCATAGAGAACGCATTGTTCAAGGTGCCGGGCGTGTTGTCGGCCACGGTGAACTTCGCGACCGAGGCGGCTCGGGTCAAGGTAGTGGCAGGCATGGTATCGGCGGCCGCCTTGATCCAAGCGGTCGGAACCGCCGGCTATGAGGCGAGCGTGCCCGTCACCGAGGTATCCGCTGTACCAGCGCCGCGCCGTGACTGGTGGCCGGTTGCGCTGTCCGCCGCACTGTCCTTTCCTCTGGTGGTGCAGATGCTGGCCGGCCTGTTCGGCGCGTCCTGGAGCTTGCCGGGTTGGCTGCAGATGCTGCTCGCCACACCGGTGCAATTCTGGCTGGGCGCACGCTTCTACCGCGCGGGCTGGAAAGCCTTGCGGGCAGGAACCGGCAATATGGACCTGCTGGTGGCACTCGGTACCAGTGCCGGATATGGACTGTCGGTGTACCTGCTCGTCGCCCATGTTGGCGCTGGCACGCCGCACCTGTATTTCGAGGCGTCGGCGGTGGTGATTTCTCTGGTGCTGCTTGGCAAGTGGCTGGAAGCCCGCGCCAAACGCCACACGGCGGACGCGATCCGTGCATTGCAGGCGCTGCGGCCGGAGGTGGCGCGCGTGCGGCGTGACGGAGTGGATTACGAGGTACCGGCCAGCTCTCTGATCGTCGGCGACCTGGTGGTGGTGCGCCCTGGCGAACGGGTGCCGGCGGATGGGATGGTGCACGATGGACGCAGCCACCTTGATGAGTCGCTATTGACCGGCGAGAGTCTGCCGGTTGCCAAAGGAGAAGGCGACCCGGTGACCGGCGGTGCTGTTAACGGCGAGGGGCTGTTACTGGTCGAGATTTCGGCGGTGGGTGCAGAAAGTACGCTGTCGCGCATCATCCGGCTGGTCGAGAATGCGCAGGCGGCCAAGGCGCCCATCCAGCGCCTGGTAGACAGGGTGAGCGCAGGCTTCGTACCGGTGGTGCTGGGAGTGGCGGTGTTGGCCCTGCTGATCGGTTGGTGGGTCACTGGTGAAGTCACCGGTCCGTTGCTCAATGCCGTGGCAGTGCTGGTGATTGCCTGCCCGTGCGCGCTGGGGCTCGCCACGCCGACCGTAATCATGGCGGGGACCGGTGTCGGCGCGCGCCACGGCATCCTGATCAAGGATGCGGAAGCGCTCGAAATCGCACACCGGGTGAGCGTGGTGGCCTTCGACAAGACCGGCACGCTGACAGTGGGCAAGCCGCAGGTAGCGGCGTTGCACGCAGTCGGCGGTGACACAGCCCGCTTGCTGCAGCTCGCTGCGTCGGTACAGCGTGACAGCGAACACCCATTGGCCTATGCGCTCCTGAACAAAGCGCAGACAGAGGGTGTAACGTTACTGCCGGCGTCTAACGTCGCAGCCCTTCCTGGGCGCGGACTGGCCGCGATGGTAGACGGACAAGTACTGCGCCTTGGCAGTACGCGCCTGATGCAGGAGTTGGGGGTGAATGTTTCCGCACTGGCGGATCCTGCGGCGTCGTTGGCGAACAGCGGCAATACCGTGTCCTGGCTCGCTGACGTCACCGAGCAGCCGATACTGTTGGGACTGATTGCCTTCGGCGATGCGGTGAAGCCCTCTGCACGGCAGGCTGTGGCCCGGCTTCGGGAACTCGGCATCCGTACCGTCATGATCACCGGCGACAACCGCGGTGCGGCCGAGAGTGTGGGGACGCTGCTCGGCCTCGACGAGGTGCGTGCCGAAGTGCTGCCGGCCGACAAGGCTGCGGTGGTGCAGGCGCTCAAGACCAACGGCGCCGTGGTGGCGATGATTGGCGACGGCATCAACGATGCGCCGGCGCTGGCGGCGGCCGACGTCGGCATTGCGATGTCCACGGGCACCGATGTGGCGATGCACACCGCCGGTATCACTCTGATGCGAGGCGACCCGGCCTTGGTGCCAGCCGCGTTGGACCTGTCCCGTCGTACCTACGGCCGGATTCTGAAGAGCTTGTTCTGGGCCTTCATCTATAACGTAATCGGCATCCCGTTGGCGGCATTCGGTCTGCTGAACCCCGTGGTGGCCGGTGCTGCGATGGCGTTGTCCAGCGTGTCGGTCGTCAGCTATGCCTTGCTATTGAAGCGCTGGCGACCGTCACAGCAGGAACTGGACTAAACCGCAGGCTCAATGTGTGAGAGGGATTGATGAATATCGGTGAAGCGGCGAACGCCAGCGGTGTGTCCGCTAAGATGATTCGCTATTACGAAAGCGTCGGTCTGATTCCATACCCGCACCGCACGCACTCAGGCTATCGTGTCTATCGCCAGGAAGACGTGCATGTGCTGCGTTTCATTCGTCGAGCGCGGGACTTGGGCTTTCCGGTAGAACAGATACGCGAGCTGCTGGCGTTGTGGCAGGACCGCAGCCGGGCCAGCAGCGAGGTCAAAGGCATTGCGCGGAGGCAAGTCGAAGAGCTGAATGCGCGCATCGTGCAATTGGTCGCCATGCGTGACACGCTGCGACATCTGGTTGAGCATTGCAGCGGCGACGATCGACCATCCTGCCCGATTCTTGACGATTTGGCTGATGCCGCGCACGACAGCCACGAGCAAGGGATAATCTGATGGTCGACTGTCGCAGATTGCCATCGGGTAGGTCCGATGGCTCAACTTTCTCCGCCGCGTGTGGCCCCCAGGTGTCAGTTATTGCGATCAGAATGCCTCTAAGCTGCATGTCGCATCCCGCAGTAAGCCTGTCGGCAAAAGTCGAGTTGTTGTTCAAAGATTTTCCCCTGACACGTCTGCATCCCCCTTCGTTTGCTCTAAGCCGTGATGCCAACCAGAAACGCGCGCCCCGACTCCTGCTTTCCCCTTATTTCATACTGGGCGGGGTTTCCATGCCTTCGAGCAAACGTTATCCATTAACGCATTAACGGGAGCCTGCCATGACTTGCAACAAATCCACCATGCTCCGTACGGCCATCGGGTTCACCATCGTTCTGGCCGTCGCGTATGTATTGCTGCCGGCGTTCCGCAGTTGGATCGTGTCTGCGCTGCCGATATTGCTGTTGTTGATTTGTCCTTTGTCCATGCTGTTTATGTCCGGCATGCAACGGGATTCGGACACGCACGGCAAGACCGATAAGGCCAGCCGAGACGGAGAAAGTTGGCGCGACACGAGGTGACGTCGCAAGCCGTCGTCACGCTGCCGTGGCCGGTGAAGCGTGTGACAGAAGGAGTCTTCACATGAATGATTTCGCCATGCATTACGGGCACTGGAGCTGGGTCGCCATCCTCGTGCTCTTCGCCTCGTGGATACTCTACCGCTTTGCCACTCCAAAGAGTTGGCGGGAATGGGCCGGCGCAGGCCTGGTCCAAGCATTCATCATCGCGCTGTACGCGGAAATGTACGGATTCCCGCTCACCATTTACCTGCTGACGGGTTTCCTGGGCATCGACCTTCCGCTCACGAGCTATACCGGCCATCTGTGGGCGACCCTTTTGGGCTACGGCCGCACAGGCGCTGTCGTGGAGATGTTGCTGGGCAGCGTTTTCATCGTCTTTGGCCTGGCGCTGTTAATCATTGGCTGGATTCAGGTTTACTCTGCCGGCCGGCATGGCATCCTGGCTACCCAAGGGCTCTATGGTGTGGTCAGGCACCCGCAGTATGCGGGAATCATGCTGGCGGTGTTCGGCCAAATCATCCACTGGCCGACCGTCATTACGCTGGCCTTGTTCCCGGTGATCGTATTCGTCTATGTTCGCTTGGCCAGAAGTGAGGAGGTGCAATTGATTGCTCGGTTCGGTGATGCGTATGTGGTGTACCGACGACGTTTACCCATGTTCCTGCCGAGGAAGACAGACGTGGGGCGATTATTACACGCACTGTCATATAGGTATCCGGAATGACAGCGCGACATCTTGTTGCTGTCGACATTGGTCATTGGATGGAGGTGCCCGATGAGAAAGATCGAAGCCATTGTCAAGCCGTTCAAGCTCGATGAAGTCCGTGAGGCGTTGTCTACAATTGGCATTGTCGGCATGACCATCAGTGAAGCCAAGGGTTTCGGGCGGCTGCGAGAGCATACCGAACTGTATCGCGGAGCCGAATATGATACAGACTGCCTACCCAAGGTAAAACTGGAATTGGTGGTTGCCGACGCGCAGGTGGAGGCCGTCATTGAGGCCATCTGCAAGGCCGCCCGCACAGGCAAGATTGGTGACGGCAAGATTATTGCATTGCCTGTGGAACAGGTGGTACGCATCCGCACCGGCGAGTTGAATGAGGAGGCGCTCTAATCCCCAGGAGCTTTCACTGCGCACGGTGTTGACTGGCCAGATACTCGGCAAAGAGGCGGCGGGGACGCGCTTGCCCGTCCCCGCCGCCTCAAGCTTAGCCAATCACCTTGATAGAGGTGATCACGGCCGACATGCCTTGCGATTGAAACTCGAACTTCACTTTCTTACCAACGGCGAGCCCTTTCGCCAGTTCCGGCTTTGCCAGCTTGAACGCCATGGTCATTGCGGGCCATTTCAGTTCCTGCACCGGCCCATGCGCCAGCGTCACGCTGCCGGCCTTGGCATCAAGGGCCTTGATGACGCCCTCTGCGTGTGACGTCTGACCGGCCGGTTTCGCCGTGCTCATCATCCCCATTTCGGTGGCTTGGACGGGGAGCATCGCCGTGAAGCCGAAGGCGGTAGCGAACAGAATCGAGAGCAACTTGGTCATATCATTTCTCCTGGATAGATTGGTTAACGAGGGTTGTTTCAGGCAATGCCTGAGATGGCTGCTTCTTGGCACGCATCAGCCGATACGCCGCCGGGATCACGAACATCGACAGCAGCGGCGCGGTGATCATGCCGCCAACCATCGGCGCGGCGATGCGGCTCATCACCTCGGAGCCGGTGCCTGAACCGAACAGGATCGGCAGCAGGCCAGCCAGAATCACCGCCACCGTCATCGCCTTGGGACGCACGCGCAATACCGCGCCCTGGCGAATCACCTGATCGAGCATGTGCGCATCCAGCGTGAGTCCGTGCTCCTGCCGTTCCGCCGCCGCCTGCTTCAGGTACAGCAGCATCACCACGCCGAACTCGGCCGAGACACCGGCCAGTGCGATGAAGCCGACACCGGTGGCCACCGACAGGTGGTAGCCCGCCAGATACAGGAACCACACCCCGCCCACCAGCGCGAACGGCAGCGTCGCCATGATCAGCGCCGCCTCGTCCAGCCGGCGGAAGGTCAGGTACAGCAGCACGAAGATGATCACCAGCGTGGCCGGTACGACGAGTTTCAGCCGGGCGTTGGCGCGTTCCATATACTCGAACTGCCCTGAATAGGCGAGGCTGATGCCCGGCTCCAGCTTGACCTGAGCCGACACGGCAGCACGCAGATCGGCCACCACCGAGGCCAGGTCGCGGCCACGCACGTCGACGTACACCCAGCCGGATGGCCGCGCGTTCTCGCTCTTCAGCATCGGCGGACCGTCGCTGATGCGGATTTGGGCGACGGCGCCCAATATGATCTGCTGGCCCATGTCGGTCAGCAGCGGCAGGTTGCGCAGGCCCTCCAGCGAGTCGCGAATTTCGCGCGGGTAGCGCAGATTGATCGGATAGCGCGCGCGCCCCTCGATGGTTTCGCCGATGTTTTCGCCGCCGATGGACGATGATACGACGGCTTGTACGTCGGCTATGTTGAGGCCGTAGCGCGCGGCGGCGGCACGGTCGATATCGACGTCGACGTAGCGCCCGCCGGTCAGCCGTTCCGCCAGCGCGGAGCTGACCCCCTCTACCCCCTTCGCGACCTGCTCGACCCGCTGCGCCACGCGATCGATGGCGGCCAGATCGGTGCCCGACACCTTGACCCCGATCGGGCTCTTGATGCCGGTGGCCAGCATGTCGATGCGGTTGCGGATCGGCGGCACCCAGATGTTCGATAGCCCCGGCACCTTGACCGTCCGGTCGAGCTCGTCGACCAGTTTTTCCGGGGTCATGCCCGGCCGCCATTGTTCACGCGGCTTGAACTGGATGGTGGTCTCGAACATCTCGATCGGCGCCGGGTCGGTGGCGCTTTCGGCGCGGCCGGCCTTGCCGAACACGCTGGCCACCTCGGGCACGGTCTTGATCAACCGGTCGGTCTGCTGCAACAGTTCCGCCGCCTTGGCCGCCGACAGGCCGGGCAACGCCGACGGCATGTACAGCAGGTCGCCCTCGTCGAGCGGCGGCATGAACTCGCCGCCGAGACGGGTCACCGGCCACAGCGTGGTCATCAGTGCCAAGCCGGCAACGACCAGTGTCGCCTTCGGCCAACGCAGCACCGCGTCGAGCAAGGGACGATAGCAACGGATCAGCCACCGATTGAGCGGATTCTGGTGCTCATCCGGAATGCGGCCGCGGATCCAGTAACCCATCAGGATCGGGATCAGCGTCACCGACAGTCCGGCGGCACCGGCCATGGCGTAGGTCTTGGTGAACGCCAGTGGCCCGAACAGCCGGCCTTCCTGCGCCTGCAGCGTGAACACCGGGATGAACGACAGCGTGATGATCAACAAAGAGAAGAACAGCGCCGGCCCGACCTCGGCCGCGGCCTCGGTCATCACCCGCCAGTGCGCCTCGCCGTGCAGTGTTTCATCCGGATGCTGATGGCGCCAAGTCTCGAGGTGCTTGTGCGCGTTCTCGATCATCACCACCGCCGCGTCGACCATCGCGCCGATGGCGATGGCGATGCCGCCGAGCGACATGATGTTGGCGTTGACGCCCTGCTCACGCATCACGATGAAGGCGATCAGGATGCCGAGCGGCAGCGAGACGATCGCCACCAGCGCCGAGCGCAGATGCCACAGGAACAGCGCGCACACCACCGCCACCACGATGAACTCCTCGATCAGCTTGTCCTTGAGGTTGTCCACGGCACGGTCGATCAACTGACTGCGGTCGTAAGTCGGAACAATTTCCACTCCCGGTGGCAGGCTGGACTTGAGTTCGGCCAGCTTGGCCTTGACTGTCGCGATAGTCTCGTGCGCGTTCTTGCCGGAGCGCAGGATCACTACGCCGCCGACCGTCTCACCCTGGCCGTCGAGCTCGGCGATGCCGCGCCGCATCTCCGGCCCGAGCTGGATCGTGGCGACGTCGCCGAGTGTCACCGGCACGCCGGCCTGGGTCGTGGAGAGCGGGATGGCACGGAAGTCGGCGAGCGTCTTCAGGTAGCCGGAGGCGCGCACCATGTACTCGGTTTCGGCCAATTCCAGCACCGAGCCGCCGGTTTCCTGGTTGGCCTGCTGGATCGCCGCGACGACCTTGCCCTGCGGGATGCGGTAAGCCGCCAGTTTCACCGGGTCGAGCACCACCTGGTACTGCTTGACCATGCCGCCGACGGTGGCCACCTCGGACACGTTGGGCAGGCTCTTCAGCTCGAACTTCAGGAACCAGTCCTGCAGGCTGCGCAGTTGGGCGAGGTCGTGCTGGCCGCTCTTGTCGACCAGCGCGTATTCGTAGACCCAGCCCACGCCGGTCGCATCCGGGCCTAATGATGCCTTCGCGGCAGCGGGCAGCCGGCCCTGTACCTGGTTCAGGTACTCCAGCACGCGTGATCGTGCCCAATAGAGATCGGTGCCGTCCTCGAACAGCACGTAGACGAAGGAATCGCCAAAGAACGAATAAGCCCGTACCGTCTTGGCGCCCGGCACCGACAGCATGGTGGTCGCCAGCGGATAGGTGACCTGGTTCTCGACGATCTGCGGCGCCTGGCCCGGGTAGCTGGTGCGGATGATGACCTGCACGTCGGACAGGTCGGGTAGCGCGTCGAGCGGCGTGGTCTTGACTGCCCACACCCCCCAGACCGCCACGAACAACGTGGCGAGCAACACCAGGAAGCGGTTGGCAACGGACCAGCGAATGAGTTTTTCGATCATTGCGAGCCCCCGGTCTTGCTGAGTTGCTGCACCATGAAGTCGCTGCCTTGTTGGCTGAAGCCGAACGAGACGTTGTCACCGGGTTTCAGACCCGCGGTGAGCTCGGGCCTGGCGAGCTTGAAAGTCATGGTCATCGCCCCCCAGCCGAGCGAGGCGACCGGCCCGTGCGAGATGGTGATCTCGCCTGGCTTGATGGCCTCGACCTTGCCGCTGGCCTGGTTCAGGGCGGCGGTCTTGTCCTTGGACGACATCGAGGATGGAGCCTGAACGGCCGAGCCCTCCGCCATGCGCGCCAGCACGCCCTTCAGGCTGGCTTCCGAGTCGATCAGGAACTGGCCGGAGGCCACCACTTTTTGCCCCGCCTCCAGCCCCTTGAGTACGACGGTTTTGCCGCCGGACTCCTGGCCAATCTGCACCTCTACCGGCTGGAAATGCCCGCCGTCGGCGGCTAGCAGTACGACCGTACGCGTGCCGGTGCGAATAATGGCTTCGGAAGGAACCAGTATCGCCGGTTTGCCCGTTCCCGCCTCGAGACGAACCTGAGCGAACATGCCCGGCTTGAGCCGGCCATCGCGGTTGGGCAACTCGATACGCACCCGCAGGGTCCGACTATCCGTGTTGGTTTGCGGCAGCACCGCGATGACCTTGCCCTTGAACTCCTCACCGGGGTAGGCTGCCAAGTGCGCTACCAATGGCTGGCCGGTGCGGGCACGACTGGCCTGGGCTTCGGGGATGGCGGCTTCCAGCCACACCGTGCCGAGCCCGTTGATCTTGGCGAGCGTCATGCCCATGCTGACGGTCATGCCGCTGCGTACGCCCAATTCCTGAATGACCCCACCGATCGGGGTAAAAATGGTGACGACGGAGTGGAGTGTGCCGGTTTGCTCGACACGGCTAATCAGCGATTCCGGCATCCCGGTGAGGCGCAGCCGCTCTCTGGCCGCGCTGGCAAGTGCCTTGTCGCCCGTTTTGAGCATGGCCAAATATTCCTGCTGGGCGCCGGCCCACTCCGGCACCAGCAGATCGGCCAGCGGCGCCCCCTGGGGGACCACATCGCCGGGGGCACGGGCATACACCCTTTGCACGAAGCCGTTGCTACGGGCCTGAACGACGGCGACTTCTCGTTCGTTGAACCCGACGTTCGCCACGGCGTCGACCGGTTCCGTCAGGGTTTTGGATTCGACCGTAGCGAGCCGGATACCCAGGTTCTGCGCCACGCCGGGATCGATCTTGACCCCGGCAGCCTCGCCCCCCTCCTCGGCGTACTTCGGCACCAGCTGCATATCCATGAAGGGCGACTTGCCCGGCCTGTCGAAGTGCTGGTTCGGCACCATCGGGTCATACCAGTACAGCACCTTGCGGTCGTCTTTCGTAGCGCCGGCAGCCGGTTTGTCCGAGCTTTTTGCCATGCCGGCCAGACCCGACTGGGCCAGCCAATAGCCCCCCGCACCGCCTGCCAGTGCGACAGCCACTACCAGGGCGATGAGTTTGCATCTCTGCTTGTTCATTGCGTGTTCTCCCCATAGGCGAAATAGAGCTTGGCCGCCACGCTGGCGTGCTGGTTATCCAGCTCGATGAGTTTGAAGCGTTGTTCGATAAGCTCACGACGCGCAGTGAGCACCGCCGACAAATCGGCCTTGGCCGCCTTGTAGCTGGCGGTAGCCAGATCGACCTTTTGCTGCGCCAGCGGTAGCCATTCCAGGCGGGCTCGGTCCGCTTGGCGACCGAGTGCGGCGTAATCCGCCACGTTGCTGTCCAGTTCGTTGGTGTGATCGCGCAGCATCGTTTCACGCTCGGCATCAACCTTTGCCAACTCTTGCTGTTTGGCCGCGATGGCCGGGTCCTGGCGCCTCGTGGTGAAAATCGGCAGGTCGAAGGTGAACTGCACCGACACCATGTTGCCGAACTGAGGCGCGCGACGCTGGTAAGCCAGTTCCACCCCCCAGTCCGGCTTTTTCATCGCCACCGCCTCGCGCACTTCGGCCTCGGCCTTGCGTGCCGCCGCGCCGAAGGCCGCAATTTCGGGGTGACGATGCAGATGTTGACGTAGGGTGCTGGCGTCCAAGTTAAACGTTGGCGGCTCGCCTGCCAGTGGTTCGTCGCCTTCCGCACCGATCAGGCGGCGCATCTCTGCACGTGCCTTGCCCAGATCGCGCGTCAGATCGTCGTGGCGGTCGGCCAACTGGGCGGCTTCCTGCCTGGGCATGACCGCATCGGCCGGCTGGGCACGCCCGGAAGCGATCTGGGCGCGTACCGCCGTGGCGAAAAGGCGGTTTTCCTGCTCCAGCTCATCGAACAGCGCCAGTTTGCGCTCCAGGGCGTAACGGTTGAGCCAGGCGAGAGCGACATCTCGTCGCACCTTGAGCCGTGCTACCCGGCTTTGCGCTTCGGCCACCTCAATCTCGGCCGAGGCCGCCTCGACCCGCGCTCGGCGCTTGTCGGCGTTGGGGAACTCTTGCATCACGCCGATCTTCTGCATCGTCATGAATTCGCGCTTCAGATGCCCGGCGTCCGCGCCGGACACCGGGTAGTTGTCGATACCGGCGAACATTTTCGGATCTGGCAAGGCACCGGCCGGAATAGCGGCCGATTGTGACGCGCCAATTTGCGCGCGTTGTGCGGCGAGTGCGGGAGAGCTGCTTTCCGCTTGATCGAGGGCAGCGTTAAACGTGAGCGGTGCGGCCTGGGCAAGGCCGACCAGCCCTGTCAGCGACAGCTGCAGGGGTAATCGCATCCAGCGAGGGGTCATGTTCTAACTCCAAAGAGTGACGTGTGCGCGAAAGCGCACGACAGCAACCCAGACGATGGGAATCGCGTGGGTCGAGGCGTCAAACGGAGTTAGCGCTGA
>JACPUY010000135.1 GCA_016192025.1 Pseudogulbenkiania sp. | reverse complement strand
GTGCGGGAGGTTTGCGTGGAGGCACTTACCGATTCATCGGCAGGTGGAAGTGACGTGGTCTGATCAAACCGGACACCCGTTTTTTCTCTCTCAACATGACCGACACCGCCATCTCCGTGTCACACCGGTATTTCCGACGTCAGCTTGATCTTCTGCATCGGTATTTCTGTTTTGACACTTTGCACCCCTTTTATCCGGGTGAGATGCTCGATCTGAAATTGTCGATAGTCATCCAGGTCGGCGGCGACAACGCGTAACAGGAAATCGCAGTCTCCTGCCATCAAATGGCATTCGACCACCTGGGGCAGTTGTTTGATGGCGTCGGTGAAGTGATCGACGGTTTCCGCATCCTGTCCCGTCAACCAGATGCGCGCGAACACCGTCAGCCCTTTGCCTACCTTGGCTGCATTGACCACGGCCACATAGCGTTCGATGACCCCCGCTTCCTCCAGCAGGCGCACCCGCCGCAGGCAGGGGGAGGGCGACAAGCCGACCTCCTTGGCCAGCTCGATATTCTGCAAGCGGCCATCCCGTTGCAGGGCCTTGAGGATGCGCCGATCTATTGCGTCTAGTTTCATTGAAATCCAACTCCACAAAATTGGGATAAGTCTATTGCAGATTCCAATTTCACGTCAAAACATGGCAACAACGCAACCCGATTTCATCGGGATTGGCAGACAATAGACCGCAGAAGGAGGGGTAATGAACAGTCTGCCAACATCAATCGCCATTTCCGTGGAATCCACTGCCAAATCCGAAGCCTGGCGTGGCTTGCGTGCATCGCTGCCGGTGATGCTGGGCTTCATTCCGTTTGCTCTGGTATTGGGAGCACAGGCAACCCGGAAGGGGCTGAGTGCCCTGGAAGTCCCGCTCATGACGGGACTGAACTTTGGCGGGGGTTCCGAGTTTGCCGCCATCCGCTTGTGGACTTCACCGCCGCATGTGCTGCTCATCGTGGCGATGTCGTTTCTGGTCAACTGCCGGCATATCCTGATGGGCGCCGCGCTTGCTCCTTATCTCCAGCATCTGTCGCGGAAGCAGGCCCTGCCGGCTCTGTTCTTCATGTGCGACGAGAGTTGGGCTATGGCGCTGGCCGATGCGCGGCAACAATCCGCTCGCCGTATCAGCCTCCCTTACTATCTGGGCGTATCGGCCGGCTTGTATCTCACCTGGGTGGTATTTACGGCGATAGGCGCCGTTCTGGGGCCTGTCATCGGCGATGTCGAGCAATATGGCTTCGACATGGCGTTTACGGCGGTATTTCTGGTGCTGTTGCGTGGCATGTGGAAAGGCGTGCGGGCCTGCCGGCCCTGGCTGGTCAGCCTGGTTGTGGCGGCGCTGACTTACCTGTTCATACCGGGAGCCTGGTATGTCGCCGCCGGAGCCTCCGCCGGTCTTATCGCCGCGGTGATTTGGGGAGAACGGTCATGATCGATACCCTGACCCTGGTGACGATCGTGCTGATGGCCTCGTCCACCTATCTGACCCGGATTCTCGGCTATGTGGCGCTACGTAACCGAACCCTCAGCCCGCGTATGATGGCGGTGATGGAAAACGTACCGGGATGCGTGCTGATTTCCGTGATCGCGCCGGCATTCATATCGGACAAACCGGCCAATTTGCTGGCACTGGCCATCACGCTGCTGGCGGCCACGCGCCTGCCGGTATTGCCGACCGTGATCATCGGCATTGTTTCAACGGGCTTGCTTCGTCATTTTCTGGGGTAGTGAGGAACCATGGAGAACCAACCGTATTCAACCAGAGACAGCTGGGTCGAGAGCGGGCAAGGGCGCTTGTTGGCGCGTTGTTGGCAACCGCTGAACCACGGCGACGAACTCGGCGGATTGTCACCCATCGTCCTGTTTCACGACTCGCTCGGTTGCATCGAATTATGGCGCACTTTCCCCGCGGTGCTGGCTGAGCACACGGGGCGGCAGGTGATTGCCTATGACCGTCTCGGTTTCGGGCAGTCCGACCGGCGCACGGACAAGCTGGGCATCGGCTTTATCCGGGAGGAGACGCAAAGGTTTTTCCCGCTGCTGCGCGAACAGTTGGGGTTCGACCGTTTTATCGCCTTTGGCCATAGCGTCGGCGGCGGCATGGCGGTGTACTGCGCGGCCATGCATGCCTCCGCATGCGAAGCCTTGATTACCGAATCTGCACAGGTCTTTGTGGAAGACAGAACGCGTGCCGGCATCCTGGACGCGAAAGAACAATTCAAGCAGCCGGAGCCGTTCGAACGGCTGCAACGGTATCACGGCGAGAAAACGCGTTGGGTATTGGATGCCTGGATCGAGACTTGGCTGTCGCCGGCGTTCTCGGACTGGTCGATGCAGGAGACCCTGCCGCAGGTTAAATGCCCGACCCTGGTCATCCATGGCAGTGAAGATGAATACGGCTCCAACCTGCATCCCGAGAAAATCGCGCGTTGGGTTGGCGGCCCTTCGCATATGGAAATCATGCCGGGCATACGGCATGTCCCTCATCGCGAGCAGGAGGACTGGGTGGCCAAACGCGTCGCCAGTTTCATCGAAACGCATCTTGCCTGATTCGGCCATTCTCACGTAGGCGGTCTTAAGTGTCTCCGTTGGGCTGGGTAGCGGAGCATTGGCGGGCTATGTCATGTTATGCTAAAGGCATTGCCATGTGAGCGGGCAGGTCTTTATGGGAAAGCTTGTCACCCACTACGATAACCTCAATGTCTCGCGTGATGCGCCACAGGAGGTCATCAAGGCGGCTTATTGCACGCTTCAGAAGAAATACCATCCGGACCTGCATCAGGGGAGTCTACAGACCGCCCAGCGCATGCTTTTGATCCAGCGAGCCTATGAAGTGCTGTCCGATCCGGAACTGCGCCGTGCGCACGATGAGTGGATTGATCAGGAAGAACAAGCGGCGAGACGGGCAGAGGCCATCAAAGTGCAACGCCAGTTTCAGGCGCAGCAATCGGCCAAGTCACAGACATCCACTTCCAGGGCCGCCACCGCAGGGCAGCCACGCCGCACCAGCAGGCCATTCGGCCCGCGGTTGCAACGGCATTTCGAGCAAAACTGGCACTACTACCTGGCCATCACAGGCTTGGTGTACATCGTGGTGGCCAACGAGCCTGGCGTGTTGCCCGAGCGCCTCAGCAAACCCTACCTGGCCAACCCGGCGTCCCAGCCACCGGCCTCCCCGCTGTTGCCGGGCTTGGGTTACCAACGCGCCGCTACCACGCCCTATGGCTATGGCTGGCCGACCGGGGCAGACTATCTGGCCGGTGCCCCGCAGGTGAACAATGACGGGCTGTCCACCGTCACCGTCGACAATTCACAAACCAGCAGTGATTTTCACGTCAAGATGGTGTTTCTGGATGCGCCGCAGGCCTATCCGGCAAGAGAGTTTTACATCCCCGCCCACGCTACCTTCACCATGGAGCAGGTGCGTGCCGGTCACTATGATCTGCGTTACCGGAATCTGGAAACCGGTGTTCTCACTCGCTCCGACCCCATCAGTGTCCAGCAGCAAATTACGGCCAGTGGCAACTCATTTCAGCACGTGCGAGTCACGTTATACAGCATGGTTAACGGCAACATGCAAACCCATCAGCTCAACGAAAAGGATTTCTGAGTAGGGTAGAGTCAACCAATGTGATTTTGGCAAGCTTTGGCCAGAAGCATTCAGCTGGCGCTTCTGGCTAGGGTGACAGCATAATCGGCCGAAGCGGACGCATACTTTGGCGCGGGAGATGTCCGCTCTCTGTCCCTCTGCAGCCGTTTGCCGAAGGGCTCGCCGAACAGGCATGGGAGAGTTTCTGCTTTTTCCGGTGTCCTTTGAGCTTACGAGAAACAGCTTCGCTGGCAGTCTGGACAGCTGCATCTGGGTCGGTCGGTATGTTGACTTTTTTGGTCATTAGTCGTTAACATGAATTAAATAGTCACTTTAGGATTATCCGATGCTGTCCGTCCTGCCATCAATCGATCCCAATGTAGCCAAGCTGGCCCCTGGTTTTCGGGCGCTAAGTATCATGGTTGAAGCTACCAGCATCGCAAATCAGGGCATTGCCCCCGGGTGTCAGAATAGTTGTCGCCTCTCTGTGATTTGATGAACCCAGCCCGGGGCGGGCAAAGATGTGATGTGAAACCGTATTCCCCTGAACGCAAAGAAGCC
>JACPUY010000134.1 GCA_016192025.1 Pseudogulbenkiania sp. | reverse complement strand
TTCAATTGCGCGGCATCGACAGCACCCGCGAATTCATCGAACGGCATACCAACTTCCTCAGGGAACAAGAGCATGCGCCTGATACTGATTAGCGGCCTGTCCGGCTCGGGCAAATCGGTAGCGTTGCGTGCTCTGGAAGACGCCGGTTACTACTGCGTCGACAATCTGCCGGCCACCATGCTGCAAGAGGCGGTTGCCATCTACGCCACTTACGGCTACGAGCAGATCGCCATCAGCGTGGACACCCGTTCCAGCCCTTCGCTCGGCGCACTGCCGGTGGAAATGCAGAAGCTGCGCGAACGCGGCATCGACGTACGACTGCTGTTTCTCGAATCCAAGAGCGATACGCTGGTCAAACGCTTCTCCGAAACCCGCCGCCGCCACCCGCTGTCCGGTTCCGGCCTGACCGTGGAAGAATGCATCCGTCAGGAAGAGGAGCTGCTGGCCAGCATTCAGGAACTGGGCGCGCGCATCGACACCAGCGAGCTGTCGGCCAACGCCCTGCGTACCTGGGTCAACGAACTGGTCGAAGCCGACGACAACCGCCTCACCGTGATCTTCCAGTCGTTCGGCTTCAAGTACGGCGTCCCGCTCGATGCCGACTTCGTGTTCGATGTGCGCTGCCTGCCCAACCCGCACTACGATAAGAATTTGCGCCCGCTCACCGGTCAGGACGCCGAGATCGTGGCGTACTTTGCCCAGTACCCGATGGTGGCCGATCTGCTGGCGGACATCCGCCAGTTCCTGACCAAGTGGCTGCCGGCCTTTCGCCAGGACAACCGCAGTTACCTGACGGTGGCCATCGGCTGTACCGGCGGTCAGCACCGTTCGGTGTTCATCGCCGAGTCGCTGGCCAAGAGTTTTACTGGCGAGCAGGTTCTGCTGCGCCACCGCCAGCTCTATCGCGACGCATGAGCCGTCTGATCCTGCCGGGCGACTGGCTGGTGCTGTTGGGTGGGGTGCTGCTGACCGGCTGGCTGGGCTGGCATCTGTGGGGACAGGGCCAGGCCCGCAGCGTGACGATACGTGCCGGTGGACAGCGCGTCGCCAGTCTCAGCCTGCTACATAACCGT
Organism: Pseudogulbenkiania sp.; assembly: GCA_016192025.1. Taxonomy (GTDB): domain Bacteria; phylum Pseudomonadota; class Gammaproteobacteria; order Burkholderiales; family Chromobacteriaceae; genus Pseudogulbenkiania. The sequence goes on along the minus strand of JACPUY010000134.1, from coordinate 11,017 downwards.
ATCGTCCAGGTGCCGGGCCCTTTGGGCGTGACCGTGGTCGAGATCGCGGGCGGCAAGGCGCGCATCAAGCAGGACCCCAGCCCGCGCCAGTACTGCGTGCATCAAGGGTGGCTCTCCCGCTCCGGACAGATCGCCATCTGCCTGCCCAACGCCACCAGCATCGAACTGACCGGGCCCAACCAGCCTTATGACAGCCTCAACTTCTGATACGCTCCTGTTGCAGCCCCGTGCGGATGATCACCGCATCGCCCGGCTGGCGGCGCTGGCCATCGTGCTGGCCGTGGTCGACGCCGGCATCCCCTCGCCGCTGCCCGGCATCAAGCCGGGGCTGGCCAACATCGTCACATTGCTGGCGCTGGAAACGCTGGGCTGGCGTGCCGCGGTGTGGGTCAGCTTGCTGCGCATCCTCGGCGCCGGGCTGCTGCTGGGCAGTCTGCTGACCCCCGGCTTCTTTCTCGGCCTCGCCGGCGGCGTCGCCAGCCTGGTCGGCCTAGGCCTGACACAAGCATGGCCCCGGCGCTGGTTCGGCCCGGTCAGCGCCAGCCTGGTGGCGGCGTTCTGCCATATCGGCGGCCAGTTGCTGCTGGCGCGCGCCTGGCTGATCCCGTCCGACAACATCCTGTATTTCGTCCCGGCGTTCGCCCTGGCGGCCCTGGTAACCGGGCTGGTCAACGGCGCTATCGCCAGCAAGCTTCTGGAGGCTTTCCCATGCGCCCCGTCCACACCGTCACCGTCGCCCTGACCGGCGCCTCCGGCCTGCCCTACGGACTGCGCCTGATCGACTGCCTGATCCAGGCCGGCAAGCGGGTCTGGGTGCTTTCGTCGCAGGCGGCACAAGTTGTGGCGCGCCAGGAGATGAAGCTGAGCCTGCCCTCCCGCCCGGCCGAGCTGCGCGACTGGCTCAGCGCCCGGAGCGGCGCCACGGCAGGTCAGCTCGACGTGTTCGGCCGCGAACAGTGGTTCGCCCCGGTGGCCTCCGGCTCCAACCCGGCCGACGCCATGGTGGTCTGCCCGTGTTCGATGGGCACGCTCGCCGCCATCGCCCACGGCATGTCCGACAACCTGATCGAACGCGCCGCCGACGTCACCATCAAGGAGAGGCGCCGGCTGATCCTGGTGCCGCGCGAGACGCCGCTGTCGGTCATCCACCTGGAAAACATGCTGAAGCTGGCCCGGCTCGGCGCGGTGATCCTGCCGCCCTCCCCCGGCTTCTACACCCACCCGCAAAGCGTGGACGACATGGTCGACTTCATCGTGGCCCGGATACTGGACCAGCTGGGCATCGACAATACGCTGCTGCCGCGCTGGGGTGAGGCGCACGAGGACGGCGGCGATGCGAGCGAATGAGATACTGAGCCTAGCCGCGCTGCGCCGGCTGGAACAGGATGCCGCGGCCCGGGGACTCGACCTGATGGCGCGGGCCGCCCGCGCCACCGCCGACTGGGTGGCCGCACGGCTGGCGCCGCCCGCCCGCGTGCTGGTCGCCGCCGGCCCGGGCAACAACGGTGGCGACGCGCTGCAGGCCGCCATGCTACTGCACCATCGCGGCTACCAAGTCGATGTCCTGCTGCCCGCCGCACCGACTTCACCCGCCACCCAGGCCGCCTTGCAGGCGCTGCTGGCGGCCGGCCGGCAGCCCGTCCCCAGCTTGGCAGGAGAACATCCCCGTCCGGAGCTGGTCATCGACGGCCTGTTCGGCATCGGCCTCGCGCGCGACTTCGCCTCCCCGTGGCGGGACACCATCCGGCAGCTCAACGCGCTGGCCGTCCCGATCCTGGCGCTGGACACCCCTTCCGGTCTCGACCCCTATCGCGGCATCATGGCCAACGTCGCCATCCGCGCCAGCCACACCCTGACCTTCCTCAGCCACAAGCCAGGACTCTACATGGCGGCCGGCGCCGACCTTGCCGGCGGCGTGGAACTGGCAACGCTGGACTGCCCGGCAGAGCTGTTTCCTGCCGCCGAAGGGGAACTGAACCGGCCGCTGGCCCTGCTGCCGCCGCGCGCCAACGACAGCCACAAGGGCCGCTTCGGCAGCGTGCTGGTCATCGGCGGTGCTCCCGGCATGCTCGGCGCCGCCCTGCTCGCCGGCCGCGCCGCCTACGCCGGCGGTGCCGGCAAGGTGCACCTCGCCACGCTGGACGACCGGCTGGCGGTCGATCCGGCCGCGCCGGAATTGATGATCCAGCCGCTGGAGCCGGCCACAACGCTGCCCGCCGCCGACGCCGTTGCCATCGGTCCCGGGCTGGGACAAGGCAGCGCCGCCCGCCACTGGCTCGACCGGCTGATCGGTGATGCCGTGCCGCTGCTGCTGGACGCCGACGCGCTCAACCTGCTGGCTAGCGACAGCCGCCTGCAGCAGGCGCTGGGCCAGCGCCAGGCGCCGGCCGTACTCACCCCCCATCCGGCCGAAGCCGCCCGCCTGCTGGCGTGTCGTACCCAAGATATCCAGCAGGACCGGCTGTGCGCCGCACGCGAGCTGGCGCAGCGGCTGCAGGCCATCGTGGTGCTCAAGGGGGCCGGCAGCCTGATCGTCCGTCCCGACGGCTATTACCGGCTCAACACCAGCGGCGGGCCGGCGCTGGCGGTCGCCGGCCAGGGTGACGTGCTGAGCGGGCTGATCGCCGCCTTGCTGGCACAAGGCCTGGCCGCCTTCGACGCCGCGGCGCTGGGCGTGCACCTGCATGGACTGGCCGGCGACGCCTATACCCGCGAAGCGCAGGGCCCGGTCGGGCTGAGCGCCTCGGCCACCGTACCGCTGCTGTCGCGCCTGATCAACCAGGCCCTGTCGGTGCCTCACCGCTGAATACGACACGGTAGACATTGTATCCATTCTCCAAAGGTGGTCGGTGCCGGGGGTAGCGGCTACAATCGTGCTGCCCCACCACCGAGGAGACCCCCTTGAACCGCCAGAAGAAAGCCTACGCCTACGGTCTCTCCGCCGTGCTGGCCTGGTCGACCGTCGCCACCGCCTTCAAGATCAGCCTGAATCATCTGAGCCCGGCGCAGCTGGTGCTGTACAGCACGGCGTTCTCGCTGCTGTCGCTGCTGACCATCCTGCTGTGCCAGGGCCGGCTGGGCGAACTGAGAACCGCGTTTGGTCAACACTGGCGCCGCTCCCTGATCCTCGGTGCAGTCAACCCCTTCATCTACTACCTGATACTGTTCCAGGCCTATTCGCTGCTGCCGGCGCAGGAGGCCCAGGCGATCAACTACACCTGGGCGCTGACCATGACCCTACTGGCGGTGCCGCTGTTGAAGCAGCCGCTGAAAGGACGCGATGCATTGGCCGCGCTGATCTGCTATCTGGGCGTGCTGGTGATCGGCACCCGTGGCGAGTTGCTGGCACTGCATTTCTCCAATCTCGCCGGCGTCGCCTGCGCCCTGCTCTCCACGCTGCTGTGGGCCGGCTACTGGATCTTCAACACGCGCGACGAACGCGAACCGGTGCAGGGGCTGACGCTCAACTTCCTGCTGGCCCTGCCCATCACTGTGATCTGGTGCGCCCTGAGCGGCGAACTGCGCCCGGTAGCCTGGCAAGGTGTGGCCGGGGCGGCGTACGTCGGGGCACTGGAGATGGGCTTCACTTTCGTGATGTGGCTGACTGCGATGAAACTGACCAGCAGCACGGCCAAGATCGCCAACCTGATCTTTCTTGCCCCGCTGCTGTCGTTGCTGCTGATCTGGCTGGTCATCGGCGAGCCTATCCTCGGATCCACCTTGGTCGGACTGGGACTGATCCTGTCCGGCCTGCTGCTGCAAAAGCTGCCAGTCAGGAACGCCGCGGCGGCGCATGCCAGCTGAAAAGCGGAAAGGCGGGAAACACCCGCCTTGCCTGACTCCACCACTTTTCCTTCTTAGTCCCGGTCAATTCTTGCCATGGCCACCGCCTCCCCCATTGCCACCTCCACGACCGTTGCCGCGCCCCTCGCCACGGCCACGCCCCTGCCCGGAGGTCTCATCGCCGAATGCCGCGTGCTGGCGTCCCACTCGCCGACCGTCGCGATGGAGAGCCCTTGTTCGATGGGGAGCCGATACCGATACCGCCTTGTGTGCCGGCACCGCCGGCGAAACTCCCGGGATGGCCGGTGCGGTGCCCGAGGGCGTCGTCACACGCTGACCATCGATCGTCAGTGAGGAGCGCAACTGGTTCAATCGGCCCTGGGTCATGCCCTCGACCTTCAATACATCGCCGCTGCTCAGAAAATCCCCATGTGTTTCACGGTAGTCCACCAGCCGTTCGGCGAGATCAGGGCTCACGCCGATGACGGTCAACTCGCTGACCGACGCCTCGTTCAACTCCAGAGACAGGGCCAATGGCGTGAGCGCAAGCGCGATCAGCCCGGCCAACAACGCACTTTTCCTCATGGCATTTCCCCTCTGTGCAACCTTTTTGAGAATAGCCCACGCCACTTACCCGATTTGTGTTTTTTGCTTTTGCAGGACCAGCATATAGGATAAGAATCACAGTTGATAAAGAAAGGGGCTATGCGCACGTTCACTGGAAAACTGGCGATTTGGCTGCTCACCGGCGCGACCCTGCTGCAATTGGGCCTGGGTCTGCTCTCCGAGTACAACGGCCGGCAGCAGGACCAATCCGAGTATATGGCTCTCAGGAAGTCGCTGGCCCATAGACTGGAACTGGCCTTGCCACACGGCGTATGGCAACTGGACGAGCCCTACCTGCGGCAGCTCATCGATGCCGAACTGGCTTGGTCCACGGTGGAGGCTATCCGCATCCAGGGCGATGCCGACCTCAACATCGGCCGCATCCGCGACGGCCATGCCATCCGCGACATGACGCCAGCCGACATGCCCCAGGCTGACGATCGCCTCACCCTTGCCATCACCTACCAGGGGCGGGAAGAACTCGCCAAGGCCACGGTCTACCTGAGCCAAGAATCCCTGCAGGCCAAAGAACAACAGCGCCGGCTGGAGATACTGCTGCAGATCGTGTTGCTGGACGTGTCGCTGTGGCTGCTGCTCCGGCATGCCGTGAGGAGGCACCTGCTGGTGCCGCTCGACACCCTGCGCCAAGGACTGGACATGGTGCACGCCCGGCGCATCCCGGATGCATCGGAGCTGAATACCGGTGCCCATGGCAAGGAGTTCACTCCGCTACTCCACTGCGTGCAGCGTCTGACGGAACAGCGGCGCCTGGACCTCTCCGCCGTCCATCGTGCCGAAGCCATTGCCCAGGAAGAGAAGCACCGCGCCGAACAAGCCTACCAGCAATTGGCGCTGGTACAGCAGACGCTGGAAGAATCGGAAAACCTGGTGGCGCTGGGACGACTCGGGGCCGATGTGGCCCATGAAATCAACACCCCCATCGGCGTCACGCTGAACACGGCCTCGAGCCTTGTTAATACCACCCACTACCTGTCCGAGAGCCTCAGCGCCGGAACCATCAAGAAAAGCGAATTCCTGGATTATCTGGCGCACACCGAAGAAAGCTGCCAACTGCTGCTGTCCAACGCGGAGCGCGCGGCAGACCTGGTACACAGCTTCCGCCAACTTGCGCAAGACCGGACTGGAGAGACGCGCCGCCAATTCCAGCTCACGGCGTATCTTGAAGAGATCGTCCGCAACCTGAAACCTCACCGCGAGAGCGCCAACCTCGACATCGAGTTGCACGGCGAACTCGACGTGCTGATGGACAGCTACCCGAGCGCGCTGTTTCAGGTCGTCAGCCAGTTGCTGGAGAACGCCATGATCCATGCTTTCGATCCCGGTCAGCGCGGGCGGATACGGCTGGAAAGTGAGCTGTTGGACGAGCGGCATGTCCGGCTCAGGGTCAGCGATACCGGCAAAGGCATCGCGCCGGAAAACCTGGACAAGCTGTTCGAGCCGTTCTTTACCACCCGCGGCGGACAGGAACACCGCGGACTGGGGCTCTACCTCGCCGGCAACAAGGTGCGCCAGCCCCTAGGCGGCGCCTTGACGGTGGCAAGCCAGCCGGGCAAAGGCACGACCTTTACGCTGGACCTGCCCTGCCATGCCCCGCCTTGACAGGCCAAGGAGCCGGCCGCGAGCGACACGCTAACGCGGGAATGAAAAAGGACGGCCACGCCGTCCTTTTTCATCGGGTAAACCGCTGGCGATCAGGCCAGCGCGGCCAGCACCTGGTCACGTACTGCCTCGACGGCCTGCGTACCATCGATCTTGACGTACTTCGGCGCCGTGGCATCACCAGCCGCGGCTTGCTGCGAGTAATAGCCGACCAGTACCTCGGTCTGTTCGTGGTAGACCGCCAGCCGCTTCAGTACGGTTTCTTCGTTGTCGTCGTCGCGCTGGATCAACTCCTCACCGGTCGCGTCGTCCACGCCAGCCACCTTGGGCGGGTTGTACTTGACGTGGTAGGTGCGGCCGGAAGCCACGTGTATGCGGCGGCCCGACATACGGTCGACGATCAGCGCGTCCGGCACGTCGATCTCCACCACGTAGTCGATGACCACACCGGCTTCCTTCATCGCTTCGGCTTGCGGGATGGTGCGCGGGAAGCCGTCGAACAGGAAGCCGTTGGCGCAGTCCGCTTCGGCGATGCGTTCCTTGACGAGACCGATGATGATGTCGTCACGCACGAGGCCGCCCTCGTCCATGATCTTCTTGGCTTCCAGGCCCAGCGGAGTCCCCGCCTTCACCGCCGCACGCAGCATGTCGCCGGTGGAGATTTGCGGAATGCCGAACTTTTCCTTGATGTAGTTGGCCTGGGTACCCTTGCCGGCGCCCGGAGCGCCCAACAGAATCAGTCTCATGTATTACTCCCGTCAAAGTTTGTGTTGCTTCTTTTGTACTTAATCGTTTCCTAAGCGAGCGGCGAACAGCGCGCGCACCCGCTGCAGATCGTCCGGCGTATCGACCCCGGCTGGCGGTGCGTCGGCGACAGTGGCCACCATGATGGGGTAGCCGTGCCACAACACGCGCAACTGCTCCAGCGCCTCAAAGGTTTCCAGCGGGGCAGGCGTCAGCGAGGTATAGGTAGTGAGAAAACCCGCCTGGTAGGCGTACATGCCGATGTGCCGCAGAACCGGTAGCTCGGGCGGCAGAACGTTCGCATCCTGGGCGAACGCGTCTCGGGCATAGGGGATGGGTGCCCGACTAAAATAAAGAGCCCGACCGGCCCGGTCAAGCACCACTTTCACGACATTGGGATTGAACAGGTCAGCGGCGGCGTGAATCGGGTGCGCCAGCGTCGCCATCGGCACGCCGCAGTCGGCCATCAGCGCGGCCAGGCGGTCGATCAGGGCCGGATCGATCAGCGGCTCGTCGCCCTGCACGTTGACGATGATCTCGTCGGCGGCCAGTTGCAGCGTGGCGGCGACCTCGGCCAGCCGATCGGTGCCGCTGGCGTGGTCGGCACGGGTCATCACCGCCTGCACGCCGTATTGCGCGCAGGCCGCGACGATGTCAGTGTGGTCGGTGGCGACGATGACTGCGCGCGCCGCGGACCGGGCGGCCTGCTCGGCTACCCGCACCACCATCGGTTTGCCGGCGATGTCGGCCAGCGGCTTGCCGGGCAGCCGGCTCGACGCCATGCGCGCCGGCACCACCACGGTAAAGCCGCGGTTCATTCCACTTCTTCCTCGGCCGGCAATTCGCGCGCTTCGCTTTCCAGCATCATCGGAATGCCGTCGCGGATCGGGAACGCCAACCGGTCTCCCTTGCACACCAGTTCCTGTTCGGCCTTGCGGTACACCAGCGAGCCCTTGCACAGCGGGCACACCAGGATTTCGAGAAATTTAGCGTCCATGTCGTATCTTCAATCGGGCAAGAATCCAGTCGGCAAGATCCGGGGCGAGCTGCGCCCGGACCGGCAGGACCCATAGTCTAGCACGATTGACGCAGTGCAACTTGACGGCGTCCTTGGCTGTCACCAGCACGGCGTCGGCGTCGTCAGGGATGTCCTGCGGCCGGAAGGCGTGATGATCGGGAAAAGCCAGACGTCGGCCAAGCTGGAGGCCGAGTTGCTCCAGGGTGCGGAAAAAGCGCTCGGGATGGCCGATGCCGGCCAGCGCCACCAGCCGTTCGCCGGCGAACTCGGCGGCGCGGCGCGTCCTGCCCGGCTCGGCCAGCGAGACGAAGGCCCCCGCCTCGAGCGTCATGTCGAAACGCGGCACGCCGGCCGGCAGCCAGCACGCACCGTCGGCCAAGGCGCCGTTGATCACCAGCGCATCGACCGAACGCAGCCGGCCTGCCGCTTCGCGCAAAGGGCCGTTGGGCAGCAGGCGCCCGCTACCGATGCCGCGTGAGCCGTCCAGCACCACCAGCTCCAGGTCGCGTGCCAGCCGGTAATGCTGCAGGCCGTCGTCGCTGAGGATCAGTTGCACCTCGGGATGGCGCTCGAGCAGCAGCCGCCCCGCCGCGACGCGATCGCGCCCGACCACCACCGGCGCCCCGCCGGCGGCCATCAACAGAGGTTCGTCGCCGACCTCCGCGGCCGTCGAGTGCGGCCCCACCTCGGTCGGCACGGCGTGTTCGCCACCGTAGCCGCGGCTGATCACGCCGACCTGGACGCCGCGCGCCCGGAAGGATTCGATCAGCGCCAGCGTCAGCGGCGTCTTGCCCACGCCGCCCACGTTGATGTTGCCGACCACCACGACCGGCACCGGCAAGCACTCGCGCTTGAGCACGCCACAGCGGTAAAGCCCGCGCCGCAGCGCGGACAGACACACGAACAGCCCCTCCAGCGGGGCGAGGAGAACCGTCAGCCAGATGCGTGGACGGTACCAGTGGCGTTCAATCACCTTCACTGGCAAACGTCACTGCGACGAGAGCTGGGTGGCGAAGGTCAGCTGGGTCAAGCCCGCCAGCCGCGCCGCCTCCATCACCCCCACCACCGACTGGTGGCTGGCCTTGGCGTCGGCGTTGACGATCACCACCACGTCGCTCTTGCCGGCGGCCAGGTCTTTCAGGCGGGCCACCAGAGCGTCGCGGTCGCCGGCCGGCAGCTTGACCGAGCCGACCATCATCTCGCCGGCAGGCGACACCGCCACGTCGATCTCGTTGGTCTTTTCCGCCTGCGCCGCGCCTTGGGCCGCCGGCAGGTTGATCTTCAGCTCGGAAAAGCGCGAATAGGTGGTGGTCACCATCAGGAAGATCAGGATCACCAGCAGCAAGTCGATCAGCGGGATGAAGTTGATTTCCGGTTCTTCCCGGTGCCGGCCACGTCGAAAGTTCATGCTCAGCCTCAGTGGTTGCCGTTTTTGCGCTCGCCGTGCAGCACTTCCACCAGCTTGACCGCCTGCGACTCCATGTCGACCAGCAAGGCATCGACCTGGGCACGGAAATGGCGGTAGAACATCATGCTGGGAATCGCCACGATCAGGCCGAACGCGGTGTTGTACAACGCTACGGAAATGCCGTGCGCCAGCTCGGTGGGGTTGGTGCCGGACGGCGCCTGCGAACCGAAGATCTCGATCATGCCGATCACCGTGCCCAACAGGCCCAACAGCGGCGCCATGGCGGCGATGGTGCCGAGCGTGGTGAGGTAGCGCTCCAACTGGTGCGCCACCAGCCGGCCTTCATCCTCGATCGACTCCTTCATCACCTCGCGGCTGGCGTCGGCGCTACGCAAGCCGGCGGCAAACAGCCGGCCAAGCGGCGAATGAGATCCCAGCAATTGCAACAGTTCCGGCGTCGCACCGGCCCGGCGGTATTCCTGCAGCGTCTGCCCCAGCAGCCCCTGCGGCGCCACCAGCGCCTGGCGCAGGCTGAAGAAACGCTCGAAAATGATGGTCAACGAAATGACGGAGGCGACGATAATGGTCCAGATAGGCCAACCGGCCGCTTCGATGATGGACACCACAGGCATTCTCCAAGGCGTATCACAAACGGTAGACTGTAGCCGGTTTGGCGGGGGTTCGGCAACCGCCGCACGGCTGGCGCCACCCCGACACGGCGGCAGCTGCCGTCGTTTTCCAAGAGAGTGGGCTAAACCATGAATTTATAAGGGGAATTCCCGATCATCCACAAAAGCTGTGGATAAAATTGTGGACAAGCCTGTGAAAAACCGCCGAAACGGTTGCCAGACAAGGCTCTCCCCGCTCCCGCACACGCATTGAGCAAACACGCCAACCCATTGATTTAATTGAAAACACAAGGTAAGACAACGTCTTGGGCGGCCTGCCCGGCCCGCCTCGCCCGCTCCCCGATGACGAACTCTTTCTGCTGTGGATGACTTGACAAGCATGATTTTCGATCAAACCCATAACGATGTCATCAGCGTCTCGGCGCTCAACCGCATGGCACGCGACCTGCTGGAAAGCGGCTTGCCGGCCCTGTGGATCGGCGGCGAGATTTCCAACCTGACATTGGCGGCCTCGGGCCACGCCTACTTTCTGCTGAAAGACGGCAGCGCGCAGCTCCGTTGCGTGATGTTCCGCCACAAGCTGGCCGGCCTCGGCTTTCGCCCCGGCGAAGGCATGCAGGTCGAACTGAAAGGACTGGTGACGCTGTATGAGGCGCGCGGTGAATACCAGATCAACGTCGATAGCATGCGCTCGGCCGGTCTTGGCCGGCTGTTCGAGGCCTACGAGAAGCTCAAGCAGAAACTGGCGGCGGAAGGACTGTTCGATGCCGCGCGCAAGCGCCCGATCCCGGTACACCCGGCCGCCATCGGCATCGTCACCTCGCCGGCCGCCGCCGCCTTGCGCGACGTGGTCATCACGCTGCGCCGGCGCATGCCGAGCATCCCGGTCATCCTCTACCCGGCCCAGGTGCAGGGCCAGGGCTCGGCCGAGCAGCTGGCCGCCGCCATCGCCCGCGCCGGCGCACGGCGCGAGGTCGAGGTACTGATCGTCTGCCGTGGCGGCGGCAGCATCGAAGACCTGTGGTCGTTCAACGAGGAAGTGGTGGCGCGTGCGATCGCCGCCTGCCCGATCCCGGTGGTCAGCGGCGTCGGCCACGAAACCGACTTCACCATCAGCGACTTCGTCGCCGACCGCCGCGCGCCGACGCCGACCGCCGCCGCCGAACTGGTCTCCCCCAGCCGCGAGCATCTGCTCGGGCAGGTCGAACT
>JACPUY010000133.1 GCA_016192025.1 Pseudogulbenkiania sp. | reverse complement strand
ATCCATGTCCACCAGCCCGCGGTAGTCGCGGTTATCATTTGCCTTGTCCTGGCTGCTGCCCAGATGCAGCACGCAGACATCCCGCTCGGTTTTCAGCCTTGCCAGTTCATCTAGCAGCGCCTGCTGTTCGGCCTGACCGATGCGCAAACGGCTCGAATCCACATAGTTGTTGAACAGCACATGAGGCCGGTCGTCATCCAGCGTGATGGGGCTGACGGGGTCCGGCCAATAATGCGGCTCGAAGTCATCGGTCGGTACCGGGAACCCCAGCAGGCGGGCCATGGTCTGTGCCAGGTACTGGGCAATCGGGGCGTCGATGCTGGAGTCTGCCGCATGCACATACAGCCGGTTCCGGTAGCGTTTTTCCCGGGGCTGTTCCGGTAGCGCCCAGACCGGGGTAATCACCACATCGCAAGCCTGCGCGACCGAGGGCTCGCATAGCGGATAGCCCAGGCCGCCAAAGTACCCACGCATGGCCGGTATCGGGGCAAGACAGACGCGCTTGCCGGAGGCCACCAGAAACCGTGCCATCGGTTCGTAAAACAGTTGATCTCCCAGGTGGATATAGGCGGGATCGGCCAGATCCAGCCCGATACTGTTCCACTCAGCAGGGATGGTGCCGTAAATGCCCGTTGCCAGCCGGTACCGGGGCAGGGTGAAGGACATCCGGCAGTGCATCAGCAGCTTGTTGAGAAAGTAGGACATAGCGGTCAGTTCCGAGGCTGGGGTAGATGGCGCTGAATGGCGTGCATTACGCTGTCGACCGACAACTCGGCCAAACAGCGAATGCTTTGGCAGTGCCGGGCATAGCCATGGCCATCGTAGCAGGGGCGGCAGGCCAGGCCGGCACCACCCCAAAGCACCTGCGTGTGCTCATCCTGCCGGATTTTCTCGCTCGGGTTGGTGGCGCCGAACAGGCCGAGGCGCTGGCAGCCGGCAAGGCCGGCCAGATGCAAGGGCCCGCTATCGTGCGTCACCACCAGTGGCGTGCGCTGATACAGCGCGATCAGCTGGGGCAGGGGGGTCTGGGCAATCAGGTCCACGACCGGAGCCGCGTCAAAATGGGGCCTGGCCCACTCATCCTGTGGCCCTCCGGTCAAGATGACTGGGACGCCGGCGGCAACCAGCCGCTGTGCCAATTCCACATAATGCTCGACCGGCCAGCGGCGGTGACGGTCATCGCTCACCGTATTGCGTGCCCCAGCGGGGGCCAGCGCGACCCAGGGCCGGGCGGGGAGCCGGTCTGCAATGTGTTGTGGCAAGGCCAGGTGTTGACCAAGGACATAAGGGGTGCTGGCCGGCATCGTGTCATCGTCCCGCCCATGGTACAGCCGCAGATACTCGTCGGCATGCAGCCGGCCGGGAACCGGAAACAGCCGGTCGCCGTGGCTGTGCCAGCTATCGACTCGCGCCGCCCTGAGCAGTCGGGCAAACACCCGATAGCGTGCGTCGCCGTGGCCAATCATTACCCGGTCCACCCGGCGCCAGCGCAAGCGGGCGGCAACACGCAGCAGCGTGCCAAGTTTCTGCAAGGGCGAGCCACGATACAGCGCCTGCTCATCCACCGGAATCAGTTCGTCGATTTCCGGAATCAACTCAGCCAGCGGCAACAGGCCCTGGCCCACGATCAGGGAGATATGGGCGTTGGGGTGATCCTGCCGTGCCTGCCGGATCGTCGGTAGCAGCATGATCAGGTCGCCGATGGCGCCAATTTTGACCATGACGATGCTTTTCAAATTACCTCCATCTGGTAATTCCTCTGCTTTATGTCGTGCCTGTTAATAACATGGGTGATGGTTGATGGGGTGGTCTTAGTCTTTGAAAAATATTTTCCGCTGATTTCTTGGTTGCACGATGTAGTTAAGGTATTTGAGCAATAATTCATAGCGTTTTGCTCCAAAAAGAAGGAGCGTCAGATGGAGCGCTGAGCGGATCGCTCTCAGTCTGATGTCATTGTGGTTGGTATTGAAGGTTGTGTAAGCTATTGTCGGTGAGGTGTTGTGGCTATTGCTGGAGGTATCGATCAGCCTTTTTTTGACCGCGAATTTATAAAATTGGGAGTCGGCTAGGAATGGATCCTGAAGGCCATGATGCTCCGGTGAAATGGCATAAATCTTTCGGGAGATGGGAGTGATTGATGTCCCATTTCTGAATTTCCCAAAACTGTAAGGAATGCTGGCGTATTCGGCATGTCCATTTTTTAGCAGGGTGGAGCAATATTCGGTGAATAATTTTTCCAGATCAGGGCGATTGTCAAGGTTGCTTCGGTTTTGATATTTTGAAAGAGGACGAAAATCTGTGGCATTCACCCCACTGAAATGGAAAAAATGTAGGGGGTGGGATTCATTTACTATATAGCCGGCCTCGCCATCATGGGTAAGCCTTCTCTCGTGCAGGTTCCAGTAGGCCATATTGTAGCCCGGGGACTTTTCAATATGTACTTTGTCGAATAGGCATGGAATAAGGTTGGCCCACTTCTGATCAACAAACACACCTGTTTGCGGCTCATTAAAGGCCATTTCCATGCAGCGCTGATGCCACCAATCCAGCATGCTTAAGGCTTCTGATGATCGTCGTACCCCGATAAAGCCAAGGTTGAAAATACCGCCTTTCAGCATGTCGACTTCGGTTGGTTTTAGCTTGTCCTGTATGGGGCTGGTAATGTGTGGGGTAAGAACGATAGAACAACTGTCTAGGGTGCTGTAGATGTCATCCAGTCTTTTGTAAATGAAAATATCTGGATCGATATATAGAGCCTTCTCGTGTTTTTTCAGTAGCTGGCGTAATAGTGCTGGTTTGACATTCGTGTTTAGCTCCAGAATGTCGTATTTGAAAGCGTAGTGCAGAAAGCTGTCAATGCCGAGGTCTTCAACCCAGATTGTGTTGTAATTTGAGTGGGCTTTTTCGAAGGCGGTGTCTTTTCGGTCAACAATCAATATGTAAAAAGTTGCTTCGGGGTGAGCGCTAGTATAGCTATCTGCCAGTGTCTTTGCATAAGCGAAGTAGTTTTTCGAAACGATGGTGCATGCTGCATTATTGGTCATTATTTTTATCTCGCAAGCTTTCTGGCTGGGGTGCCGGCGTATACGGAAAATGGCTCTACGTCCCTGGTGACAACAGAATTGGCTCCGATGATTGCGCCCTCGCCGATTGTGACATTGGCAAGAATGATGGCGCCATCGCCAATCCATACGTTATCTTCGATAACAACTCTCCCCTTGGAGACTATCGGCCTTGTATTGGGGGGCATTGACAGCAACTCGGGTGTCAGCTCATGCGACGCCCTGCCGTGTGCGTGATCGGTAATCAGTACTTTGCTGCCGATGAGTACTCCATTCCCGATTTTGAGTTGACGAACCGCTGCAATATGCACCCAATCTGACATGTTCACGCCATTGCCAAACTCGATGCTGGCATCATCGCCAATTGTTTCGAGCCATAAGCCCCGGCCTGCGCTCAATGTTCCCCTGAACAACATGCCACGCAGGCCAATAATCTTTATGTCCGCCCAGTTGATGTTGATCTTGGCGCCTTGAAGATAGCTGAAAATGGCGTTCGCAAGCATGTCCCGCAACTTGGACGGCGTCCTGATCAGCAGAATGAAAAATCCGTCCCTTTTAATGATCTTTCTTATGCGGGCCAACATGCCAGGCTGTTCCTTATGTGCTGTGTCATGTTCAAGTGGGCTCATCGGTGTATAGCCTGTTTCACGCCGACGAGTGTGGAACGTGCGGTGCGATAGCAGTAAAAGAAAAAATGGTCTGTGATGAGGTTGGAAAAAAACAGTGGTCGCACTACCGCGCGATATGGCAGGAGCTCGCCAAAGGCCCGGTCCATCGATAGGGTGATGTTTTCCGTGGAAAATTTTCCCAAGGATTTGAAGCGCCAGTCGATCAGGAAAAGCATAGCCGCATTGATCAATATTTTCTGTATGGATGGATGTTCTACAAGGTATTGCTTGACTAGACGAACAAAATTTTCACCAAAAACGGTAAACAACTTGTATCCGCCTGTATTGTTTTGCTCGGCGGCTACAATTGGGGATGCGATATAGAGATGCTGTTTTCCGGACACTAGTACGGGTAGTACCCAGCCAAGCTGAATCAGATAGGTGCCAAGCAAACCAGACCGGTCCTCGGCACATTTTTCCGCATAGAGTAATTTATTGATGATCACGCCGGAAATAAATGTAAAAAACATCCTGACCTTGCTAGCCAGCACCTCAGGTGAATCAATCCGGATGGCCTTCAAATGAGACATGGCTGGCACGTCCCCATCGCTAGGTATTTCGCTTGTCCGCAGACAAACCAACCCTACGTCGTTGTCGCACAGGAGGTCAATGAGTGGTTTTAGTGCGCCTGGCGCAATCACTTCATCATCACCTAATACCCAAACGTATTTCCCATCGGCCAAGTCAAAGGCGCGCGAGATATTGAAATCCGGGCCGAAGTTGCACTCATTCCTCTGAAATTTGAAAACCCCCGATTTTTCCGACCAGCTTTGGCAGTCAACATGGGTGGTGTCATCCGAGGCATTGTCGGAGATGTAGACATTGACTATTCCGCCAAGGGCATCGACTTGGGGCATCAAGCCGGTGAGCAGTCGATTGAGGAATTTTGCCCGATTGAATGTCGGAATGCAGATCGAGAGGAGTACTTCGGACATCGGTTAAGCCTTTATAAGCGGTTCGCTGTCCTGCACCATCAAACGGCGCTGGGTGACAAACAGCGCAACGGTCCACGGCAAGGCCACGAACACGGTGATACTGGCATAGTAGAGTACGGTCGGGAAAATGCCCTGTTGAGCGCCCAGCCAGACCGCCACCAGGGTGAACAAGCCGCAAGCGACGGAGTTGGCGAGCATGGGTTCGGTCTTTCCGGCGCGCATGTAGGCGGCCAGGGCAAAGATAAGGTGATTCGCCAAGGATATCAGAGCCAGTAGACCGAGCACTGGCAAATCGGCGAGGCGTGCCGCGAGAGGCACGCCCAAGTTTTGCATGACAAGCACCACGGCGATAAAGGTCAGTGATGCCGACAGGTTGAAGGCGGTTGATACGGCCACGATCCTGCCGAACAGGCGATTGAGTGCAAGTTGCTCTCTTCGTGCTCGCAGCCTGCTGATTTCGGGCACTTTGGCGTTGATCCAGCTCATCGATAGGGTGACGATGCTGGAGAACACCGCCATCGAAAAGCCGATTTGACCCGCCGCGACCGGGCTCTGATAGGCAAATATCAGCGGATTGAACAGCTGAAAGATGAAGTAGCCGCTGATCCAGCTGACGGCAATCCGCCACTGGAAGGGGAGAATCTCGGTACGCCAGTGGATTGCCGCGCTGCCTGTGGGGATGGGGTCGCTGAGCATGCGGCGGGCGGTGCTCTTCTGGTACCAGCGGGCAGAGCATAGTGCATTGATCACGGGAGGCACCGTAATCGCCAGCAGGCCCAAGTGCTGCGACAAGGCAATGAAGGCCAGGGGGTAGCCGAGCATCGACTGGGTCAGTCGCAGGCCTGCTACTTCCTTGACGCAGCCGAATCCCTCGGTGATGGCCTGGAAAGGCGTGATCGCAATATACACCGAGGTGGACAGGACGATGATGAGCCAGGCCACTGTCCAGTGCCGGACGCTGTCAGAGGCGGGGCTATGCCCGAAAAACACCAGGCCAAAGCTGCCGACCCCTAGCAGGAAACAGAGCGCGACGACCCGGTACCACCTGCGCACCAGTATCAATAGCGAGTGAACCCGTTCGAGATGGCGTTTGTCGCCCTGCCAGCTGCCATCGGCTTGTTCATGCAAATAGGCGCACTCATGGCTGACGATTTGCGTAATGCAGTAACTGAAGCCCAATTCGAAAAAGATCTGCGAGGCCAGGATGCTGGAGAAGGTAAAGTAGAAACCCTGCTCGCTCGGTGACAAGAACAGCGGAATCATGAAGACCATGACCCCGCCCGCGACAATGCTCCAGATGCGCAAGAGCAAGGTTGTCAGGACATGTGCATCGATGCCCATGGCGGAAAGTATTCGTCTAACGGTCAACGTGTTGGTCCTGTTTGTCTGGCAGGACAATGCCGGCCTTGGCTCGCAGATACTCCTGGGTGCCAGCAAAGCCCTGGAAAGTCCCCGGGATGCCAATGCGGCGGACCCGCGGGAAGCGGCTGATTTTTCCCGCCGCGTGCAGGTCGGCCAGCCTCTCGACGACGGCTGAACCGAATCCACCGTTCAGTTGGTGCTCTTCAACCGTGATGAGCTGTTCATAGCGCTGGCACAACTCGATGAGTTGGTGCGGGCTGATGTCCGAAATAAAGGGCGTGCTATATACGGAAAATTCCAGCGCACGGGCGTCAACCTGATCAACCATGTCGCCCAGTACGGCTCCTGTTGTCAGCACGGCGGTCGACTTGCCCGAGCGAACCTGAATCATGTCCAGGCAGTCGGCCGCGATCGGTACGCGGTGCACCGGCTTTTCCCCCGCCTTGTTGAGACGAATGTAACCCGGCCCTGTGTCCCGGCACAGGCGACGCGTCACTAGCTCCGTCTCAAGTGCGTCGCCAGGCGCCGTTACCCGCATGCCGGGAATGGCTCTCAGCATCGCAATGTCTTCCGTGGCGTGGTGCGAGACGCCCAGCGGGCCATAGGCATAGCCCGCGCCGACCGCCACGATTTTGACATTGAGCCGGTGATAGCAGATGTCATAGCGAATCTGTTCCATGCAGCGCAGTGTCGGGAAGTTGCCAATGGAGTAGGTGAATACCGAATAGCCTTCCATCGCCAGCCCGGCGGCCACCTGCATCATGTTTTGCTCGGCCACGCCGACGTTCAGGTAGCGTTCGGGAAACTGATCGGCAAACTGCTCGAGTACCGAAAAACCCAAGTCTCCGCACAGCAGAAAGAGGCGTTCGTCTTTGCGGGCTTCCTCGCACAGCGTCTTGATGAACGTTGTTCTCATACGGCGGCTTCCAACTCTGCTTTGGCCTGTGCATATTCCGCATCGTTCGGGGACTTGTAATGCCAGGCGAGCGTGTCTTCCATGAACGACACGCCTTTGCCCTTCACCGTGTGAGCGATGATTGCTGTCGGGCGGCCGGAGGTCTGTTTGGCTTCGCGGAAAGCCGCGTCGATGAGGGCATGGTCGTGACCGTCGATTTCAATGGTGTGCCAGCCAAAAGCCTTGAACTTGTCGCCTAAGGGATCAAGACGCAGCACGTCGTCGGTCCGGCCAAAACTCTGGAGCTTGTTATAGTCGATGACGAGCACCAGGTTGTCGAGCGCGTGGTGCGGGGCAAAGAGAATGGCCTCCCAGTTGGAGCCTTCATCGAGTTCGCCATCGCTGGCAATAACGTAGCTCCGGTAACCCCGCGACTTGCGCTTGGCCGCCAGGGCAACCCCGCAGGCAACGCCAAGGGCATGCCCCAGACTACCGGTCGACAACTCGATACCCGGCAGCTGGTGATTGACGTGCGAAGTGAAGTAGGAGCCGTTTGTGGTGAAGTCTTCGTGCAAATCCAGCCCATCGAAAAAGCCGGATTCCTGCAATACCGCATAGAGGGCGGTACAGGCATGTCCCTTGCTGTAAAACAAGCGGTCACGTGCCGGATCGTCAGGCTGCTCTGGATCGATACGCATATGGTGTGCATACAGCACCGCCAGTATATCGGCAATGGAATAGGCACCACCCAGATGGGAGGCTTTCTTGTGATAACAGAGCTCCAGCGCGGTCAGCCGGATTCTCTTGGCAAGTTGTGTCGAGATGTTCTCTTGCATCGATTTAACTCTGTTGCTCATGCCAATTGACGGTGCGGGAAATGGCATCCTTCAACTCCACCCAAACCCGGAGGCCGAGTTCGTTGCGTGCCTTGTCGATTGCCGGTACATAGCGTTCCACAGGCAGTTCTGGGATGGCTTGCTTGGCAATGGACACTCCGCCGGTCGAATGACAAACCTCGGCCACCACGGAGGCCAGTTCGGCAATGGACAGTTCCTGGTCCGAACCCACGTTGTAGGCCTCGACACTCCGGCCATGCACCAGGATGGTCCACAACCAGATGGCCAAGTCTGCCGCATAAAGATAGGAGCGCACCGGTGTGCCGTCACCACTGATGCGAATCGTTTCATTCTGCATGGCGTCGCGGATAAAATTGCCAATGGCAAACTGCTTGTCCAGCGGCAAATGGGGGCCGACAAACGCGAAGCACCGGGCGATTTTTGTCGGCACTCCGTGAGCCTTGTGATGGGCGACGGTAAGCCACTCGGCGGCACGTTTTCCCAAGCCATAGGCGGCATTCAAGGCAAGTGAGTCGGGCGCACCAGGGTAATCCTCAGATACGGCAGGAAGGGTTGGTGGCTGACGGCCGTATACGGCTCCGGAACTGGTGAGCAACACGCCTTGTGAGCCTGAAGCCCGGGCAAGCTCAAGGACTCGGCGAGTGCCATCCACATTCACTTCGAAGACATTGAGGTAGCTATTGGCGCCGACCGGGTCGGCTACATCGGTGGCGGCATGGATGATGAAGTCGAACCGGCCGATGTCGGCAGGAAAGTCCCGTACGTCGCCTTTTACAAGCTGTACGGAGCGAGACGCTGCGATATGGGGAAATGACGCTGTAAAGCGATCCGGGTTACGGCTCAATAAGGTTACGCGGCAATTCAGACTTAGCTGCTCGTTTGCGTATAACAGTGATTCGACCAGCCACGTGCCGATGAAACCTGTCCCGCCCGTGATGAAAATGGACTTTCCGCGCAAGGCATCCCATACCCCGTCGGTATGCGCCAGAATATGGTGTAGGTCGGAGGGGGGGAGGGCCCGATGGATACTGGCCGTTCCCATCAAAAGTTGGCCCCGACCACGGTTTCAATTTTCTCGACGGCAAAATCGAGCATGTCCTGGTTCAATCCCGGATGCACCCCAATCCAGAAGGTGTTGTTCATGATCAGGTCGGTATTGCTCAGCTCTCCGCTGATGTGGTAGAGCTGGCCGTCCATATACGGTTGTCGGGTCAGGTTGCCGGCAAACAGCAGACGGGTTCCAACGCGATGCTCGTCCAGATACTTGAGCACATCTACCCGGTCAATGCCGCTATCCGGGCGGATGGTGATCGGGAAGCCAAACCAGGAGGGGGCCGAGTTGGTTGTCGCTTCCGGCAAGATCAAGAAGTCTGCGCAGCTTTGCAGGCGTTCGGTCAGATAGGCGAAATTGACCTTGCGGGCCGAAATAAAGCCCTCCAGCTTGTCCATCTGCGCCAACGCGCAGGCGGCCTGCATGTCGGTGATCTTCAGGTTGTAGCCCAGGTGACTGTAGGTGTATTTGTGATCGTAGCCGGCCGGCAGGCTGCCCAGTTGCCAGCCAAAGCGTTTGCCACAGGTGTTGTCGCAGCCCGGTGCGCAGTAGCAGTCACGCCCCCAGTCGCGGAACGATTCGATGATCTTTTTCAGCTCGGCACTGTTAGTGAATACCGCTCCGCCTTCTCCCATGGTGATGTGGTGGGCGGGGTAGAAGCTGAGGGTGCCGATGTCGCCAAAGGTACCGACCAGTTTGCCGTCGTAGGTACTGCCCAGCGCATCGCAGCAGTCTTCGATCAGCCACAGCTGGTATTTCTCGCACAGTGCCTTGATCGCCTTCAGGTTGTACGGGTTGCCCAGGGTGTGGGCCAGCATGATGGCCTTGGTCTTGGGGGTGATGGCTGCCTCGATCAGCTCGGCCTTGATGTTGTAGGTGGGGATGTCCACATCGACAAACACCGGCACCGCGCCAAACTGGATGATCGGGTTGACCGTGGTGGGAAAGCCCGCCGCCACGCCGATCACTTCGTCCCCTTTTTTGATGGCGCGCTCGCCCAGGGTGGGGGAGGTCAGCGCCGAAAAAGCCAGCAAATTGGCGGATGAGCCGGAATTGGTGGTCAGCAGATGTTTGACGCCCAGGAAATCGGCCAGACGCTTTTCAAACATGTCGTTGAAACGGCCGGTAGTCAGCCAGCCATCGAGCGACGCTTCGACCATGTTTTGCAGTTCGGCACCGTCGATGACCTTGCCGGACGGCGGGATCACCGTCTTGCCCGGTTCGAAGGGGCGCGGGGCCATGGCGATAGCGGCATATTCGCCGACCAGTTGTTGGATCTGCTGGCGCAGTTGTCGGGCTTTTTCCGGTTGATTCATGCTGGTCATTCGGCCTATTGGGGTGTGCCAAGGTAAGCGTTGATCTGCTGCAGCGTAATGCGTTGCATGTCTTGTTGGTTATGGTGGGCCTTGTGCCATTCGCTCAATCGCTCGAGCGCGGTGGAGAGCGACCAGCGCGGCTGCCAGCCCAGGCACTGGCGTGCCTTTGAGCTGTCCAGCTTGAGGTGGCGTGCCTCGTGCCGGTCGGCCGCCGTCGCATCTATCCGCTGGCTGGCGTCGTCCCCCCACCGCCGGATCAGCTGGTCGACGATCCATGCTACCGGTTTTGCATCCTGCTCGTGCGGGCCGAAGTTCCAGCCCTCGGCGTATGCCGGGCCGTCGGTGTAGAGCTTTTCTGCCAGCAGCAGATAGCCGGATAACGGCTCCAGCACATGTTGCCACGGGCGGATGGCGTGCGGGCTGCGAATGGTCACCGGCTGGCCGGTTTCGATGGCTCGCATGATGTCCGGGACGAGTCGATCTTCTGCCCAATCACCCCCGCCAATGACGTTGCCGGCGCGCGCTGAAGCCACTGCAACGCCGTGGCTGGCATAGTGCGCCGGGTTGAAAAACGAGTTGCGATAGGCGCTGGTGACCAGTTCAGAACAGGCCTTGCTGTTGCTGTAGGGGTCGTGTCCTCCCAGGGCTTCATTCTCGCGGTAGCCCCACTCCCATTCGCGGTTTTCATAGCACTTGTCGCTGGTGACGTTGACCACCGCTTTGACCGCGGGGGTAGCGCGCACGGCTTCCAGCAGGTGTACGACCCCCATCACGTTGGTGGCGTAGGTCTCCACCGGATTTGCGTATGAGTAGCGCACCAAGGGTTGTGCCGCGAGGTGTATCACGATTTCGGGCCTGGCCTGTTGCATGGCATCCCGCAGTGACGGCAGGTCGCGCACGTCTCCGATGAGGGAGGTCATGCCATCGGCGACACGCGCTTCAGTAAACAGGTTGGGGGTCGTATTGGGGGCCCGCGCGTAGCCGGTTACCTCTGCCCCCATCTGCTGTAGCCACAGCGACAGCCAACTGCCCTTGAAGCCGGTATGCCCGGTCAGGAAGACCCGTTTGCCTTGCCAGAACTCTGAGCTCATTCCCACACCTTCCACGGCGCGTTACCACTTCGCCACAGTTCTTCCAGCAGTATCTTGTCGCGCAGGGTGTCCATCGGTTGCCAGAAGCCTTCATGTGGGTAAGCGGCCAGTTGGTCCGTTTCTGCCAGCTTTTCGAGCGGCTCCTGTTCCCAGACAGTATGGTCGTTGTCGAGCAGGTCGATCACTTTTGGGGAGAGGACGAAAAAGCCGCCATTGATCATGGCTCCGTCACCCTTGGGTTTTTCTTTAAAGGTGGCAACTTTGTTGTTGCGAATATCCAGCGCCCCGAAACGACCTGGCGGGTAGGTCGCGGTCAGGGTTGCATGCACGCCTTGCGACTTGTGGAATTTGATCAGCTCGGCAATGTTGACATCGCTGACACCATCGCCATAGGTGAAACAGAATGCTTCGTCGTGTTCTACATACGATTTGACTCGGCGCAGCCGGCCGCCGGTCATGGTGTGTTCACCGGTGTCGACGAGGGTAACACGCCATGGTTCGGCGTAACGCTGGTGTACCTCCATCTTGTTGTTGGACATGTCGAAGGTCACGTCGGACATGTGCAGGAAGTAATTGGCAAAGTATTCCTTGATGACGTATCCCTTGTAGCCGCAGCAGATCACGAACTCGTTGATGCCGAAGTGCGAATAGATTTTCATGATGTGCCAGAGAATGGGGTGCCCACCGATCTCCACCATCGGCTTGGGGCGAAGCGATGTTTCTTCGCTGATGCGTGTGCCCAAGCCCCCCGCCAGGATGACTGCCTTCATGTATCGCCTTTCGTTGTAAAATTTTGTGCATTTTGAAGGGCTTCACCCCATCTCGTCGCCCGGTATTCTGTCTTTATCGAAATGCTTGTTGAAATAGCCACCCGCTATTTTATTCATCTGGCTACCTCTGCCCGTGCCAAACAGCATAAACTGTCCGTCCTTTTTCATGGAGTCGTGAGGTCGCCCGTGCTGCTGCTGGTGTTCCTGTTATCAACATGCGGCTCCTGGCTGCTGGTGTGGGGGCTGATCCGCACTCAGTCGTGGCATGCGGCCTATTCTATGGATAGGGCTGCGACGGGGCCGCAGAAATTTCATCATCTTCCCACTCCCCGCGTAGGCGGTGTCGCGGTGATGGCGGGCTTGCTGATGGCTTTTGCCAGCATGACTGTGTTTCGGCTGCCCGGTGCAATGGATCTGCTTGCCTTGATCGTGGCGGGGATACCGGTTTTTCTTT
>JACPUY010000156.1 GCA_016192025.1 Pseudogulbenkiania sp. | reverse complement strand
GGAGGCGGCGCCGTCGGTGCCGATGCCGACGGTCACGCCGGCGTGCAGCATCTGCTTCACCGGGGCGATGCCCGAAGCCAGCTTCATGTTGGAGGCCGGGTTGTGGGCGACCGAGACACCATGGCGGGCGACCAGCTCGATTTCCTCGTCGTTGAGGTGCACCATGTGCGCGGCGATCAGCCTCGGCGACAACAGCCCCAGTTCCTTCAGGCGCGCCAGCGGGCGTTGTTGGCGTTCCTGCACGCTGCCGCTGACCTCGTCGGCCGTTTCGTGAATGTGGCAGTGGATCAGCATGTCTTCCTGCTCGGCCAACATCGCCACCTTGCGGAAGGTGGCGTCGGAAACGGTGTACGGGGCGTGCGGCGCCAGCGTGAAGGTGATGAGCTCTTCGCCGAGGAATTCGCGGCGTTCGGCCAGGCTCTTGCTGATGTAATCGTCGGCGTTGGCGCCGTAATTGGTCGGGAATTCCAGGATGGAGCAGCCGACAAAGGTACGCATGCCCGACGCCAGGCCGGCGCGGGCCATGGCGCCATGGTAAAAGTACATGTCGTTGATGGTGGTTGTGCCGCCGCGTATCATTTCCGCCATCGCGATCAGCGCGCCGTCGAAGACGAAATCGTCGCGTACGTGCTTGCCCTCGGCCGGCCAGATATGGTTGTTCAGCCAGTCCATCAGCGCCTTGTCGTCGGCCAGGCCGCGCAGCAGGGTCATGGCCGAGTGGCCGTGCAGATTGATCAGGCCGGGCATCAGCACATGGTGCGGCAGGTCGACGTGCTGTGTGGCGGAAACGGCCGCAAGCTGGCCGGCTGGAATTATTGCCTCGATTCTGCCATTCTTGATGGCTATGGCATGATTTTCCAGCACTTCACCATCAGCTTCGACGGTAATCATCCAGCGTGCGCTGATCGTCATGTC
This sequence comes from Pseudogulbenkiania sp., assembly GCA_016192025.1. Lineage (GTDB taxonomy): Bacteria > Pseudomonadota > Gammaproteobacteria > Burkholderiales > Chromobacteriaceae > Pseudogulbenkiania. Next base: position 3,953 of record JACPUY010000156.1, on the reverse strand, counting down.
ATACTGTGGTCGTGTCATCTTTGCTCGAACTGCCTATCCTTGGTATAAGTTCTGCGGATTGTAGGCGCGTGAAACAGGCAAGGCAATCAAAGGGTGGGAGGTATACTCCCTCCTGCTTTAAGCAAACGTATCGATAACAACTAAATGCAGGGATCTAACCCCGCTTGAGCCGGATGGACCAGAAAAACATGACATTGTCTCGCCAGTCAGCCGTCAACCAGACCGTGTCTTCGCGCTTTTCGCTCAGGGTGGTCGTGCTCGTCGCCGTGATTCTCGGCCTGCTGATTCCCGCCTCCATCATCACGGTGCTGGGGTTCGGTCTGCAACGCGATAACATGGTGGCGCAACTGGAAACCGACCAGCGCCGTTTGCTGGACATCGTGTCGTTGGGCATGCAGGAACCGCTGTGGAACCTCAGTCGCCAAGCCGGCAGTCCGCTGATCGCTTCGGTGATGGAGGACGATAGGGTCGTTTCGCTGCGGGTGACCGACACCCAGTCCAACACGGTCTTTCTCTACGCCCTGCGCAGCGAACGCCGCATCGGCGGCGTCGCCTTCGTGCAGAAGCCGGTCATCTATCGCGGCGAGGAAATCGGCCAGGTTACCATCGAGTTCGATACCGAACACCTGACCATCGCCCAGGGCAACCAGCTGAAGAACCTGCTGATGATCCTGTTCGCCCAGCTGGGACTGTCCATCCTGCTGATCGTCGGCATCCTGCATTCCCGCTTCCTCAAGCCGATGAGAACGCTGACCGAGCAGGCGACGCACTTGGCCGAGCTGCATCTGGATACGCCCTTTGTCTGGGAGCGCAAGGACGAGATCGGGCGGCTGGGGCGTCATCTCGAGTGGACCCGGGCCGAACTCAAGCGCCTGATCGACGAGCTGCGCGCCAAGACCCTGGCGCTGGAGTCGGACATCGCCCGGCGCCGCGAAGTCGAGGATGCCCTGCGCCGTTCCGAGAACAAGTACCGCGAGCTGTTCTGGTCCAACCTCGACGGCATCGTGATCAGCTCGCTCGACGGCCAGGTAATCGACGCCAATCCGGCCTTCCTCAACCTGATGTGCTACAGCCTCGACCAGCTCAAGCTGCAGAACTTCTGGTCGCTGATCGCGCCGGAGAGCGAAGGACTGGAACGCTTCAACCTCGACAACAAGGTGCTGCGCTTCGGCTACTGCGACGAATTCGAAGCGAGCTACATCAACCGTTTCGGTAACGTGGTGCCGGTCAGCGTGAAAACCGTGGCCATGCGCGACGCCTTTGGCCGGATCAACGCCGTGTGGCGCATGGTGCGCGACATCTCCGAAAAGCGCGTGGCGGAAGAGCGCATGCAGCTGGCGACCAAGGTGTTCGAGAACACCGTTGAAGGCATCATGATCACCGACGCCGACAAGCGCATCCGCAGTGTCAACAAGGCCTTCAGCCAGATCACCGGCTTCGGCCAGCAAGAGGTGCTGGGGCAAAAGCCGGATGTGCTGTCGTCCGGCCGCCACGACGAAGCGTTCTACGACGGCATGTGGAATGCCATCAACGAACACGGTTCCTGGCAGGGTGAATTGTGGAATCGCCGCAAGAACGGCGAAGTCTATCCGGAATGGCTGGCGATCAACGCCGTGCGCAACGCGGTGGGCGAAATCACCCACTACGTAGCCATTTTCAGCGACCTGTCCGAGCGCAAGGCGGCCGATGAACGCATTCAGTTCCTGGCCCATTTCGACGTGCTGACCGGGCTGCCGAACCGGGCTCACATCCAGGACCGGGTCGAGCTGGCGATTCAGAACGCCACGCGTGACAACGAACGGCTGGCGCTGCTGCTGCTCGACCTCGACCGCTTCAAGACCATCAACGAGTCGCTGGGCCATTCCGCCGGCGACGCCCTGTTGCAAGTGCTGGCCGAGCGTATCCGCTCGACCCTGCTGACCGGCGAGGTCGTGGCGCGCCAGGGCGGCGACGAGTTCATCGTGCTGCTGCCGCTGATCGCCGACCCGGGCAGCGCCGCGCTGGCGGCCGAGCGGATCCGCGAGGTGCTGGAGCCGCCGGTGGAGCTGTTCAACCATTCGATCTCGATCACGCCGTCGATCGGCATCAGCGTGTTCCCGGATGACGGCCGCGACTTCGAAACCCTGGTGCGCAACGCCGACGCGGCGATGTACCACGCCAAATCCGCCGGTCGCAACAGCTACAAGTTCTACACCGCCGACCTGAACGCGCGGGCGCGTGAAATTCTCGAGATCGAAAGCCAGCTGCGCTACGCGCTGGACCGGGACGAGTTCGTGCTGCACTACCAACCGCAGGTCAACCTGAAAACCGGGCAGATCATCGGCGCAGAGGCGCTGATCCGCTGGCAGCACCCCGACCTGGGTCTGCTGGGGCCGGTGCGTTTCATCGAGGTGGCCGAGGAGCGTGGCTTCATCGTGCAGATCGGCAACTGGGTGATCCAGGAAGCTTGTCGTCAGCTGTCCCACTGGCGCCGCCAGGGCCTGCCGCGCATTTCGCTGGCGGTCAACCTGTCGACGCTGCAGTTCAAGCAGCAGGACCTGGCGGTGAACCTGCAGCGGGCATTGTCCGCGCATGGTCTGGCGGGCGGCGATCTGGATATCGAGGTGACCGAGAGCGTGATCATGGACGATGTCGAGACGACCATCCATACCATCGACCGCATCAAGAGCATGGGCCTGCAGCTGTCCATCGACGATTTCGGCACCGGCTATTCCAGTCTGTCCTACCTCAAGCGTTTCAAGGCGGACAAGCTGAAGATCGACCGTTCCTTCGTACGCGACATCCCGATGGACGCAGACGATTCGGCCATCGCCCGCGCCATCATCAATATGGCCAAGAACCTGAACATGACGGTAGTGGCGGAAGGGGTGGAAACCATCGAGCAGTGGAAGTTCCTCGATCGCGAGGGCTGTCATGCCGCCCAGGGTTATCTGCTGGCGAAACCGGTGCCGGCCAAGGAGTTCGAGAAACTGCTGGAGAAGGGCGTGTTGCTGCCGGAGGTGCTGGCGTCCAGCGCCTGATCGGTTTTGCCGCCGAGTCGATAAAAAAGCTTGATCGAAGCACTGCTTCGACCAAGCTTTTTTCTTTACGGGGAAGTCTTACTCGGCGCGCATCTGCGGGAATAGAATGACGTCGCGGATCGACGGGGCGTCGGTCAACAGCATCACCAGGCGGTCGATGCCGATGCCGCAGCCGCCGGTCGGCGGCAGGCCGAATTCCAGCGCTCGGATGTAGTCGGCATCATAGTGCATCGCCTCGTCGTCGCCGGCGTCCTTCTGCTGCACCTGGGCCAGGAAGCGGGCGGCCTGGTCTTCCGGATCGTTCAACTCCGAGTAGCCGTTGGCCAGCTCGCGGCCGACCACAAACAGCTCGAAGCGCTCGGTAATGTCGGCATGCTTGTCCGAACCGCGCGCCAGCGGCGACACTTCCACCGGGTAGTCGACGATGAAGGTCGGGTTCCACAGCTGGCTTTCGGCGCACTCTTCGAACAGCGACAGCTGCAGGCCGCCGATGCCGTCGGTCAGCACCGGCTTGCCTCCGAGGCGGGCGATCTCGTCCTTCAGCCAGGCGCGGTCGTTGAGCTGCTCGTCGCTGTACTGCGGGTTGAACTTCTTAATCGCGCCGACGATGGTCAGGCGCTCGAAGTGGGACAGGTCGACGGTCTTGCCCTGGTACTGGATGTGCAGTGTGCCGAGGATGTCGCGGGCCAGCTTCTGGATCACGCCCTCGGTCATTTCCATCATGCGCTGGTAGTCCGAGTAGGCCTCGTAGAACTCCATCATGGTGAATTCGGGGTTGTGGCGCGTGCTCATCCCCTCGTTGCGGAAGTTGCGGTTGATCTCGAACACGCGTTCCAGACCGCCGACCACCAGCCGCTTCAGAAATAGTTCCGGGGCGATGCGCAGGTAGAGCGGCATGTCCAGCGCGTTGTGGTGCGTGACGAACGGCTTGGC
>JACPUY010000155.1 GCA_016192025.1 Pseudogulbenkiania sp. | reverse complement strand
TGCTGCCTCAATCAGCGCGTGCATGCTCTCCACTATCCCGCCTCCCTGCTGCTTATTGTCGGCCTCGTACATGCCGAGGATGCGCGCCAGCTTGTCGAGCGCGCTCAGCTTATCGGCCAACTTGATACGCTTGTTCTCGCCGACCGGCTGGCCGTCGCGTTTCACCTCGAACGAATCCAGGCTGGTGACGGCGGCGGCGATAGCGTCGCCCCACTCGTGCGGCGGCTTGAGCGCGCCGCGCTCATCGTACAGCTGGCGGATGTCGGCGAAGGCGAGGCGGCCCAGCTCCTTCAGCACGCGCTCGCGGTCGATGCTCGCCTCCTCGCGGATCTCGTGCCAACGCTTGGCCATGAGGGCGATCACGGCAGGGTGCTGCAGTAGCTGGCTGCCTTGTTCTTTGGCCGTTCTGGCCGAATAGCCCGCCTCTTTGGCGGCCTGTGTGGCATTGAAGTGGAGCAGGTAGCGCTCGACGAACGCCAACTGCCTCGGAGTCAGGGGTGTGGCATCAGGGATTTGGGCTCGCGCCATGTCAAAACCTCGGACAAGGGCGCGTCCTGCGCAGGTCAGTAAAAGTCAGTTTTTATCATTCTGACTCGTCTCAGGGGTGAAGAAAAGTGAACTCCTTTGCCTGGGCAGCCAAGCCGGTGATCAGGTAGATGTCGCCGTTCGGCATGGTCATGGCCTGCACGCGGGTGGTGGGGATGTCGCCATTCTGCGACTTGATCGCCGGGAAGATGCGCAGCTGCCGGCAGCCGCTCGGACAGCAGCAACACCAGCTCGCCGAACTGCAACGCCCTCCCCGCTAGATCGTCCTCGCCATCATCGCCAATGACGCTTTCGCCGTGCTTGGCCAGATGCGCCTCAATGTCGAAGTTCTCCGGCAGCTGGTCGTCAGTCACGCGGCGCTTGGGCTTGGGCGGGTTGGCATGAAGCAACTCATGGTTTGGCGCGGCATGGTCACGCTCCACGGCCCATTGCATGATCTGTTTCAGCAACGACAGCACCTTGCGCGCGGTCGCCTCCTTGCCGTCCTTGACCATGCGGTCGTACAGCTTCATGGCCTGCTGGCGAGTGGCGCTGGCAACCTTGTGGCTGCCGAACAGCGGCGCCAGGTGCACGCGCCAATGGGATTGGCGGACAGCGCGCCAGTGCGGGTCGAGCGTGGCGCCGTGGTGAGCATCCCATTCCTCGAACAGCTGGTTCATGGTCAGCTTGGCGGCTTCGAGGCGTTCACGCTCGGCCTGACGTTCCCGCTCGCGCTTCTGCTCGGCCAGCCGCTTGGCAGCCTCCTCTTTCGGGTCGAGCTTATTGGCGAGCGTGGTGCGGTAAACGTCCGCCTTCGCCCTCGCGTCGGCAAGACTTATCTCGGGATAGTTGCCGAGATTGATGTTCTGGTTCTTGCGTGCCGCGTCCTTGTAGATGAAAACCCAGTACCGCACGCCAGAAGGCAGGACGCGCAAGAACAGCTTGTCCCCGTCCGCCAGGTAGAAGCCCTTTTCTTTCGGCTTCGCGTCCTTGCCTTTGAGTTTCGTATCGGTCAGCAGGTCGCGGGCTTTGCTCGACATGGTCACATCCTCACAGATTCGCTCGGCTGCACGGCTCTACGTTAACCACCACGTTAACCAAAACTCCGCGCTACAGTGAGATTTTATGCGACATCATGAAACATGACAATGAGCAGAATGCTTTATTTACAAGGCTTTGAGGAAGGTTTGTGCGACAGAGTGATACCAGATGGAACAGCTGTAGTCTAGTCTCCGAAGCTGAATGTCGTTGGTTCGATTCCAATCGGGTGCGCCAATAATATCAAGGGCTTGCGATCATTGACCGCAAGTCCTTTTTCATTTCCGGCTTTTCTTGGTGATTTCGTGCCAAGTGCGCGGCGTGGCACCCCGTTACGTCCCGTCGAGAAAACCCGGCCAAACTGGCCGTGTCCCGCTTGGGACGATTAGGGTTCGTGTTGTCATGCTACCGGACCTACGTCAGCCAAGGATCTCCGCTCACCAATGTTGCCGGTGAGGAATGTGGGCATGATCCGGCGCGGGCGGCAAATGGCCGGCATCAGCTCGAACTTCGCGTCTGTGGCCAGAGCGCCGAGGAAGTCGCGCAGCGACAGCGTTTCTCCTGCCACCCTCCCCCCGCAGCGGGTGACCGGCCGGCGGTCATGGCCCGGTAAGACCAAGCTCACCCCAAATACGCAAAGCGCCCCTTCAGCCGCGGCAACAGCGCCTCGCCTTCGAAACGCGCCTCGTGCGGCGGCGGCATCACGCTGGCGTCCTGACAGTAGTCGAGCGTCATCCGCATGTAGTCGTAGCTGTTGCAGATGGCGGCGTGCAGGTGGGCGAAGTCGCGCGCGGTCGGGTTGTTGCCGAGCAGCGTGCAGATGATCTCGAGTGCTTCCCAAGGGTGGGCGTCGTCATACTGGGCGTGCAGCCTGAGCCATTTCATCGCCTTGGTGCGCTGAGCCGGGGCGAAGGTCTGCTCGTAGGCGTCACGCGAACACACCTTGAGCGCCCATTCGCCGGTGGCGCCCTCGATCGCGAAATTGGTGGCCGCCATGCCAAGCACCAGGGTATCGCGATCGCAGGTGTGCCAGCACCAGTGACACAGCGCCAGCATCGGCACCGGTACCGGGCTGAACATCAGGTCTTCTTTAGTCACCCCGCTGGCGAGCGCCCACTCCACCCAGTGCTCGGCATGGCTCTGCTCGACCCGGATGTTGCGCACCAGGTACCTGCGCGCCAAATCCTGCCCGCGTGTGCGGCCATAGCGTATCTTCAGCAGATTGAGCGCCATGTACTGTGGGAACTGCTCGATCACCGGCCACACCCCGATCAGGAAGTGGTGCAGGGTGCTGGTGTCGAGTTCGGCGTCGCGCATCTTGCGGAACAGCTCGTGCTCCACGACCTGGCGCTTGCTTTCCTCGCAGCGGTATAGCAGTTCCCGCGCCCATACCGGGTAGCTGCCGACATCCTTGAGCGGGCCGCTCCGGGCAAACTCTTCATTCATGCTGGATCTCCTCAAGCGTTGTGCTGCTGGCAACCACCCAGGAACGCGGCATCCGAAATCGCCGGTGTGCCGTCGTACCTGGCTGGATGGAACTCCTTAGCGATCACGTCGGCCAACGGCAGCGGTCTTGCCACGCCGTAGCCCTGCGCATAATCGACACCGATTTTTTTCAGTTCGTCCAGGATGTCCTGGTTTTCGACGAATTCGGCGATGGTGTGCTTGCCCATCACGTGGCCGATGTGATTGATCACCTCGACCATGGCATGGTCGATCGGGTCGTCAATCATGTCCTTGACGAAGCTGCCGTCGATCTTCAGATAGTCGACCGGTAGGTGCTTGAGGTAGCCGAACGACGACATGCCGGCACCAAAGTCGTCGAGCGAGAAACGGCACCCGAGCTGGCGCAGCTCGCGGATGAATTCGGTGGCGCAGGCCAGATTGGCGATGGCACTGGTTTCGGTGACCTCGAAGCAGATGCAGGCCGGATCGACGCCGCTGCCCAAGAGCGCCGCGCGCAGGTAGTCGAGAAATTCATCGTCGCCGATCGATGAGCCGGACAGGTTGATCGCACAGGTCCACTGGCTGCCCTGTCGCGCCTGTGCCGACAGCGTGGCCAGCGCGGTACGCACCACCCAGCGGTCGATCGACGCCATCAGGTTGTAGCGCTCGGCGGCCGGAATGAAGGCGTTGGGGGGCACCAGTTTACCGTGCTCGTCATGCAGCCTGAGCAGGAGCTCGAAATGGGGCGCGGCCGGCTCGCCACCGGAGAGCGGGATGATTTTTTGCGCGTAGAGACAGAAGCGGTCTTCTTCCAGGGCCCGCTGCAGCCGGTGTACCCATTCCATTTCGCCATAACGGGTGGTGAGCTCGGAATCGTCCGCCGAGTACAGCTGCACGCGGTTGCGCCCTTTTTCCTTGGCCATATAGCAGGCCACGTCGGCGGCGCGCATGACTTCCTTGAGCGTGGTCGGTACGCCCGAGATGTGCACCACGCCGATGCTGGCGCTGATCGAGAACGGTTGACCGCCCCAGCTGAAGTGCAGGTCGAGCACGGTCTGGCGCAGCTTTTCGGCCACCACCAGCGCCGCCTCGGGCGGGCAGTTCTTCAACAGCACGCCGAATTCGTCCCCGCCCAGGCGCGCCAGCGTGTCCTCTTCGCGCAGGTGCTGTTGCAACAGCACGCAGACCTGGCGCAGCAGCTCGTCGCCGGCGGCGTGGCCGCAGGTATCGTTGACGATCTTGAACTGGTCCAGGTCCAGGTACATCAAGCCGTGGTACTGCTGCCGCCGTGAGGTGGTTTCCAGCGTCAACGTCAGGCGTCGTTCAAATTCGTGCCGGTTGGTCAGGCCGGTCAGCGCATCGTGACTCGCTTGCCAGGACAGGCTGTCGATGTACAGTCGTTCGCGTGTCATGTCGTGGAACACCAGCACCTTGCCGGAGACGCTGTTCTGGCCGTCGAAGATCGGTGCACTCACCATGCATACCGAGATGCGCGAACCATCGTGGCGCTCCAGCAGCAGGTCGCGCCCGGCACCGGCCGGGCTCGATTCGTTCAGCAGCTGGTTGAGCCGTGTGGGCCGTTTGGCCACGGGGCTGTCGTGGAACAGGCTAAACAGCGTGTCCAGCCGGCTGCCACGTACCTGTTGGAGTGGGTGGCCGATCAGCTGCTCGGCCACCGGATTCAGGTAGTCGACTCTCCCGCTGATATCGATGGTAATGACCGCGTCGCCGATCGAGGCGAGCGTGATCTGGGCCCGCTCCTTCTCGGCGCGAAGCGCGCTTTCGGCCAGTTTGCGGTCGGTGATGTCGAAGATCGAGCCCGACATGCGCACCGCCCGCCCGGCGACATCGCGCAAGGCCTGCCCACGCGCACGGAACCAGCGGTAGGCGCCGCTCTGGGTGCGCAGACGGTATTCGACGTCGTAGGGACCTTCCCCGCCGAAGTGACGGGCAAGCGCGGCCTGCGTCGGCGGGGTGTCCTCCGGGTGCAGGCGCTCCCAGAAGGCCGTGGCGGTGCCCTCCAGTTCATGCTCGGCCAAGCCGAGCATGGCCTTGAAGCGGGGCGAGTAGTACACGCTGCCATCGACGATATCCCAGTCCCAGATGCCGTAGTCGCTGCCGCTGACCGCCAGGTCGAGGCGCTCCTCGCTCTGGGTGAGCGCCCGTTCGAAGGCCTCGCTTTGCCGGATCAGCTGGCGCGTGCGCAGCAAGGCGAACAGGATCAGCACCCCGGCCGTGGCCAGGTTGATGATGAAGAGAAAGCGCCGGATCGCACGCGCCCCCTCGGCCAGAGTGCTGGAAAAGGCCTTCTCCAGCGGCGTCACCTTGAGGTTGATGGACTGGATTTCGAGCCGGAGCTGCCAGATCTCCTGCGGGCTGAGCGTGCCGGCATTTAGCCCCCGATGCAGGCGGTTGGCGACGGCGGCGAGCTGTTCCAGCAGCAGATCGCCCTGGGTCCAGTAAGCGATGGCCTGATCGATATAACTGACCTGGCGAAAATGCAGGAAAAGCCAGATCAGCTCGGGCACATCGGCCGGGTCGTTGTCACCTTGCAGGAAGCCTTCGCTGGCTGCACGGCGATCGGGATCGGGGCGGTCGAGCGCCTGGCGTGCCTTGCTGTCGCCCAGCGGCACGCTGATGGCTTCCAGGTATTGCCGGTAGGCCTGTTGCGAGCCGGTTTCGGCGTACAGGTTGAGACAATAGACCGCGTCCTTCTGCCCCTTGGACCACAGGCTCTCACCGGCCACGTAGGCCCTGACTGCCGAGAGCACGTTCTGGCTCAGCGCGCCCAGCAGAACCAATGACACGACGGCCACGACGAAAGGCCAGGCAAAACTCAACAGGCGGCGGTTGGTGCTGACTCGATGAAGTTGCATGCCAGTACCCACTTTGAGCGAGTTTGCAATAGCGCCGGCGGCACCGGCCAGAAAGGGGGCCTCACCAACGGTGACTCCTGGGTCAGCCCCTTTTCAGATCAGGCGCTCCTGAAGCCTGACACCTCACTATTTGGCCTCAGATGCTCTCAAAGCGACGCGACTATTCCCATTTCATGTATTTGATAGGTATTTTTATTAACCTTGTCATACATCAAATTTATAGTAGGCCAATGTCAGAATGCATAGCCAAAACCGGGCACCCTCTTTCAAGACTTAGTTATTGAAGCAGCCGCGAGGGAGGCCGGGATGGCAACACGGTGGCGGTTGCCGGCACGAGGAAGCGAAATGGCAATGTCCGCAGGAAGCGGAGAGGATGGGCAACTTATCGGCGATGGAGCGGCAGGGAATCGGGTATGGAAACCAGACTCCCTGCCGCTCTGCCGACCTTGTCCTGATGAGGAGTTCGGGTTAGAGCTCAGCCTCTGCTGTCCCCACGCGGGCCGCCTGGCGGCGTGCCAGCCAGGTGCCGGTGAGTATCACCAGCGCTGCTCCCGCCATCCCGCCGAGCTGGTGCGACCAGTGCGGCAGATGACCGGTCCAGTCCGCCAGTGCCGCGTCGCCCAGCAGCATCGAGCCGCCGATCCAGCCCAACAGGCCGCCGCCCAGCGTGATCACCACCGGGAAGCGGTCCATCAGCTTGAGCACGAACTGGCTGCCCCAGACGATGATCGGGATGCTGATCACGATGCCGAACGTCACCAGCCCGAGCTGGCCATTGGCCGCGCCGGCCACCGCGATCACGTTGTCGAAGCTCATCACCGCGTCGGCCACGATGATGGTCTTGATCG
>JACPUY010000154.1 GCA_016192025.1 Pseudogulbenkiania sp. | reverse complement strand
GCGTATTTGTCCAGCACCGCCACGGCGACGTCGAGGTAGTAGCCGACCAGCGGCCGCCCGCCGATGAAGTCGAGCAGGCGGCGCATCGCTTCGCCGGGTTCGAGTCCAGCCGCGACGTCACGCGGGCGCAGACCGTGTGTGCCGACGGTGGAGGAGGCCGGCTGTCGGGCCGGCTTGATCAAGAGGTACAGCGACTGGCTGGCGACGATGCGGTTGCGCTGCACGCGTACGGCGGCGATGGCGAGCAGCTCGGCTTCCTTGACGTCGAGGCTGGAGGTTTCGCACGCGAGACTCACCACTTCATCCGGCGTTTCCTCGAACAACTGGCGGTAAGCCGGGTCTTTCAGGCTCCGCACGGCGCGCCGGCGCTGCCACTGGGCCAGCATCAGAAGCTTCCCAGCTTGAAGTGATGACGCAGCATCGCCTTGAAGCGCTTGACCACGCCCAGAGCCTCCTTCAGCAGGTCGCGTTCCATCGTCGACAGCTGAGCCGGGCAGATCAGGTTGCCGGCGGGCCGGCCTTCGGCCAGTGTGGCCAGCCCTTGGCTGAGGCGCAGATTGAGCAGGAAGGACAGCGACTCGGCCACGTCGCCGGCCAGCTCCTTGTCCAGCCGGCCGCTTTCGGCCAAGCGTGCCAGCCGGTCGAAGGTGTTGCCCTCCTTCAGTCCGTATTCCAGTGCCAGCGAGCGGGCGCCGTGCACGATCGGGAAGATGCCGCCCTTTTTCAGGTCCAGCATGGCCTTGCCGTCCTTTTCCTGGGTCAGCAACTGGGCGAACAGCCCGAGTGGGGTGTCGAATTGTTCGATGGCGCGGGCGAAGCGGTGGTAGAAGCTGTCGTCGTCGCGCAGCAAGCGGCCGAGGTAGTCGTGGCAGCGCTCGAGCAGGGCATGATCGCCGGCCACGGCTTCGGCATCGACGAAGATGGCCAGGTTCAGCAGCGCGTCGTTTTCCGGCAGGTAGACCCAGTGATAGAGGCGGTCGCGCATGGCGGACTCGCTCAGGCGCCAGTCCGCGTTGCACACCATGATGCGGCCCGGGCAGGGCGGGTAGCCGAAGCGGGCCAGGGCGTCGGAAAACGCCTGGCAGACGCGCTCCAGTTCCGGACTCTGGTAGCCGTCGCGCAGGATCAGCGCGTTGTCCTGGTCGGTCTTGAGAATCTGCTCGCCGCGCCCCTCCGAGCCCATCACCAGCAGGCAGCTGTTGGCGACCAGCTCAGGCGGAGCGAGCAGGCGCCAGCTGCGTTCGAACAGCCGGGCGTTCAGGGTCTGCACCAGCCGCCCCAGCTGGACCGCCTTGACGCCGTGTCCGGCGAGGATCTCCACCAGCCGGGTGATCTGCGCGGCGATGTCGGCCAGTTCGTCGAGCGAGTCGGCCTGCTCCAGCCGCTGGGCGATCAGGTGCGAATGGTTGGAGAAGTAGGACAGCAGATCGACCTGCTCCAGCACCCCCATTGGGATGCCGGCCTCGGTGACCACCACGCGCTGGATGTTCTTCTGCGTCATGGTCAGCAAGGCGTTGAACAGGTAGTCGTCGATGTCGCTGCAGATCAGGTCGAAGCGACACAGCGTGCCCAGCGCACTGTCCGTCGGCATGCCGTCGATGATTACGTCGCGGAAGTCGCTGGTGGTGAAGATGCCGACGCGCCGGCCATGGCGCACCAGGATCGACTTGGCCTTGTGCTGCTTCATCAGCCGGGCGGCGTCCAGCACGCTGTCCTCGCCGTCGAGGAACAGCGGTTTTTTCACGCCCACGTCGCGCACCCGTGCGGTGAGCAGCGTCTGCAGTTCGCGGTTGCCGGTCTGCTCGGCCAGTGCGCCGAACTTCTGCGACACGCTGGCGTAGAAGAACGCCCCGAAGCGTGCGTTCTGCTCGGTTAGCGCCAGCAGCGTGGCGCGCGGCAGGGTGTAGACCAGCGCCTCCTCATGCACCACGAAACGGTGCGCAGTGTGCCCGGCCACCAGGGCGCGCGCGTCGAAGGTGTCGCGTTCGTGGTAGACGGCGATCACCTCGTCGCCGGCCATCTCGCGCACGATGCCCTTGCTCAGGACGAACAGCGTGTCGACCGGCGCACCCGGACCCATGATCAGTTCTTCGTCGCCGTAGAACACGATGTCGGCGGCGGCCTCCAGCGTACCCTGTTCGGCGGAAGTGAGACTGTCGAAAGGCGGGTGGGTGAAGTCGAAACGGCTCATGCTGGCTCCGCGGTCAGGCGTCGGCTCCGGCCGACGTGTCACCTGTTGTCCATATCTACGGTAGGGCTATAACAACAGCATAACCCCTTGGCGCGGCAAAGTGTTGGCCGCGCGGCCACCGCTGTGCGCCCGTTCCGCGCCGGCGCTCAGGGGGTCACGTTGCGGCGGCCGGCTGAGCCGTCGTCGTCAGCAGCGGGGCGCCGTCGCGGACCAGCATCAGCTGGCCCGGTTCCAGCGCCGTCCAGTGCTCATTGTCGGTCAGCGGCAGGGTGGCAATGATCGCCACGCGGTCGCGCGGGGTGGTGACGGTGGTGAAGTCGACCGTCACGTCGTCGTCCACCAGGTGGGCGGTGGGAAACGGCGCCTGGCGCACGATGTAGTGCAGCTTGGTCGAGCAATGGGCGAACAGCAGCTCGCCGTTGCTCAGCATGAAGTTGAACACCCCCTTGGCGTTGAGTTCGGCGGCCAAGCGGGCCACTTCCGCGAACAGCTCTTCCACCGCCGGCGGCTGGCACCATGTCTGGCGCAAGGACTCCAGGATATGGCAGAAGGCGCGCTCCGAGTCGGTGCTGCCCACTGGATTGTAGTAGCAGCCCGGTGACGGAGCGAAGTCCTCGAGATTGCCGTTATGGGCGAAGATCCAGTACTGGCCCCACATCTCACGCATGAAGGGATGGGTGTTGGCCAGGTTGATCACGCCCTGCGTAGCCTTGCGGATGTGGGCGATGACGTTTTCCGACTTGATCGGGTACTGGCGCACCAGCGCCGCCACCGGCGATTCGACCGAGGGCCTGTCATCCAGAAACAGCCGGCAGCCCTTGCCCTCGAAGAAGGCGATGCCCCAGCCGTCGGCATGGTGGTCGGTCAGACCGCCGCGACGGTGAAAGCCCTCAAAGGAAAAGATGATGTCGGTGGGGGTATTGCAGTTCATGCCCAAGAGCTGGCACATGGCTCTCTATCCAGTGGGGTTATTCATTCAATATGTAGAATTGTCGTGACCATTCCAAGTAGATGGCGCAGGGATAGCCGATTTTCCGCGTACGGGCTGCTTCGCCAGTGATGACACGGCCTGGCGGGGGCGCGCGCCAGTTGCGGGGCAGGCTGTGCTTGAATTTTCTGCGATAATCACCATTTAAGCATTTTTGTTTCGGCAAGGTAAGCACATGACGACGATCGTGGTGGTAAAAAAGGGCTCGCAGATCACCATTGCGGCCGACAGTCAGACCACCTTCGGCGACGACCAGAAGCTGCTGGCCGGTTACGACCCGCATCACAACAAGATCTTCCGCCAGGGCGACAGCTACCTGGCGATCGCCGGTTCGGCGGCGCACGACCTGGTGCTGCAGAGCGTGCTCAAGGGCGTCCACAACAAGGACTTCAGCTCGCGCCAGGGGCTGTTCGACACCTTCCGCAAGCTGCATCCCAAGCTCAAGGAGCAGTTCTTCCTGCGCCCGGAGGAAGAGGAAGACGACCCGTACGAATCGAGCCAGATGATGGTGGTGGTGGCCAACATGCACGGCATCTTCGGTGTCTACCCGATGCGCGAGGTGTACGAGTTCTCGCGCTTCTGGGCCATCGGCTCGGGACGCAAGTTCGCCATGGGCGCCATGTACGTGGCCTACGACCAAGACCTGAGCGCTGAACAGATCGCCCGTATCGGCATCGAGGCCGGCTGCGAGTTCGACGTCAGCTCCGCGCTGCCGATGACTCTTTACACGATTGATACGGCCGAACACGTGGCCAAGGACGGAACCGTATGACCCAACACGACACCCTGCAACGCTTCCTGTTCGACGGCGCCCCGGTGCGCGGCGCGCTGGTGCGGCTCGACGGCGCCTGGCAGCAAGTGCTGGCCCGCCGCCGCTACCCGCTGCCGGTGCGCACCATGCTGGGCGAAATGATGGCCGCCGCGGTGCTGTTGGCCGCCAACCTCAAGTTCGACGGTACGCTGATCCTGCAGATACACGGCAGCGGTCCGCTGCGGCTGGCCGTGGTCGAGTGCAACAACGACCGCACCGTGCGTGCCACCGCCAAGTTCGACGAGGCGCTCGACGAGCGGCTGTCGCTCAGCCAGATGCTGGGCGAAGGCGGCAAGTTCGTGCTGACGCTGGAGCCGCGCGTCGACAAGGCGCAGACCTGGCAAGGCATCGTGGCGCTGGAGGGCGACAGCATCGGCCGGATGCTGGAGAACTACATGCTGCGCTCCGAGCAACTCGACACCCGGCTGATCCTGGCCGCCAGCGAATCCACCGCCGCCGGTCTGCTGCTGCAGCGCCTGCCGGAGGGCCATGGCGACGCCGAAGGCTGGCCGCACGTGCTGACCTTGGCCGAAACCCTACAACGCGAGGAACTGCTGACGCTGTCGGCCGAGGACATCCTCTATCGCCTCTATCACGAAGAAGCGGTGCGCGTGTTCGACGCCGAACCGGTCTCCTTTGCCTGCACCTGCAGCCGCGAGCGCGTCGGCGGCATGCTCAAGATGCTCGGCGGGCAGGAAGTGGGCGAGGTGATGCTGGAGCAAGGCAGTGTCGAGATCGCCTGCGATTTCTGCAACCAGCACTACGTCTTCGACGAAGACGACGTCAACGCCCTGTTCGAGTATGACGTGATGGCCGCACTGCGCGAAGCCCGCCACTGAGCCGTTGCCGCCCTGTCCGCCGCGAGCCTGCCTGACCGATAGAGGGGCGGATTGGTCGCCGGTTTTGCCGTTTTCGGCGCCCGCCCTGTGTCGGCGCCTTCCAAGGAGTACCCGATGATCCCTGCCCGCCACCTGGCCGCCTATCTCAAAGAACAATCGCTGCCGCTCGACAAGGTGGAAGTCCAGATCGCCACGCTGACGCTGGGCGCGGTGCTGAGCGTCGACAAGCCCGCCCCGCGGGTCGACCTGTTCCGCTATCCGGTTCCGCTCTTGAGCGAAGACGGCGCCTGCTCGCTGGTCGACGAACTCGCCGCCGAGCCCTACGACCTGTCGCCGCTGTTCGGTGGCGAAAGCGTCGAGGCCCGCACCGCGCTCAACGATCTCAATGCGCTGGTCGACTCGACCAACAGCCGCGTCGGTGCCGACTGGCTCGGCATCTACCGCGTAATCGGCAGCAAGGAGCAGGCGAAATTGGTCAAGCTGGCCTATCGCGGCGGCCCCAGCCGTGCCGAATTTCCGCTGACCGAAAGCTTTGCCGCCGGTAGCAACAACAGCCGGGTCGGCCTGACCGGCTGGGGGGTGGTGATCGACGATGTGGCCGCGTGGCGCGACATGGGCGGCAGCTACTACGAGTGCGATCCCAAGGTGAAGAGCGAGGTATGCCTGCCGGTGCTGAACGAGGAGGGGGAGGTGCTCGGCATCATCGACGCCGAGTCGGCCGATGCTGGCTTCTTCACCCCCGAGCGCCAAGTCTGGCTGACAGCGCTGGCGCTGGTGCTGGCCGCCCCGCTGGCGGAGCTGCCGCTTGTTGAAGAAAACTGATCGGATCGATTAAAACCTTTTACTTTCTCTGGTCGTGTGGGCGGAGTAGCATCCGACCATCCTGAGGAAAACCTGACCTGCCGCCGCGCTGGAGCGCGGGCTTTGCCGACCGATACAGGGGTTGGCCGAAGCGACCGGCTTTTCATGCGGAGTAATCATGTCGATTGAAGCAAGCGCGCCGCCACGGCTGGCGGCTGTCGCGCACGTGGCGAGTTGTCGCCTGCCCACGCCCTGGGGCGAATTCACCATGCACGGCTTCGAGGAAGTGGCTGGCACTCGCGAGCATGTGGCGCTGACCATGGGCGATGTCGCCGACGGTCAGCCGGTGCTGGCGCGCCTGCACTCCGAATGCCTGACCGGCGACGGGCTGTTTTCGCTGCGCTGCGATTGCGGTTTCCAGCTGGAAGCGGCACTGGAGGCCATCGCGCGCGAAGGCCGTGGCGCGCTGCTCTACCTGCGCCAGGAAGGGCGCGGCATCGGGCTGATCAACAAGATCCGCGCCTACCGGCTGCAGGATGGCGGGGCCGATACCGTGGAAGCCAACGAGCAGCTGGGTTTTCCGGCCGACATGCGCGACTTCGGCATCGCCCGCGACATGCTCGACGAACTGGGTGTTACCCGGGTGCGGCTGATGACCAACAATCCGCGCAAGCTGCAGACGCTGCGCGACGCCGGTATCGAGATCGCCGAGCGGGTGCCGCTGATGGTCGGCCGCAACCCCCACAACGACGGCTACCTGACCACCAAGGCCAACAAGCTGGGGCATCTGTTCCACGGCCTCTGAGCCAGCTCCTCGAATAAGACAGGGCCGCGCCAGTTTTGGCGCGGCCCTGTTTTTTTGCCGCCGGGTGTTTCTGGTGAGCTATGTTTCATAAGGGAAAAGCGATCGGTCAACCGTCGAGAACAAGCCAAGGGTGGGGGCAGTCCAATCAGTGCTGTGGCAAGGGAGGGCGTAACATGAAGGTCACCCCGAAGATGAGCGTGCATTTCGATGTGCCGTACGGCGCGCGCGAACAGGATGTGTACCTGCCGCCGCGTCCACAGGGCGCGGCCGTTGCGGCCCTGCCGGAGGCGTTCAGCCAGACTGTCGAGGAATACCGGCAGTGGGCGCAGTATCTGGACGAATTGGCGCAGCGGGCGCGGCAAGGGCAGGACGAGGAAGCCCGCGCCCTGGCGCGGGGCAAGCTCAAGTTCCTGCGCCGACGCGTGGAACTGTTGCGGGAGGAGGCCTTGCTCTCGGCGGTACGGGATCACCTGCCCATCGTGCAGGCGCTCTACCAGCTGACCGTGGAATTGTCGCAGGTGGTCATGGAGCTGACCGGGAGGGTGGCGGTAGTGGCGGACGAATGGCCTTTGCCTTACCGCTTGTACAGCCGTGGTCGGCAGGCGGTGGCGGATGCCGTTCCCATGGCGGCGCCATCGGATGAGCCGTCATCGGCCTCGCGCACGGAACGCCGCGCTGTGGCGCGCAAGGAAGGTAACCGCCTGACCGAGGAAGAGCGGCAGGACGTGCGTTATGTCATCGCTGGAGTGCGTTTTATCCATGCCCTGGCACAGGGCTGGCACGGGTTGGAGCAGGCGGCCGGGATCGGGGATATCGAACAGCGCGTGCAGCAAACCGAGCGGCTGGCCGCCTGAAGAGGCGGAGCGGAAAGCAAAAAACCGACGTCGTTGACGTCGGTTTTTTGTCTTGGTGGAGATAAGCGGGATCGAACCGCTGACCTCTTGCATGCCATGCAAGCGCTCTCCCAGCTGAGCTATACCCCCAAAAATGGCGTCCCCACGGGGATTCGAACCCCGGTCGCCGCCGTGAAAGGGCAGTGTCCTAGGCCTCTAGACGATGGGGACAGGAAATCGTGGTGGAGATAAGCGGGATCGAACCGCTGACCTCTTGCATGCCATGCAAGCGCTCTCCCAGCTGAGCTATACCCCCACTGAACAACCTGTCTCGTTCTGCTTGACGCATCTCGAGAGAACCGAACTATACCGATCGCTTTTTTGCCGGTCAAGTGAAAAGAGAAAATTTTTGCTGGGTCATCTGCCATCCTGCGGGCGGACGAATCACCAGCTGACCGCCCGCGCTTCGATGCCGTATTGTTGACAATCCGGCTCCGCGCCGGTCGCCACGGAAGGGCGTGCTTCAGAGGGTCTGGCTCTGCAGGATATCGACCACCTCTTCGTCGCTGACCTGGGGAAAATGCTCGTAAAACTGACCGACCGCGCTGAAGTTGAGCGGTGCCTCCAGGCACACCACCTCGTCGGCATAGGCGGAGACCTTGTGCAAGGTATCCGGTGGCGCCACGGGCACGGCGCAGACCAGTTTCGCGGGATGTTTCATGCGGATCGCCCGCAGCGCGGTAATCATGGTGGCGCCGGTGGCTAGACCGTCATCGACGACGATCACCACGCGCCCGGCCGGATCGGCGCAAGCGGCGAGTCCGGTATAGCGTTGGCGGCGCTGAAGCAACAGCTCATGCTGGGCCAGTTTTTCCCGCTCGATGTACGCGGTGGAGGCCCCGGTCAGGGTGGCAACCTCGGAAATGTAGGTCCAGCCGGACTCGTCGATCGCGCCGATGGCCAGTTCGGGTTGAAACGGCGCGCCCAGTTTACGCACCAATACCACATCCAGTTCGCCCTGCAACTCGTCCGCGATGAGCTTGGCCATGGGGACGGCTCCCCGTGGAATGGCCAGGACAAGAGGATGCTGGCCGCGGTAACCGGCCAGTTGCGAGGCGAGCCGTGTCGCCGCCTGCTCTCGATCACTAAACCGCATGGTAGTCTCCATTATGGGGGCTGAAGCTTGCTCTAGGCGGCTTGGGCGCCGCGCTTCATTGTCGGCAACCCGATTCACCGGTCTGCACCGCTGGTGGGCAGGGATGAGAGAGCGGCCCTTCTCCGCCACGCCATCTTGCATAGACCTTTTGCCCTGTCCGGCGTTCCGCCCGGTGCGTCGGGAACCGGCCGGCTGTGGCATGGAGTGTCTGGACTGCCGGATTGACGATAATGACAAATGTGGTGTTTACCACTGCTGGATACATTCCGATGGACTATTCTTCTAGTAGCTATCCAGGCGGGAATGTGCCTATGTGCCAGTGAAAACAGTAATGAAATAGGTTATTTTTGCCTATTTTTCTGCATGATGGCGACGATCACTGTTGTTTTTCGTTGAGTGATTTTGGGGTACTCAGGGGTTTTGATGAATGATGAACGAACAGGGTGGCAGCAAATTGCCAAAAGCCATAAAATGACTTTGTCATCGCATGTGCCGCAAGCCGTGCTGATAGGGCCCGCCTACTAGTGAGGAGCGTTTTGGGGGCGGTTCCCCTTTTCCTGTTGCCCGGCCTAGTGCGGTAATCGCCCATAAGGGGGGCTCATGCTTTCCATTCCTGGCCTCACGATTCTCGAAAAGCTGTATGACAGCCCATCCACCGTCGTCTATCGCGCTCGCAGGGTAGAGGACGATAGTCCCGTTGTATTGAAGGTCTTGAAGGATGACTTCCCGCAGCCGGCAGAAATCACCCGCTACAAACAGGAATACGAGATCACCCATCATCTCGACCTGAAACAGGTGATTCGTTCGTATCGGCTGGATTACCTCCGGAACACGCCGGTCCTCGTGCTCGAGGACATCGGCGGGATCTCATTGCAACAGCTGATGCTCTCTCGTGACCTGTCGCTGACCGGGCGGCTGGAAATGGCCGTTGCCATTGCCGAGGGTATCGCCGAAATCCATTCGGTCCATATCCTTCACAAGGACATTTCGCCGGCCAATATCGTTTTCAATCCGGAGACGCACCAACTCAAGATCATCGATTTCGGCATCGCCTCGGTGCTGTCGCGCGAAAGCCCGACGATCCGCAACCCCGATGTGCTGGAGGGAACGCTCGCCTATATCTCTCCCGAACAGACCGGGCGCATGAACCGCGCGGTCGATTACCGCAGCGATTTCTATTCCTTCGGGGCAACCTTGTACGAGCTGTTCACCGGTGCCCCCCCTTTTTCCGGTAATGACCCGCTGGAGCTGGTGCACCGGCATCTGACCCAGCCGCCACGGCCGATGCATGAGCTCGATCCGCGGATTCCACCCCCGCTTTCGGACCTCGTCGCCAAGCTGTTGGCCAAGACGGCGGAGGATCGCTATCAGAGTGCCTGGGGCGTCTGGGCGGATCTGCAAATCTGTCTCGATCAATGGCGCCGCCAAGGTCGGGTCGAGCCGTTTCGACTGGGGCAGTGGGACATTCCGAGCCATTTCCAGCTGTCACAAAAGCTGTACGGCCGTGAACAGGAGGTGGCCGAACTGCTGGATGCCTTCGATCGCATCAGCCGTGGCGGACGGCAGTTGATGCTGATCGGCGGCTATTCCGGCATCGGCAAGACCTGCCTGGTGCAGGAGCTGTTCAAGCCGCTGACCAAGGCTCGCGGTTATCTGATCAGCGGCAAATTCGACCAGTTCCAGCGCAACATCCCCTACAGCGCGCTGGTGAACGCTTGCCAGGAACTGGTCCGGCAACTCTTGACGGAGAGCGAGAACAAACTCCAGCACTGGCGAGACTTGCTGGCGGCCGCGCTGGAGCAGAGTGGCCAGATCATCATCGATGTGATCCCCGAGGCGGAGCTGATTATCGGCCCTCAGCCCGGCGTGCCGGAATTGCCGCCAAGAGAGGCGCAGAACCGCTTCAACCTGGTGTTTCAGAGATTCCTCCAAGTATTTTATCGGGCTGAGCATCCGCTGATCATTTTTCTGGACGATCTGCAATGGGCCGACGCGGCGACGCTCAAACTGCTGGAAGTCTTGCTGACGGACGACAGCGCCCGTTATTTATTGCTGATCGGTGCCTATCGCGACAACGAGGTCGGCGACGACCACCCGCTGACGGCGGTGCTCGCTCGCCTGGCGAAGCAGGGGGCCCCGCTTCAGAGCCTCATGCTGTCGCCCATGACGCTCGGGCAGACCGCCGAACTCATCGCCGATACCTTGTTTTGCGATCAGGGCAGCGTACTTCCCCTGGCCGAACTGGTACAGGGCAAGACCGGTGGCAACCCCTTTTTCATCGGCCAGTTCCTCTCTACCTTGTATCAGGAAGGCCTGATCCATTTCGCCGCTGGCGATGGCAAAGAGGAGCGGCCACGCTGGCTATGGGACATGGCCAGCATCGCCCAGGCGAATTTCACCGACAACGTCGTCGACCTGATGATCGGCAAGCTGAAGAAGCTGCCGGCACCGACGATCGAAACGTTGCAACTGGCCGCCTGTCTCGGCGACCATTTTGACCTGTCCACGCTGGCCATCATTCATGCCCACCCTGCGCTCGAGACGCACCAGCACCTCTTTCCGGCGATCCAGCAGGGGCTGGTGTTGCCGGCCTCGAGCCTGGAGTTGCTGGATGCGCGACACGCCGAGTCGCCGCTGGTCTATTCCCACTTCCGCTTTCTGCATGACCGCGTCCAGCAAGCCGCCTATGCCCTGATCGAGGAGCGGCTGCGGCCGGCGCTGCACTTGAGAGTCGGCCGTTTGTTGCTGGCCAGCGCCGGTGATCCGGAGTCCGTGGAGCAGGTTTTCGCGCTGGTGGATCACTTGAACCTGGGGCAGGCACTGATTACGGCACCAGAGGAGCTGAGCACGGTGGCGCGGCTCAACCGGGAAGCCGCGCGCAAGGCCCGGCTTTCCGCGGCATACGATGCCTCGCTGCGCTATTTGCAGCAGGCCATGAGCATCTTCAGCGGCGACTGGGTGGCCCATTACCCGCTGACGCTGGCGCTCTACAAGGAAAGTGCCGAGGCCGAGTACCTGAACGGCAACTATGACCGTGCCGAGTGGCTGATCAACGAGGTTTGGGAGCATGCTCAGGTACTGGACCGGGCTGGGGTGTATGCCCAGCTCGTGACCCAGCGCACCATGCTGGGCAAGAACGAGGAGGCGATTGCGGCGGCGGCACAGGCCCTGCATCTGCTGGGCATGGACTTTCCCGACGAAGCCGAACTGCCCAAGGCCGTCGAGGCCGAGCTGGCCGATATAGAACGAGGGCTGCAGGGCCGGACGGTCGCGTCGTTGATCGATCTGCCGGCGATGAGTGAAGTGACCGTCATGGCCGCGATGAAGGTGCTGATGACGGTGCATACCACGGTCTACTTTGCCAATCGCTACCTGCTGTACAGCTGGGTGCTGGCCAGGATGACCGCGCTGTCGATCCGCTACGGCAATGTTCCCGAGTCGGCCAAAGGTTACGCCAGCTTTGGCAACACCTTGGCCGCCAACCTGGGGCGCTACCAGACCGGCTACGAATTCGGCATGCTGGGTTTTCGTCTGGCCGAGAAATACGGCGACCAAGGCCTGAAGTGCGAGGCCTGCCTGATTCTCAGCATGTTTCTCAACCACTGGAACCGCCCGCTCGCGG